>CAZPTI010000148.1:0-12143 GCA_964588925.1 uncultured Anaerolineales bacterium | reverse complement strand
CTCACGCGCCCGACCTCCATCACAGGCACGAACATCAGGAAGCCTGTCAATAACCCCTTGACATTTAGATGATTATTATGATACTATTTAACGAAGGTTTAGGTCAACCTGAATTCATATTACGGAACGCCAAATGAGAACGCATGCAGAGGAAGATTACCTCAAAGCCATCTATGAGGCGCAGCGCGAGCGGCGTGACGAACGCGTCACAACAACCTGGCTGGCGCAGCGGCTCGGCGTCAGCCCGGCATCTGTCACGGAGATGCTGCAGCGGCTCGCCGGCCCCGAGCGGGACTTGGTGGCGTATGAGCGTTACCACGGCGTGCAACTTACGGAGGCCGGCGAGAAGGCCGCGCTCGAAGTGGTGCGACACCATCGGCTGCTCGAGAGCTTCCTCAGCGTCGCGTTGGGCTACACATGGGACAAGGTGCACGACGAGGCGCACCGGCTGGAACACGTTATTTCCGAGGAAATGGAAGAGCGCATCGCGCAGTATCTGGGCGAACCGGCGCGCGACCCGCACGGCGCGCCGATCCCCGGCCGCGACGGCACGGTCGAAGCGTTGGACGACATGAGCCTGTCCAACCTTCCGCCCGGACAGCCCGCGCGGGTGCGGCGGGTGTTCGACGAAGACCCGGCCCTCCTACGCTACCTGAGTGAGCTAGGCTTGGTCGTCGGCGCGCGGCTTGAAGTCACCGAGCGCGCGCCCTTCGAGGGTCCGTTATATGTTCGACTGCTCAAGCCGCCGGCCGTCTGCGCGTTGGGCCAAGGCGTCACAGATTCGGTTTTTGTCGTGATAGAAGACGCGCCAGCGCGGTGACATCGAAATCATAGGCGTGAGGTGTCTAAGTGAGACGAGATAAGGGTTTGAGCCGGCGTGAATTTCTGGCAGCCGGCGCCGTGGGCGGAGGGATCGCGGCCCTGCTGGCCGCGCGTGGTGTCGGGGCGCAGGCACATACGCCGGTAGCGGGTCACGAGGAAACCGCGCCGGTGGCCGCGGCGGCCACCGGCGCTATGCTCCACGGCGACAACAGCGGCTTGGTCGGCGACGTCAACCTGCAGGACTTCGATCCGACGCAGTTTCTGGAGACGTTCGACTGGGGACGCGAGAGCGTGGATGCCAACGGGCGCACCGTGCGGGAATGGGATGTCTACGCGGCAGATAAAGAGATCGAGGTGGCGCCCGGAGTGTTCTTCCCCGCCTGGACCTACAACGGTCAGGTTCCCGGCCCGACCTTCCGCTGCCGGCAGGGCGACCTGCTGCGCTTCCGATTCCTGAACGCCTCGTCGATGCCCCACACCATCCATTTCCACGGCGTCCACCCACCGAGCATGGACGGCGTGACGCCCATCGTGGCGACCGGCGGTGAGTTCGTGTACGAGTTCGAGGCAAAGCCCTTCGGACTGCACCTGTACCACTGCCACGTCATGCCGCTCAAGCGCCACATCCACAAGGGTCTATATGGCGCGTTTATCATTGATCCCCCGCAAGGCCGCCCTGCCGCGCGTGAAATGGTCATGGTGATGAACGGCTTCGACACGAACTTCGACAACGAGAACGAGATTTATGCGGTCAACACGGTCGCCTTCCACTACGCCAGACACCCGATTCAGGTCAAGGTCGGCGAGACGATCCGCGTCTACCTGGTGAATGTAACCGAGTTTGACCCGATCAATTCGTTCCACCTGCACGCGAGTATGTACCGCCTCTATCGCACCGGGACCGACCTCGAACGGTACGAGTTTACGGACAATGTCCTCATGGGCCAGGGTGAGCGCCACGTTCTGGAGTTCGTCCTGGAGTATCCGGGCCAGTATATGTTCCACGCGCACCAGAGCGAGCTGGCCGAGTTAGGCTGGATGGGCTTTTTCGAAGCGACGGTGTGAGGGCTGACGGGGAGGTAGCGCGATGACTACATCGGAGCGAGAGTTGACCAGAGGCGGCGGGCTGCCGCTGTGGGTGTCGGGACTGATCCCGTTGATCGCGCTGGCGTTGATGCTGGCCGTGTTTGCGTTCGGGAATCCGCTGGCAATGTTCCGCGCGGATTTGCCGCCCATCGAGAACCTGACCTTTGAGCGGATCGCCGTAACGCCCGCCGGCTTTGAGGCGCACCTGGTCAACGGCGGGCCTGACCCGGTCACGATTGCGCAGGTGATGGTGGACGACGCGTACTGGCAGTTTGACATCACACCGGCCGGGACGTTGCCTCGCCTGGGCCGGGCGGTGCTGCGCGTGCCCTATCCGTGGGTGGAAGCCGAGCCAAATGTCCTGCGGATCGTCACCTCCACCGGCGTGACGTTCGACGGACAGGTTGCCATCGCCACCGAGACGCCCCGGCCTGGGGCGCGCGAGTTCCTCGCCTACGGCCTGCTGGGGGTTTACGTTGGGATCATCCCGGTCGCGCTCGGGCTTATGTGGTATCCGGTGATGAAACGGATGGGCCGCAAGTGGCTGGGCGCAATCCTCGCGCTGACGCTGGGGCTGCTGGTATTCCTGCTCGTGGACACGCTGCTTGAAGCCTTCGAGGTGGCGGGCGCGCTCCCCGGCGCCTTCCAGGGCATCCCGCTCGTGCTCTTCGCCGCGCTCCTCACCTGGCTGGCGCTGCTGGCGATCGGCTCCGGCCGTCGCAAAGGCGCGGCTGAACAATCGCCCGCCCGCCGCGGCCTGTACCTGGCCGCCCTGATTGCCTTCAGCATCGGCCTGCACAACCTGGGCGAAGGGCTTGCCATCGGCGCGGCCTTTGCGCTGGGGGAAGCCGCGCTCGGCTCGTTCCTGGTCATCGGCTTCACGCTGCATAACATCACCGAAGGCGTCGGAATCGCCGCGCCCCTCGTGCCTGGGAAGAAGCGCGACGCAGACACGGCGGAGTCCACCCCGGCCCCGTCGGTCCTGATTTTCCTCGGACTGGCGCTGCTGGCGGGCGCGCCGGCGATCCTGGGCGCCTGGATCGGCGGCTTTGCTTTTTCGCCACTGCTGGCGAGCATCTTCCTCGGCATGGGCGTCGGCGCGATCTGGCAGGTGCTGGTGGAAGTCACCGGCCTGCTGAAGGGCTATGCCGACCAGGAAGGCGCCTCGCTTTACTCGTGGATCAACGTTGCAGGGTTTCTGGCCGGGCTGGCGATCATGTATTTCACCGCGCTCCTGGTCAATTGAGTGGAGCTGAACTTAGAAGCGCAACAGCGCAAGCGACCTTAACGACGAGCTACGAGGTAGATCATATGCGTTTCGGCACGCCGTGTTAACTCCGATTGATCATTACGGCTTGCCCGCTTCTTGTCCCTGGACAACGCGGCGTCAAGCGCAGATCTAATCGCAGTCCTTCTTGCTCAAGGCACTTTCACTGGCCGAAGAGGAAGCGACGCAGGTAGACCACCATAGCCCAGAGCTCGTCGTCGGTATACAGCGAGCCGAATTCCGGCATCCCCGTACCCATCCCGCCGCGCAGCATTTTCCCCTGAAGGAACGCGTCACTTTCGGCCAGTTGCTGTCCGGCGTTTGTGAAGTCGGCGGGCCCCGCGGGCATCATTGGGTCCATCTGTGACATGCCCGGCAAGTTCTCGCCCGCCACGCCGTCGCCCTTGCCGCCCTCGCCGTGGCACGCGGCACAATCCCGGCTATAGAACTCCTTCGCTCTCGCCAGTTGCGCCGGCGGCGTGTCCTTCAACCACGCCCACGCCACCAGGTTCCACACGCCATCGTCGCTCAGTGCCTGGTTGGCAGGATCCCGGCGCAGCATCTGGAACGCGTCGGCTGGCGACAGCGCGCGGCGCGTGGCTGGATCGTCTAATGCTTGCGGCAGGCTGACGCCGAGTTGCGCGCCCGCCGCCGCGGACGGCTGGCTTGCGGGCAGCGCCTGCGGCGTCGGCGGCATCATGTCCAGATCGATGCCAAGCTGCTGATAGAGTGGCGGCGGGTCAGTCGGCGCAGCCTCCACGGGCGCGCCTTCGACCTCGATCACCCCGCGCATTCGCCAGTGATCCAGGCTGCACCAGCGGATACACGCGAACGCGTAGCGGCCCGGCTTTTCGGGCGTGATCTCCACCTCGACCGGCTTGCCGGGCAAGATTTCCTCGATGTTAACACCGAGTCCGGGAACTGTCAGTCCGTGGAGCACGTCCGGCGAGCTGAAGCGCAACCTGACCGTCTCGCCCACTCGAAGCGTAATACGGTCCGGGACAAAGCCGCCCTGTTCAGGCACGCGCGCAGCGATGTCAATGACCCGGCCGCCGTTATGAGCGGGGCGTTGCTGCAGTGCCCGGTAGCCGAACAGTGCGACCGGCAGCCCGATCACTACAACTAACACCACCACTAGAGCCAACAACTCGCGTCGTTTCACGATCCGTTACGCCATATACAAAGTCAGCAGCGCCACCACGGACGCCGCGCAGAACAGGCTCACCGGCATGGCAGCGACGGGTCGCTGTTCGTGTTGGTGCGCAGTCCGCAGCGCCAGCGCCACCGCCGCCACCAATCCTACAATCAGCACGGGGATCTGCAAGTATGAAACGACGCCGGTCAGGTAAGGGGTCCATTCCATGTGCGCGGTTCCGAACAGGTCCCAGCCCCAGCCGAACGGGTCCGAGAGCGCCGGCCACGCGTAGGAGATGTTGGTGAGCGTGAAGGACAGCGTGAACGCGATCCAGACCGCTAGCCCCAGCGGCACGAGTACGGTCGCATAGGCCGCAAATAAACTGTCCACTTTCTTGCCGCGTGTCGGCTGGCTGATTGCATCTGCCACGCCCGTCCGTCCGTTGAGCAACTTCCCCGCCTGCACGCAGAGCCAGAACAGCCCCGGCACAAGCACTCCGCAGAAGACCAGCAGCACCGCAGCGAACGCGAACCACGCTGGCGTGCCAACCGCGCGCGCGGTCATCTTAAGCCAGCCGTTGGGGCCAATCAGCACAATTGAATAGACGAAGGCCGCAGCCAGCATCATCAGGCCGTTAAAGGCCTCGTCCAGCCTGCGCCCGCGGGTGTTGAGCAGGTCGGTTCCCGGCAGGCGCAGGTAGAGTGCCACGTTGTCCCGGTCGCACGTACGCAAGCACTCGCCGCACATGCTGCACAAGACGTTTGTATCGAGCTTCTGCGGCAGGTTAAAGTAGGGACACCCGTAGCCCAGGTCGCTGCCGGTGTAGCAGTTCTTCTGCGTGTGCGTCGCGCAGACCTGCGGGTCCTTGATCCGCACGGCGATCGGCGCCACCTGTCCGTATACGCCGCAAAAGCCGCCGATGGGGCATAGATAACGGCAGAACGCGCGGCGCTCGAACAGCAGGCTCACGACTAGCGAGACCACGATAAAGAGGATCAGGACGAGCGCCGTGATGAGCGGGCTGGTCAAGATCAGCGCCGAAAACAGGGCGACGGCCAGGAAGCCGAAGTTTTGCGCCCAGATGTTGCGCAGGAACTTGGGCCACGGGCGGGCCGCCCTCGGCCCGATAGCGCCCGGCCGCGATGCCTTGCGGAGCAGCGTGGTGGCATAGGTGTAGAGCTTGCTGCCAGACCGCGGGGTGATCATAGCGCGGCGCTGAAGCCAATCGCCGGGTGCAGGGATCGGGCAGACGCTGCACCAGAAGCGGCCAAAGACCGGGATCAGGAACAGCTTGAGGATGGCCCACCACACCAGCCAGACGTAAATGATGCCGAAGTTGTGGTTGCCGGCCGGCGTGCCGAACAGGCCGGTCAGAATGACGACGAGGAAGACGGCCAGCGTAACGACCGTCGCGCCCCACTGGAACCATCGGCCGCGCAGCAGCCACCCGATAAAGGGAATATCGGAGAGCGCAATCCCATTGCCGGACGCAGTTAGCGCCACCGGTGCGCTGGGCACCGGATCGACGACTACGTGACCCGGCGGCGAGGTTGCCGGCTTCGCGGTCACAGTGGCAACCGTAGCTTTGAGAGAGGACGTCACTCAACGTCTCCAGAAAACGGCTAACGCGCCGAGGGTCGCAAGAACGCTCGCAACCACCCCGCGCACCCAGGTGAGATTCGGCCCGACTACCAGCTTGCCGATCATGAAGGGGTGCAGGTTGCCGCACGGGACCGAGCAGCGGAAGTGAAACGCGCCGTCGCGATCCGCCACAAAGGTCAGCGCGCCCGGTCGGCCCGGCTCCGCTACGGTCTTGACCTCATAGCCGTCGACGAACAGCCCGTGGACGACGTCCACCGACTCCAGATCGATCGTCAACGTGTCCCCACGGTTAACGCGCAGGGTGCCCGGCTGGAAGTTCCACTGGCTGGCGGTGATTTCGATCGTCCGCGCTTGCGGCGTCACGCCGGCAATGGGCAACGGCCCGAGCAGCGCGAACAGAACTAGCGCCAGAGTCAGGCCTCCTGCCAGCCATTGCCGTTTGGTCAACACGTTCCGCAGCGTGGGCGTCAGTGGTGCTGTCACGACGAGCATTACTGGTTGGCCGGGCCGAACTTGCTGTAGGCGTCCAGCACCGCTTGACGGATGTCCGTCGGCGATTTGCCTTCCCTGGTCATCTTCATGACATCCTGCGCGATGTCGATGCAAAGGCTGCAGCCCAGCGCGTGATCATCGAAGGCGAGGACCTTGCCGTCAGAGCCGAACTCTTGAACGAAGCAGTCAAGGTTGCTGGTGTGGCCGATGGAGCCGCAGCCGCAGTAGCACGGCACGTTCTCCAGCGCGGCCGGGTTCGCGACTGCGAACTGGTAGGATTCGCGGACCGTCGCGGGCGCTTTTTGCATCTCCTGCGGCAAGCTTGAGACCGGGGCCATGGCCATATTAGCGTTCCCGGCGGCGTCACTCGCGCCGCACCCGGACAAAACCACGCTGCTGAGCAGCAGAACCATAAGAAGTAGAGAGAAATGTTTGGACATGCGCACAGGATAGCGCGAACGCTGCCGTATTGCATCGGCCATCTTACCATCTCGCGACCCGCAATTTGGCGCGTTGCCCGCTGCGTGTTCAGCGCGACACTGCCGAACGGTGAAGTAGGCTCAACCCTTTGGAGCAGGATGCGCATGGAAACGCGAGCAAGGCGAGCGGCCCAGACGTCGGCGGAACGCGGCCGGTTAACGACCGCGCAGCAGATCTCCGAGGCGATCGACGGGCTGGTAAGGCACTGGCTGCTGATCGCGAACGTCGCGCTCGGCGTGTGGGTGATTGCCCCCTGGCTGGCGCCGGTCTTCATGCGGCTCGGCTGGGAATACGCCGGCCGGGCCGTCTATTTCGTGTACGGGTTCTTCTGTCACCAGCTCCCTGAGCGGAGCTGGTTTCTCTTCGGCAACCAACTGACCCCGCCGCTGGCCGATATCCAGCGCATCGGCAGCCTGTCGAACGACATGTTCGAGTTGCGGCGGTTTGTCGGGAATGCTGACGTAGGCTGGAAAGTGGCGTGGAGCGATCGCATGGTCAGCTTCTACGGCGGGTGGTTCATCCTCGGCCTGGTCTATGCCCTGGTCCGACCGCGGTTAATGGTAAGTGAGAACAGCCTCGCTGGCGCGCGCGGCCTGAGTTGGAAAGCGGCGCTGTTCTTGCTGCTCCCGATGACCGTGGACGGGCTCAGCCACGCCATCAGCGACCTGTGGGGGATCGGCCAGGGCTTCCGCGAAACGAACGCCTGGCTGGCGGTCGTGACGGGCAACATTTTCCCGCCCAACTTCTATTCAGGCGATGCTTGGGGGTCCTTTAACTCGCTGATGCGCCTGGTGACGGGGCTGCTCGCCGCGTTCGCAGTGATCTTCTTCATCTTCCCGCTCATCGAACGTGCCGCGGCTGGCTCAGCCGTGGCAGGCGCGCGTGAAGGGCAAGCGGGCGAAAATACCGTCTCGACAACCCCCTGAATGGCGCATTCGCGCGGCAAAGCACTCTGATAAGCTCATCACGAGTTGCTTGTAGGGCTCGGGAGGATAACGAGCTATGGCTGAAACCACACTTACTATCAAAGGGATGTTCTGCGCGGGCTGCGCGCACACCGCGCAAGACGCGCTGCGTTCCGTGCCGGGCGTCGAACGCGCAACGGTTGACCTCGGCGGAGGCACCGCAGAGGTCGTCTACAACCCTGACCAGGCGGACATCCTCCGCATGATGGGCGCAGTCGCCGCCGCGGGCTACGAAGCTGCCCCGCGGGACGAAATCGCCGACCATGCTGCGACGCCAACCATCGAAGAGATGCTAAAGGAGCGGTCGCTGAGAATCCCGATCCTGGCCGGCATTGCCGGCGCGCTGGTGCTGCTCGCGGTCTACCTCCTGATCCTCAGCATCGCCCAGTCACCAGGCCATGCGCTTGAGCAGTTTAGCCAGGACGCCTGGTTTGTTGGCCTGATTACGGCCGGCTTTGGGATTCAGGTCGGCTTGTTCGTTCACTTACGCGCCAGTATTCAGCGCGGAACCTCGACGGCCGTGCCGGTCGGCAGTGGGGTTACTTCGACGGCCGCGATGGCCGCCTGCTGCGCCCACCATCTGGCCGACGTTCTGCCGTTCCTCGGGCTGACGGCAGCCGCGGTCTTCCTGGATCAATACCGGGACTGGATTATGTTGGCAGCCCTGCTCATGACTGCAATTGGCATCGGGTATATGGCCTACACCGTTCGCAAAGTTAGCACAGGCTCATGCGCTCCAGCGTCGGCCGATTCTCTAGCGTGAGGGCTTTGTCTTGAGGAGAAGGAGAAGCTATGCGGATCAGATTGTTCCCTGCCCTTATTGCGCTCTCGCTGCTGGCGCTGATTGCGACCGCGTGCTCTGTGGCTCAGGGTGCGCAGCCAGGTACTTCGTTGGCGCCCGAGTTGACTAGAATTGCATCGGCCGCGGCGCGGGCCGATGCGGGCATGATCGCGCTGCCTCCTGAGACCCGTTCGGATGCGGCCGGCGCCGTGACGGTCGAAGTGACGCCCGCCGGGGGCACGGCCGCGACGCTGATCTTCGATGTGGTAATGAACACCCACAGCGTCGAGCTTGACTATGACATGACCAAAATCGCCACATTGATTGACGACCAGGGACGCGTCTACCCGGCCAAGAGCTGGAACGGGGCCGCCGGCGGCCATCACCGCGAGGGCAGCCTGACATTCGAGGCGCCGGCCGGCGCGACGCCGAAGTCGTTGCAACTTAACCTCGCCGGTATCGGCGGGATTCCCGACCGACAATTTCAGTGGTCCGTGAAGTAAGGAGACGCGCAGTGATCCAAATCGGCATCGATCCCATCCTGTTCCGCTTCGGCGGGCATTTCGCGATCCGCTGGTACAGCCTGATCGTCGTGGCGGCCATCGGCGTCGTGCTCTGGCTGGCGACGAAGGAAGCCCGGCGGCGCGGGCTGGCTGAGGACGAATTCAGCAACCTGGTTTTCCTGGCGCTGCCGTTCGGCATCATTGGCGCGCGGCTGTTCCACGTCATCGATCATTGGGGTGATGAGTACGCGACAAACCCGATCCGGGCGCTCTACATTTGGGAAGGTGGGCTGGCGATCTGGGGCGCGGTGATCGGCGCGGTGTTGGCGGTGGGAGTCTGGGCGCTACTGAAGCGGCGCAACGTGGGCTTCATTCTCGACGCGATCGCGCCGGCTGCGGCGCTCGGCATGGCGGTCGGCCGCCTGGCGTGCGTCATTACGGGCGACGCGATGGGCCGAGAGACAACAGGGCCGTTCGGGTTCGCCTACACCAATCCCGGCGCAATGGTCCCGCAGCTCGGCGTCTACTACACGCCGACGCCGGTGTTCGAGATCATCCTGAACCTGAGCATCTTTGCCGTGCTGTGGCGGCTGCGGAAGCGGGACCTGCCCTCGGGCGCGCTGTTCCTGATCTTCGTCGCGCTCTACTCGGTCGGCCGGTTCTTCATCACGTTCTGGAGTTCCTACCTCACGGTTGCGTTCGGGCTGAACCAGGCGCAGATCATCAGCATCATCGCCTTCGTGATCACCGCGCCGGCGTTGCTGGCGCTCTTCCGGCGCAATCGCGCAGGGCTGGCTGCTTCACCGGCCACGAGTTAATACGGTTAGCCGGACGGAAACGCTCCTGGTTCAGATGCGTGCATGCCCGTTTCGCATGCAGTTCTCCTCAGCCGCCAGGGAGGTTGCCGAGCACTGCATGCTTTCGCGTTCCGGGGTTTGGCGACCATTGCCGTTGGCAAGACGGTATCCGAGTAAAAGGTATCGGATAGATCACAGCGTGACTGATCACATAACAAAGGAGCGAAGTTCTCAAACGATGGTACGAAAGGTTTCCAAGTGCGGAGGCATGGTCACGGACTTGCTCGCTTGCATCGGCCAGACGCCCCTGGTGGCGCTCGATCGCTATCAGCCGCCTATCCACGGCGCCAGGCTGGCCGCAAAGCTTGAGTATCTCAACCCCGGTGGAAGCGTGAAAGACCGCATCGGCATCGCGATGGTGCGCGCGGCGGAGGCGTCCGGCGAGCTGCGTCCCGGCGGCACGGTCGTCGAGGCGACGGCTGGCAATACGGGCATTGGGTTGGCCCTGGCCGCTACGGTGCTCGGCTACCGCTCGGTTTTCGTCATTCCCGAGCGATTTAGCTGGGAGAAGCGCGAGCTACTGCGCGCGCTCGGCGCCGAGGTTCTGGACACGCCGACGAGCGAAGGGATGGAGGGCGCGCTCAACCGGGCGCGCGAGATCATGGCGCGGACGCCGGGAGCCGTGTTGATGCAACAGTTTGCCAACCCGGCCAACCCCGCCGCGCACTATGCCAGTACGGGACCCGAGATCTGGGAGCAGACGACCGGACAGGTGCGCACGGTGGTGATCGGCGCGGGCTCGGGAGGGACGTTCACCGGCGCCGTCCGTTACCTGAAGGAGCGGCGCTCGGACTTGCGCGCGGTCCTGGTCCAGCCGTACGGCGCTGCGCTCGGCGAAGGTTATCAGGGGCCGCACAAAACGGAAGGCATCGGCGTGGACAAGGTTTCCGCGGTCCCCGTCCTCGACCGTGCGCTGATCGACGAGGTCGTCGTCGTGCGCGACGAAGATGCGCATGCGGCCGTGTACGCGCTCGCACGCCAGGAAGGGATGCTGGTGGGGTCGTCGGCCGGCGCAGCAGCGCACGCTGCGCGCGAGATTGCCAAACGGACAGACACAGCCGGACTCGTCGTGACCGTCTTCCCGGACGGCGCCGACCGCTACTTGAGCAAACACATCTATGGGATGTTCGACGAATGGACGACTTGAGGCAGATGCGGTTCGAGACGTTAGCTATCCACGCAGGACAGGTTCCGGATCCCACGACCGGCTCAGTCATGACGCCGGTTTACCTGACCTCTACGTATGCCCAGGAGGATGTTGGCGCGCATCGGGGGTACGAGTATTCGCGCACGAGCAACCCCACGCGGTACGCGCTGGAGCAGTGCCTGGCGGCCCTCGAGTCCGGCCAGCACGCCCTCGCGTTCGCCTCGGGAATGGCTGCGACAGACGCAGTCATCCGTCTACTACGCCCTGGTGACCACGTTGTTGCCGGTAATGACGTCTATGGTGGCACGCACCGGCTCTTCCAACGCATCTGGGCGGACTTCGGCTTGCGCTTCTCCTTTGTAGAGGCCACCGACCTCGCTGCGGTCGAACGAGCGGTGGTAGAGCCGAGCACGCGGCTGGTCTGGCTTGAGACTCCAACTAATCCGCTTCTGCGACTGGCCGATGTTTCGGCAATCAGCAAGCTCGCGCACCAACAGGATGCGCTGGTCGTCGTGGACAACACCTTTGCCACACCCTTCGCGCAGCAACCGCTAACCTTTGGGGCTGACATCGTGGTTCACTCCACGACGAAATACCTCGGCGGCCATTCGGACGTGGTGGGCGGTGCAGTAGTGCTGCGCGACCGAGGGCTGTACGAGCGCCTTGCCTACCTTGAAAACGCAACGGGCGGCGTGCCGGGCCCACTGGATTGCTTTCTGGTGCTGCGGGGGATTAAGACGCTCCCCGTGCGGATGCGGGCGCATTCCGAGAACGCGTTCGCGGTGGCGCAATACCTGGAGGGGCACGCCAAGGTTGCGCGTGTCCATTACCCGGGCCTACCGTCCCACCCACAATACGAACTGGCCCAGCGCCAGATGAGCACCCCGGGTGGCATGGTGAGCTTTGAGGTGAAAGGCTCGGCCAACGGCAGCACCCTTGGCGCTGCCGCAAACGCCCGCCATGTGGCAGCCGGTACGCGGCTGTTCACGTTGGCCGAGTCACTAGG
>CAZPTI010000147.1:0-12328 GCA_964588925.1 uncultured Anaerolineales bacterium | reverse complement strand
CGAATTTCGGCGAAATTCGCGCAACTCGCAGCGGCCTGGTTCTGCCGCATCGCTAGTATGCGTCGGTGATGACCAGCAGCCAATTGCCGCTGCGCATGCCGAGGTATGCGCAGCCCAGTACTGGGTCGACAGCTACCGGGCCGGGATCGTCGCCAGTGAACCGCGTGATCAATGGGAGCAGCGTGGGACCGTCGAGGATCGTTACAGTGTCGTCCTGGCTGTTGGTCACGAAGACGTTTCCGGTGAGTGGGTTCACCGCCACGCCCGCGCCGCCGTTCGGGCCGCCGTTGCCGATAAGGATGCCGCCCGCCGAGGAGAGACCAGCCGTCGCGGCCCGGTAGGCGAGCAGTTGGCGCGGGTTGCCGCTTTCGGGCGCGTACGAAACATACAGTCGCCGGGCCGCAGTGTCGAAGGCCAGCGCGTATGGCTCGCCGGAGAGCGACACGGCCAGGCCGGGCTGCAGCGTCTGGGTCTTGGCGTCGATCACCTGGATCGACCGGCCCACCCGGCACGACACATAGACCCGGTCCAGTTCCTCATCGACCGCCAGCCCGAACGCGCCCGCGCACGTCGGCACGGTTGTCAGCCGCGTATCGGTGGCGCCGTCGATCACCGCGACCCCGCCGCCTGTGTTGAGCGTCACGTAGATCCGGTTGCGGCCCTCGTGAACGTCCACGAAAGCAGGCTCCCCGAAGCCTCCGGTCGATACCGCGATGGTCTTCAAAACGGTCCCGCTCGAGTTCACCGCCGAAATCGTCGCATCCGTGAAGTTGGCGACGTAGGCCTTGCCCGTCACTCGGTTAACAGCGACGCCGAAGGGCGCGCGGCCGACCGTCGTCGTCTTGACTATGCTACCCGTCAACGGGTCGATGATGACCAGGCTGTTCGTCGTCTTGCTCGTGACGTAAAGCCGCCCCACCAGGTCGTCGACGTCTATCCCGTTTGGCGCGACAACCGGGGGTAGCGGCGCGAGCGTTGCGGTCCGCGTGGGCGTCACGGAAGGGGTAAGGTTCCGCGTCGCGGTGGGCGTGATGGACGGGGTGTGGGTTATTGTGGGCGTGCCCGACGCGGTCGGTGTCGAGGTGGGTGTGGGCGTAAAACTGGCTGTGGCGGTGGGCGTGGCCGTCGGTGTCGGCTGACGCAGCACGACGGGCAAATAAGAAACGCGTGTTGGCCTGGGTGTTGGCGACAGAGTCGGCGAGGGCGTGAAAGTCGGTGTCGGGCTGAGCGTTGCGGTCGGTGTGTTGCCTGGCGTTGGAGTGAGGGTGGGCGTTGCTGTATCGACCGGCGTGTTTGTGACCGTAGGCGTGCCGGTCGCGGTTGATGTTGCAGTGGACGTTTCGGTCTCGGTGGGCGACGGGGTCGGGCTGGGCGTCTCGGTCGAAGTGCCGGATGCCGTCGGGGTGACAGATGGGGTCTCGCTTGGAGTGGCGGTCGGCGTGTGGCTTGGCGTGGCAGACGGCGTGTCAGTAGCGGACGGGGTTGGTGTGGGCGAAGGGGTATCCGTAGCGGTTACGGTCGGCGTATGTGTGTTCGTCGCAGTCGCCGTCGGTGTGCTGGTAGCTGTCGCCGTCGGTGTATGGGTACTTGTCGCGGTCGGCGTGGCTGTGCTGGTGGCCGTCGCCGTTGGGGTGCGCGTATCCGTCGCTGTAGGTGTCGGCGTGCTGGTGGCCGTCGCCGTTGGCGCATCAGTGTTCGTGGCGGTTGGTGTGGCAGTCGGCGTGTTGCTCGCCGTTGCGGTTGCGGTGGGCGTGAACGTGGCGGTGGGAGTTGGCGTGTTCTCACCGGGCTGCTGCCAGTTGACGCAGTCGACCACATCGCCGTTCGCCGTATTCGCAGTGTATGAGCAGACATCGAGCAACTTCGTCGCCGCGCTGCCGATGTCAACCGGGACGATCTGGCACTCTGCCACCGTGTCGTTAGGAAAGGCATCGCCCCCGGAGGGATAGAGACCGGGGTCGAACGGATCGGCCGTTTGGATGGCCGCCTGGCACGTCGTGTTAAGGCTCAGCCCGCCCGGAGCCTGGTTGAGACAGCGCCGCGGGTCAGTGTCGTCGCACTGGAAGAGGGAGCGCGACGTGTCGATGAGGCCGCCGGTCAGTCTCGTCGCATCTACGCAGAAGCTGAGGTCGACGTTGCCGTTGTTGTCAGTGTCGAAGAGTGCGCAAGCGGTGACGACTTCGCCCGTCGCATCGACCGGCTCGTCCCAGTTCCAACGGATGGGAATTTTGCCCGACGTATTGAGATCGTCGCGGCAATACTTGTTCAAGTCCTTCATTACTGCATCGAGCGGCGTGTCGTTAGGGCCGCTCAGGTCAAGCTGGCAGATGGATGCTGTGACGTCCGCGGGCGCCAGCGCAGCCCGCGTAAGCCGCTCGCCCTGTTCCGGGTCAACGGGCTGGAGCGCGACGGCAGGCGCGGCGACGGCCGCAAGGAGCAAGCTGGCGAGGATCAAGAGCGCCGGGACACGGGTGGGCAAGTGGGCAGGCATGGTCACCTCCGCTGTGCGAGAAGATGATAGCACACCGGCAAGGCGCGCGCAATGGGTGATCGCAAGATCGGATGATTTAGGGAGAGATGCCCCTTGATTTGACCAATCGCAGCCGGACGCATATAATGCAGTTCGTAAGCGCGTTAGCGCGCACGCAATCCGGGTCGCTAGCTCAATTGGCAGAGCATCTGACTCTTAATCAGAGGGTTCAGGGTTCGAGTCCCTGGCGACTCACTATAAAATCGGCGACGCTGTGACGTCGCCGATTTATCGTTAAGCCGTCCGTGTGTCTCCATTGAAGAGCAGACAAACGTTTGCAATGTCGCTATGAGCAGAAGCTTTCCAGTACTAGCCATGATAGTGTGCGCAGGAGCCGGCACCTCAATCTACTTGCCGCACGCCTGCCTACTGGTGTGGCGTCAAAGTAGGTGACACAAAGTCCTTGGCACTTTTTAGCAGAACAGAGGCACGGAATAGTACCACGAACTTTGTGCTACCTATTTAGAACGCCGAGAGGAACCGAATGTAAGGTACTACGACTACTCGCACACTACGATATCACCTGCTTGGCGGACGATGATGCATGCCGCTCGCAGTTGGCGCAAGTCCGTACGCACTAGCTGGGCGACATCTTGCCAGACGACCTGATCGTCCCTAATAATCTCAATGTTATACGCGTAACGTCGCTGAGGATTCCACACTACCAGCTCGAGCCGATTCTCCTGATCTGAGCGAATGTATTGCGTGATGTCCTGTTCAGGAAACCTGCCAGATCCAACCCCGTAGGCTCCTGCAGCGATGTGTCCGTTAACTAACAAGATGCCGATGTCGACTGCGTCGATACGCACGCTCCATCGGGAACTCTCGGGAGCCGAATTGGGAGAATCGATGTGCCGCAGGTCACCGTTATTAAGAAGCACCAACTGGTCTACCACGGTCACCCAATAGCTCTTGTGCGATCTGCCTCGACTTTGCCACCGCGTTTCACCATTATAGTCTATCTCGAACGCCCACTCACCCGATCCCGGGCCGTTGAGATGAACTAGCGAGATGACGTCGTTTGGCGTGTGTAAGACTTCTGAAAGATCAACCCAGCCCATACGATATGTTCGGTACGTTGCCCCAATGATTTGGTCGTTAACCATGATCATGTCCACATCGTCATTGCCCATTCCCGTCGCGCGCCATCCGCGCGGGGCCGCGCTTCGAGATTGAATCCAGAACACCACCAGAAACACTACGGCCAGCGCCGCCAAGAAACCGAAACCACGCGAAAGATCAGTTTTGTAGCGCTGCCCTGATGAGCCGGAGCTCTGGACGAGTATCTGCTCGCCGGGCAGCGTTTCCAAAAGGGCTGTATTCGGAAGGACTTCCTCCACAACTATCGACTGCGTTGCCTCTACCTGGAGCCATTGATCAATCACTCTAACAAATTCCCCAGATGCGCGTTCACGAAGTTCTGGAAGCCGCGGATGGTTGCTCTGGCGCAATAGATCTTCAAGCTCCTGCCGCTGGAAGCCGAGCACATGAGCGATCGCTACCAACTGCCGCCAGTCGCGCACCGTCTTGGAACTCCCATTTCGCCAGTGCTGAATGCTGGTCTTGGGGACAAAATCCGTCTCGAACTGGTCTTTGACGTGATTGGACAGCGCGAGGTTGCCCATGCCACGCATCGTCATGTATCTATTAAGTGTCTCAGCCAGACTGACTGTCTTCATGGGTAGGTTCGTCTCGCGTCGGATACTGGTCCACCTGGTGCATTAGTGGTCCACTCACTCTAGGCTACCTGGAGCACTTCTGGTACAGCAAGGGCCCTTGAATTCCGACCCAACTATCGGTAACCTGTTCGCAGGTTAATGATTGTCGTAGAGTCTGGGCGCAAGATCGGCTTGATGCCAAGTTCGAAAGTCCGGGCCCAGAATAAACAACTAGAAAGGAGTCTGACATGAAAGCAATGCTGCTTCGACCGCGACGGTTGATCACCACCCTCCTAGCGCTGCTTCTGGCATCTGCCATGCTCGCAGGATCGAGTCAGTTGGGCGAGGCCACCCGTCAGTACCACACTAACATGCTAAGGATCAATTCGGGATGGAACATGCAAAGCGTCATTGTATGCGGCACGACGACCGCTGGATATGAATGTACGCCTAAGTACCGCGTCAACGGCAACGCGAAGGACGTGACATGGTGGTTCAAGATTGGCCGTGACTTCCCTGTTAAGGTCAGCTTCGACCTAGTTGGGTATGGCGAACGTTCCTGCGTGGTTCCGCTGTCCCTTAACTACAATGAATATCTACAGCAAAGCTACTCGCCATGGGCCACCGTCATCTACAAGGGTAACGGCCGGTGTGCAGTGCTGTTCGACTACTGGCGCTAGATCGAGTCTCTGAAGGTAAGACAACTCGCTACCCTTTCCTTGTGCTACGACCCAAGACCGGGACGATTATAGCTCAACGAGATATTGGCGGCAACCGAAACGCCAATCGGAGCGCAGTCATGCGGTCGGCGTGAGAGCTAGGGGCTTCGAGCATCAAATGCTCTCACGCCAGAATACGGCAGGCCATTGAAAACCGACTGATTTTCCCTCGCATGTGTATGCGGTAAGGTTGCGCGAGAACTGATGCCTACGCGCGAAATGGCGAATTCTCCACTCCGGTTAGGTTAGCGCACCAGGTCGGTCTTCCTAGCCCTCCGTCGTGCGATCACAAAGCGCGCAAAACCCGGCACCTCTATCGTACAAGGAGCCTCACATCATCCACAAACCACATCGGCTTCGCGTCCCCACCCATCTCCTGCCAGTTCACCCGCGCCACCTGCCCCGGATTCCCCAACTGCGCCCAGCTCACCGTGTATTGCGTCCACTGGCCGGCGGGAGGGGTGAAAGTGATGCTGGCGCTCGCCGCGCCGCCGTCCGTGGTCTGGATGTTGAAGCCCACCGGGCCGCTGCCTGCCGCGCCGTAGGCCCAGAAGCTGATGCCGGTGTAGTTGGCCGTGTTGACCGGGGCGGACGCGCGAAGCGATAGCCCTGCCCAGCCCGCGTTGTACGTCACCGACATGGACTGCGCGCCGCTCTGAACCGGGCTGCTGTTCGCGAAGTTCACTGCCGTGTCCCACGACCAGTTCTCCCAGCCACTGGCAAGCGCATCACCGTAAACGACGAGGTCCGTGGCGGGCGCAGCGGTCACTGCGGGCGACGGCGTGAGGGTGGGTGCGGGTGCGCCGGACGCGCGGAGGATGATGTGCGCAGCCATCCGCGGGGCCAGGGTGTAGGTGAAGCGGTTGTTGCTGATGGCCGAGATCGGGCTGCGCTGCGTGATCGACGGGCTGGCCGCGTCGAACGCCCATACCTCGCCGTTGACGTACGTCTGCCCGGCCAGGTTGATCGTGTAGTTCGTCGGCAGATCGAAGTTCTTGTTCAGCGCGATCAGGTGCAGTTCGCTATCGTTCGCGCCGGAGACAGACGCGTAGACCGAGGCGTCGGCCACGTTGTCCGCGGTCGCGCGGACGCGCGTCGCGCCGAACTGCCCATTGCTCCCGTTGTAGTTGCGGTAGAGCAGATAGGCCGCCCGTGCGTAGCTCTGGTCGCTCTCGACCGGCCAGAACGCGCCCGCGTGCACGCCGTACTTGCCGAAAATGCCGAGGACGTCCGCAATCGCAAGGCCGCCGCTGATGTCTGCCTCGCCGCCGTAGGTAAACTCGGTGAAGGCGAGCTTCGTGCCGGGGTAGTAGGCGTCGATTGAGCTTTGCAGCCGCGGGATGAGCGGCAGGTAGTCGCCGTAGTACTGTTCGATCCAGCTGGTTTCGTGATAGTTCGGGTCCCACAACGAGCGCGGCGCCTGCACGCGGGCCTTCTGCGTGTCGACGTTGCCCGCGCCGCCGAAGACGATCCGCTGCCCGCCGCCCTGCGCCTCCGGGTACCAGTGCACCGAGAGCGCATCCAGCAGGCGCTTGCCGGCCGCATTGCCCTCCTGCTTCATTTTGTCCAGGTAATAGTCGACGTACCAGCCGTAGCTGCCCTTGACGCTCGGCCAGTCGGGCGCGTCCTGCAGCGAGTAGTAGCCGTTGAAGCCGTACGACTCGTAGCCCCACACCTCCGCGGCGGGATCGACCACCTTGACGGCCTTCGCCAGCGCGGAAGAGCGCGTGATCAACTCCGCCGCGCCCACCGGCGCGGGATGGATGCGCGGGTGTGTGCCCGACCACAGGTCCGGCTCATTGTCGAGCAGGTAGACCTTCACGCCGTTGGCCGCGGCCGCATTGCCGTAGCGGCTGACCATGAAGTTGGCCTGCTCGTCCATGTAAACGTTGCCGTCCGTGAGGGAGGGCGTGTTCGTGAATGCGCTGCCCTTGGCGAATGGCGCGGCGTTCCAACGGGCAGACGGCGCCTTCTCGCTCTCGTTAACCGGACCCTTCATGTCCGCAGCCACGTAACCCGCCATCTGGAGCGTCAGCGCGGACGCCGCGCCCTTCGCAATGGACTGATCGTGCCAGCCGGTGATGACCCCGCCGACCTCCGCGCACTGCTGCGACGAGATGCCGACCGCGCCGCACATGTAGTTGTCGCTCTGGTGATTCCAGTCGCTGCCCGCGTTCGACGCATTGGTCTCCCAGTTATAGCCGGTCATGCGGTTGCCGCCGAGGCGGCGCAGCGTGAGCGGGTTGAGGCCCATGTCGACGTTCGACCCGTAAATGGTCGGGCTGATCGCGGCGCGGTCCTGCGTCGTGTCAATACTCACGTTGATGGCAATACCGGTTCCGGTCGTTGCGGTGGGCGCGGGCGTGGCCGTGCTGGTTCGCGTCGGCGTCGCAGTGGGCGCAGTTACAGGGGTGCGAGTGGCGGTCGGAGCGGCGGTGGAAGTGCGGGTCGGGGTCGCGGTGCGGGTCCGGGTGGGTGTAGACGTGGGCCGCGGGGTTGCGGTCGGCTTGGGCCGCGCGGCCTCGACCGCGGGCGCGAGGCAGGCCAGCGAGACACCGGCCACCAGGACGGCGGTGAGCAGAGCAGCTATGAGGCGTCGCATGTGGGACTCCTGTGGGACTAATGGTTGAGGAACCTCGGGACAGCGGCGCTAATATTGCGCCATAGAGGAACTACGACAAGTATCGTATCACAGTCTACGTCAAAAGTCGCAAATATGTCGTTGTCGTTTCCCGTCGCGCTTCCACTGCGCGCCTCACGTCGTGATATACTCCCCGCATTCGTTTGACATCGAGGCGCAATGAAGAATCCAACGGTGCTCCAACCAGTTGCGTCCGCCCTCGCGGGCCTCGGCGTCAACGCGATTCCGCTCGGCCTCGTCGTCTTCGGCGGGCAGTCCCCGCAGATCGCGCTCGCGCTCTATCTGCTCGAAACGTTCCTGCTGGTCGTGCTGTCTGCGCTGCGCGTGCAGATCATGGCGCCGCTTGAGGACCCGGCCTATGAGACGATGGACTCTACGGTCCGCGAGACGGAGACGCGCACGCGCGGCCACGTGACGCGGAGCGTCGCCCCGCGCAACCGGACAACGCTTATCGGCAACTACCTGATCGTCGCGATGGGGTTTACCCTTGTGCTGGCGGTGTTCATTGTCGCGTTCGTTTTCCTGTTCGGGCAGACCGAAATCCCCGGCCCCGTCCTGCTGGCGGGCCTCGCGGGCATCGTGGCGTTTCAGGCATTCAGCTTTGTGGCCGACCTGCTGCTGATCCGCCGCCTGTCGCCTGACCGTATCGATCCGCTGCTCGACCGCAGCATGAGCCGGGTGTATCTGCTTTACACCGCAGTGTTCGTGGGGTTCTTCGTGGCCTTGTTCTCGCGGGTTGAGTTGTTCGTCGTGCCGTTTATCATCTTGAAAACGACGGCCGACGTTGCGGTGCCGGTGAGCGCCCTTGCCGGCCGCCGGCGGGGGCGCTCACACTGAGGAACTCCGGCTACCGCTTGGGGGTGGTGGCAGATGCCACGTTGGAGTACGGCGACGAACCACCCGTGTTGTGAGCTAACACGCGATAGCGGTACGTCGTGTTCCGGCTCAGGCCGGTGTTCTGGTAGCTCGTGACACCCGCGCTGACCGTCGCGATCTGCGCGAAGTTGGCGCAGGTCGACCCCTTGCACCGCTCGATCTTGAAGCCGTCCTCGTTGGTCGAGTTATCCGCCCACGCAAGGTCGATGCGCGTTGTCGAGACGGCGGTCGCGGTCAGGTTGGACGGCGCAGCGGGGACTGCGGGCGGCGGCGTGCCGCTGCAATACGTCGCTTCCTTGCCGATGACGCGATACGGGCAATCGGCCTGCTGGATGATATAGCGGACGGCAGCGTCGTTCCGGCTGGTCTCGCGCTGGATAACCGAGGCAGGCGGATAGAAGCCGGGGTTCGAGGTGGTCGGGTACATCTCGAAGGTGTAGGCAAAGATGCGGTGGACGCCGTACACCCAGTCGTCATACGTGCCGTCGGTGATGTAGAGATCGCTCGCCTGCTGCGCGGTGTAGCCGTTCGTGCCGGCCATGTACTGCCCCATCGCAACAAAGACGTCGTGGTCGTCAACGGTCATGTCAGAGGGAACGTCTGTATATGTGTAGCCGTACGGCCATAGCACCAGCTCCGAGTACGTGTGGAACGTGATTGATGTCCTGATCTGCTGCTTGCCCCCGATCACGCGGCTGTTGATGAAGTCGCGCACGCGCTGCATCTCAGGCGAGGAGAAAGCGGAGGGGCCGCGATAGGTGTCGCTGGACGGCGAGCCGCTCGATCCTCCGCAGCAGCCCCATTTATAGCCGTAGTTGCGGTTGAGGTCGGTGCCCACGTAGGACGAGCCCGCGTTGGGCTGGCGGTTCTTGCGCCACGAACGATATGAGCCGGTCGCAATGTCATACTCGCCGCCGTCGGGGTTCACGTTGAAAAGGATGTAGGTCTCGCGGGTGTTGACCAGGTCGGTGATCTGCGCGTCGGTCCCGTACTTGCTTGCAAGCGTGTTCAGGATGTACAGCGTCATCTCGACGGTCAGGTGTTCGCGCGCGTGGTGGAGGCCGAGGAAGAGCACCTCCGGCTCGTCCTCGTCGGTCGCGACGTTATCGCTGATCTTCGCGGCCCAGAGTTCGCGGCCCTCGTAAGACTGACCAATCGTGAAGTAGGAGACGATGGCCGGGTACGCGGCGGCGACGGCCTTGATTTCCGCCTCCATCTCCGCGTAGTTATGGTAATCCGCATCGGTCGGCGGGAAGTCCTCGGTCCCGTAGATGGCGTCAACGGGGAAGCCGAGCCGGGCAATCAGTTGCGCTTCCTGCGGCGTGGCGCGGACGGTGACATAGTTGGCGCCGATTTCCTCGATCGCCGCGCCCGTGCGAGCTACGGCAGTGCGTTCTTCTTTCGTGGAGACATTGCCAACGCGGTAGAGTGCGGGCTCGCCGGTTTCGCTGAGGCCGGGCTGCGCGCCGGCCGGGACGGGCGCCTGACCGGCCGCGGTCAGCGGCACGGCGACGAGCAGGACGATTAGCAGGAGCAAGGTGAACGACAGGGTGGGTCGGGACGTGCGTCGCATAGTTACCTCCTTGCGAATCGCTGGCGGAATGCCGCATTATCGCGCAAGGAGTGCGCAAAGGAAAGCGGTTCGTCGATTGGAAAAACGAAGCCGCTGCTAATCAGACGAATTTCGGCGAATTCGTCTGGTTAGCAGCGGCTCGCTTCGTCATCCCGGCCGCGCAACTGTCCGGAAGCCGACCAATTCCACGTACAGCGCGCCGCGTTCGTCCACGACTTCGCCGTCAAACACTCCCTCTTCCCGCGCGCGCATCCGGCACCACAGGCGCGGCCCGTCCCCACCCGGCTCCTGCCGGTAGACCCGTAGCAACTTCAGCCCCGCGGGGAACGCCATCGCGCCGCGCGTCTTGAGGCTCCACAGCGCGGCGCTTTGGAAGCACAGCTCGACCAGCCGCGGCGCCATGAGCATCTCCGCATCGGCCGGCGACGCGTTCGGCGGGAGGCCGCTCGCCATGCGCGCGAGCGCGCCGTCTGTGTCGACGCGCGCCGCTTCCACCACCCGGTAGGCCGGGCCGTGGAAGAATGCGGCATAGATCTCCTCGGCCGCAATGGGCAACTGGCCCCCTTCCGGCGGAGCCGCGTTGCTGCCGTCAGACTCGACCTCGCGAGTCAGCCGCACGCGTGCGGCGAAGTGCTCCTTCACTTGGGCGGGCAACCCGGCCTTAACCGGCTGCATCACCGAGCGCAGGATCGTGTCAGCGACCAGTTCCCGGCCGGACCCAGGCCGCACCTGAACCTCGATGCGCAGCGCGCGCGGTTCGTTGCGGAAGAACTTGAACGCGCCGGACATGGTTACGTCTTCCACCGCGGCGACGTTGTATCCCGGCGCGGCCAGCGCAGCCGCCTCTGCCAGCGCCTCAATCGCCATCACGCCCGGCAGCCACGGCTGGCCGGGATCGGGCGCATGGTCGTAGAGGAACGGCTGCTCTCGCGGATCTAGCAGGGTTTCGATGCGCAGTCCGCCGTACGCGGGCGCGGCCACGACCGCGCCGATCACCGGGAAGCGCGGGCGCAGCGCGGCGAGCGCCTCAACCGCCCTCGCGCGGTCCAGCCCGCCCGTCTCGTCCCGCTCCTCCAGCCACGCGCCGAGCCGCCCCGCGACGAGTACTTCGCCGCGGCTTGCGCCAGTCAGCAGCTCGCGGCGCACGGTGGGGATTCCGCACTCCGGCGGCAGCATGTCCACGCCGAGCGCTTCCATGACCTGCGGCACAGAGCCACGCGCGGCCATGCCGATGCCGCCCCACGCGGTCCAGTCGATGGCGATGCCGCGCGTTTCCGGCCGCCAGCTCGACATGGCGAGCGTCATCTTGCACAGCAGATCGTTCGCGGCCGAGTAGTCGGACTGGCCGTTGTTGCCGAAGCGTCCGGCCACCGAGCTGAACGAAACGCATGCCTTAATCGGCATACCCTGCGCGGCTTTTAGCAGGTTGAAGAAGCCGTCCGCCTTCACGTCGAACACGAGGTCGAACTGCTCCGGCTGCTTGTCGGGCAGCGTCTTGTCGATTAGCAGGCCGGCCGCGTGGATCAGCGCGTCGATGCGGCCATAGTCTGAGCGCACTTCTTCGATCACAGCCGCGACCGCGTCGCAGTCGCGCAGGTCGAGGCTGCGGTAGATCGCCTTGCCGCCGCAGGCTTCGACCGCTTCGACCGCAGCCAGCGCCGCCGACTGCCGCTCCACCGAGGCGATCCGCCGGTCAATCTCGGCGGGCTTCGGCTTCTGCCCCGCAGCGCGCGCCCCGTCGATCAGCGCCTGCTTGAGCGCGTCGCGGCTCTGGCGGAACAGCGCGACGTGCGGATCGCCGCGCTCCGGCAACGGCGCGAGGTCGAGCAGGTAGAACACGCCGCAGCCCGCCGCGGCCAGGTCGGCCACGATCGCGCTGGTAATGCCGCCCGCCGCGCCCGTGACGAGCGCGACCGTGTTGCCGTCCAGCGCCAGCCCCTCCCCGTCCTCCCGCGCGGTTTCCTCGGCCAGGTTGACCGTGTAGCGCAGGCACTCGCGATAGCCCACTTCGACGACGCCGGGATCGACCAGAGTCTCGCCGATCAGCCAGCGCGCGACCTGCGCGGGCGGCAGGTCGCCCTCGAAGTCGACCGCCTTGACGAGCGCGCCCTTCCCCGCTTCGCGCAGCCCTTGCTCGACGCTATAAGCTTTGGTGAAGCCGGTCACTGCGCCGCCGAGAGGCGCCAGCGCGCCGTCCTCGAGCAGGATCAGGTCCTTCGGCGACAGGTCGGCCCCCAGGGTCATCAGGATCCCCGTGCCGAACCCGTGCCCGATACCGATCAGGATCGCGACGGCGGCAAATCCGACAAAGCTGTCCGTCAGCGGCAATAC
>CAZPTI010000146.1:0-12420 GCA_964588925.1 uncultured Anaerolineales bacterium | reverse complement strand
GGCCGAAGTTGTCTTCGAGAAGCGAGGACGAGCGGACGATCATGGGCTTGTTGCCGACGTCGCGCAAGAGATTGCGCAGCTTCTCGACCACGTCGCCGGGGAAGCGGCCGTTGGCGTACGCGGCCAGCACCTCGGGGTAGTCGCCCTCGATCTGGTCCATGCTCTTGTACTTCTGGTTGAGGTACTGGACCAGCCCGTTTAACTCGAGGAACTCGTACGACACATCCGCGCCGACGAAGTAAGTCTCGGGGATGTCGAGCTTGATCTGCTGGCAGGTGTCGCAGAAGCGGTCGAGCGTGACCTGCAGGATTTTCCATGCCAGCACAAGGCCGGCAGCCTTGCCGCCGATCTTGCCCCGGCCCACGCGGTGCGAGCGAATCCAGACGAGATCTTCGTAGGCAAGGTACTCCTTGGCGACGCGCACGAATTCCAGTTCGTCACTGATCAGCGCCTTGATCAGGACGACTTTGGTTTCCTGCATGTGGTGGCGGGAACGCGCCTGCTCGGCGGGGGGCAGCCTGGCGTACGTCTCCATCTGATGGAAGAGCACTTCCATCGAGGCCATTTCAGGGTTCAGCGTGAGCGCCTTTTCTGCGGTGGGCCGCTGGCTGAGCACCTCACGCGCGATCTCCTCGAATAGTTGCGGGCTGAGGTTGTAGGCCCAGTAGAACTCGGTGAGGCTGTCGCGAATCTTGGACAGCCGCCGCTCCCACACTTCGGCCGGCTCGTCCTGGTAGGGGTTGATCACGCCCTCGCGCTTCTGCGACGCGACCGCGCGCTCGCGCGCCTCCTCGTCGAAGCGCTCCTTCGTGATGATGCCGCGGCGGAAAAGCTCCTGGCGCATGCGCTCGCGCATGACGTCGCCAAGAATGGGGTAGGCGCCAAGCATCATCTGGATGCGATTGACTTTGGGGATGTAGTTGCCTTCGTCGGACATGGCGCGCTCCGTGCAGGTTGCGAGGTGTGACGATGTGGATTCGCCGGAGCATTATGCCGCATGTTGCCCCGCGGTTCAACTGGCGCGAGAATAGGCGCAGCGGCTCGCCCCTCTGGCCGCGCGGTTAGCCATCCTGACATCATCGCGCCCATGAACAACCCTATCTCGGAAACCTCGTGGTTCTTCGTTGACGAATCCGGCGATCCTACGTTTTATGATCGCAACGGCAACTTCATAGTAGGGCAAGGCGGCTGTTCGCCGATCCTGATTTTGGGGTTAATTGAAACTCGCGCACCGGCAGTCTTGCGGTCGGCAGTTCTGAATCTCCAAAACGAAGTGATAAGCGAGCCGTACTTCGAGGAGTTTCCGTCCTTGAGGCGGACTGCGCTCGCCTTTCATGCGAAGGATGACCTACCGGAAATCCGATATTTGTTTTTCAAAATGCTTACCGCGTTGGATTTCTCGGCCAAATTTGTAGTTGCGCGCAAAATAGAACGCGTTTTTCGAAATAATTTCGGAGGAAAAGAGGAACACTTCTACGACCATCTCGTTTCGCAACTCTTTCGGGATGCGCTTGATGCCAGGCAGCACAGTTATGTCTATTTCGCTCAGCGCGGTTCGCACTCGCGGCAGCAGCCATTAGTCAAGGCTATTGAAAGAGGCGTTGCGGAAGCTGGGGCAAATCAGGAGCAGGAAAACCGGGTGTCTTTCTCAATCTTCGCTCAGAAGCCACGCGGTGAACCCTGCCTGAGCATTGTAGACTACATGAACTGGGCTGTCTATCGAGCTTATACGAGGGGCGAAATGCGCTTCTTCCGCTCTGTTCGAGACAAGGTTTCGCTCTTGGTCGATCTCTACGACACGGACAAGCATCCGAGGAACTGGTACGGAAAGGAGAATCCGTTCGAAATAGAAAAGGTCACCCCACTATAGCTAGATCCGGTTACCGGACGCACGGCATGCAAAGCCGGCTTTCACACATAGTGGAGTGACCTTCAGTTAGCTAAATAGTACCAGACATCCGACCGGTTGTCAAGCTTTTTACATAACCTCGACGCGTCATGACCCTCGTCTATCTCGCCATCGCCTTCGCCTGCGGCATCCTCACCGGTTACGTCCTTCGGTCAGAGGGAGTCCTTTCCTGCGCGACGCCCGTTCAGATCCTTCCCCTTCTCGCAGCGCTGCCGCTAGCTTTGCTGATCCTCCTTCGCCGCTATCGCGCGCCGCGCCTGATTGCCGGCGTCCTGCTGTTTGTCGCGCTTGGCGTTTGGCGCTATTCGGTCGAACCGTTTGACCCCTGCTTTGCGTCCGGCGACCTTGCCTTCTGGCAGACCGAAGAGGGCGTCTGGGCGACGGTCGAGGGGCAGGTCGTTGGGTATCCGCGCGAGCGAGATGGCGGCATCGGCTACGAACTGGCGACGGAGCGAATCAGCATCAACGGGCAAAGCCAGCATATCGAGGGGCGCGTGTGGGTGGAGGTGGCGCGCTATCCCGCGTACAGCTACGGCGATCGGCTGCGCGTGCGCGGGCTGCTGCTCTCCCCGCCGGTCTCGGATGACTTCAACTACCGCCGCTATCTGGCGGAGCGCGGCATCTACAGCCTCATGCGCCGACCGCAGATCGAACAACTGGACTCCGGTGGCGGTCAACCCTTCTGGCGCGCGCTCTATGCGTTCCGCTCTCACGCCGCGCAGGTGATCAACCGCATCCTTCCCGAACCCGCGGCGAGCCTGACCAACGGCATGGTGCTTGGCATCGAAGGCGGGATTCCGCGGAAGGTCAACGATGCGTTCAAGGCGACAGGAACCTCGCACCTGATCGTCATTTCGGGCAGCAACATCGCTTTTCTTGCGGGCGCGCTCATTGCTGCGTTGGGCGCGTTCCTGCCCAAACGACGCGCGGCGTTCGTGGCCGCGCCGCTTATTCTGCTGTACGTCCTCCTCGTCGGCGCGGACCCGCCCGCGTTGCGCGCAGGCGTCATGGGCCTGCTCGGCCTCGGCGCGGTGTTCTTTGGCCGGCGCGGGACGGCGTATGTCTCCCTGTGCGCGGCCGGGCTGATTATGCTGGCGCTGAACCCGCTCACGATGTGGGATGTTGGCTTTCAACTGAGCTTCTTTACGAGCCTCGGGTTGATTCTATTCAGCCGCCCGTTGGGGAGCGCGCTGCTCGCTTATCTGCGCTTACACTTGCCTGTTGAGACGGCGAAGCGCGTAACTCGCGCGCTGGATGGCACGCTCATCGTGACCGTTGCCGCGCAGGCGACCGTGCTGCCGTTGATTCTGTTTTACTTTGGACGGCTGTCGCCTGTGTCGCTGCTGGCGAATGTGCTGGTGTTGCCCGCGCAGCCGGCGATTCTGGCTGGCGGCATCGCCACGCTGCTCGGCGGACTCGTCTGGCAGCCGCTCGGACAGGCAGTCGCAACGGTTCCCTGGCTGCTCCTCTCCTACACGTGGCAGGTCGTGCGCGCAACGGCGGTCATTCCGTTCGCCTCGGTCGACGTGGGCCGGGTTGGGCCGTCGTTTGTGATCGGCTACTACATCCTGCTCATCATCGCGTACCGCCTTCCGCGCATTGCGTCGCTGCTCCGGCGCAATCCCGACATGCGCCGCGCTGGCCTCATGACCACGCTGTTTGTAGTGCCCGTCTGCCTGACGTTCTTCGCGTGGCGCGTCCAGCCGGACGGACGCCTGCATCTGGCCTATATTCCAGCAGAGAACGGCGAGGCGGCGGTGATCGTCGCGCCGAACGGGCGGACGACGTGGATTTGGGACGGGAAGGGCGACGGCGCGGAGTTGGTCGATGCGACGCGGCGCGAGGGATGGGTGCGCGGCCGGCCGGACCTGTCAGTGACGCGGTGCGAGGCGAATCCGTGGAAAGTGGGGCCGTGCGTCGATCCTGCGGGTCTTGCGCCGGGGACGGTGATTGACCTGGGGAATAACCTTCAACTTACCAGGCTTAGCGCGGAGCCCGATGCGGCGCTGCTGCTAACTTACGGCGAATTTCGCACCCTGTTGCCCGCAACGCTCTCGCAGGAGGGTCAGCAGGGCGGGAGCTTCCCTGCGCTCTCCGCGCTCAAGCTGCCTGGATCGGGGACGGGCGCATGGCCGTCAACCGAGTTCCTGCGCGCAACGCAGCCGCAGCTTGCGCTGTGGCCGTTAGAAACCACTTATCCGCCGGCCGTGAGCGAATACCTCGAAGGGAGTCTGGCAACCGCGCGAGTTGAAGCAGATGCGGTGGTTGAAGTAGCGACGGACGGAAAGCAAATCTGGGTCGTCCGCTATAGCCGCATCGGTCCGCGTTAACCTTTCGCGCCTTGCCCTACCGACCCATCTCGAAAACGAAATTCGCGGCATCCTCGCGCTCCTGCCAGCCGTCCCTGGCGTAGAACCCGCGTTGATACGACTCGCGCCCGCGCATGTTGAGCAGCGACAGGCGCGAGCAGCCTCGCGTCACGGCCTCTTCCTTCACCGCCTTAAGCAGCTTCGCGCCGATGCCTTGTCCACGCGCCGCTTCCCCAACAAACAGTTCGGACACGTAGCCTTCGGGGCCGGGGAGAAACAGATACGGCAGCCAGTGGACGTTGGCGTAGCCGAGGATGGCGCCGTCGGAGTTTTCGGCGAGATAGACGGAGTGGCTGTCGTCGGTCAGACATGCGCTGAGATGGCGCTCGACCTGCGCCGCCACCTGCGCGAGAGACAACCCTTCCAGCCGGTGGAAGTAGTTCATATCCTTGAGGAAGGCCGCAAGCCGGAGCGCGTCGTCCAGCGCGGCTCTGCGGAGGCTGACTGCGATCATCGCGCAACCCGCCCCGACAGCATCACCTGCGCTTCGGCAACAGGTTTGGTTTCGGGCGCCGCAAAGGCAGATGCGCCAAGCAGGATGAGCGACAACCACACGGCGACGGCCAGCGCGAGGTGAACGAGCTGCATCCACACCGGCGCCAGCAGCGCAACGTTCAGCGCGCCCGCAAAGACCTGGACGATGAACAGGCTGATCTGGACCGTCGAGAAGGTCTGCGTGCGGGGATCGGGGCGTTTAGCTGCGATCAGCCGGCCGAGCAGCACCGCGAAGATGGCGGCCCCGACCGCGATGGCCGGGTGCAGCACGCGCGCGCGGATGAGAATGTGCGCGGTGGGCGAGAAGTCGGCGCGGAAGCCTTCGACGAGCGACTCGGAGGGGAAGAGGGTGTCGCCCAGCGCGGTGACCGCGCCGCTCATGCCGACGATGAGCGTGGCAACGAGCGCGACGAACCAGCCGATGACCAGCAGTCCCTGTCCGCGCAGGCGAATGCGTTCCCCGCCGGACGCCCACCACGCCGTGAGCGCAAGGGCGGCGAGCAGCAGGAAGGTGTTGATCAGATGCAGCGCCATCGAGACGGCTCGCGCGACTGAGTCGTTCTCCGCGGTCAGCCCGGCGAGCACGAGCCACGCGCCGATGAGCGCTTCAAGGATGATGAACACGCCTGACGCGACGAGCGTCTTACGGGCCGGGCTGCCGGGTTTGAAGACGCGCCAGCCCCAGACGATCAGCGCGGCGATGAGGACGAGGCTTAGCCCCGACGTAAGGCGGTGACTGAACTCGACCACTGTTTCCAGCGCCGGCGCGCGCGGCACGACGACGCCATTGCACAGCGGCCAGTGACTGCCGCACCCCGCGCCGGAACCGGTCGCGCGCACGAACGCGCCCCAGAGGATGACCAGGACGTTATAGGCCAGGACGGCCCAGGCAAAGATCGCGTATCGTCGATTCGCTATCATGAAGTGTATCGCTCCAACCCTCGCCGCGCTCAGCGCGGCTCAATACGTTTCGCCATCAGGATGTCCGGCTTGCCGCGGCCGTTCGCATCGGGCACCACGCCCGCGATCACGAACCCGCACTTCTGGTAGAACGTGAACGGGTGCCCCTTGCGATTCTCCACGCTCGCCAACTGCGCGGGAAGGTTCGCGTACAGGTCTATGCCCGCAAGGGAGGTCATGTCGTCCTCGTCGTCCGTGCCGAGCCACAGCGTCAGCCCGCCGCGCTCGCGCACCCTCTCCTCCAGATCGAAGACAAGCGCGCGGCCGATGCCCTTGCCCTGTTCCGCGGGCGCGACCACGAGCGGGTGCAGCTCCCACACGTTGCCATCGTAGCCCGAAATCCCGCCGATCCAACCCAGCACGCGGCCATCTGCGTCCACCGCGGCGCGGCAGAGCTTCTCCGGCTCAAGCGCCTCATCGACCTCTTCGCGCGCGCTCTTCAGATCGGGCCACGCGTTGGGCCAGTGCTGGCGGAAGCCGTCGACCAGCAACTGCGCGGCCTGCTCGCGCGCAACAGGGGGCAGGTCGGCCAGGTTGACGATGATCACGCGATGCTTACCAGCGCGCGGAACGCGCGGTAGGCCTCCGGCATGTCCGCCGCGACGAACTCGACCTGCTTGCCCGCGCCGCGGCGCGCGCCGGGCATGACCGCGGCTGCGTCCGCCTGCTCCGACTTAACGAACTCCACCGTGACCGTGATGGGCGCTTGCAGGCGGAACGGCTGCGGCGGACGCTCGCCGAGCAGGTGATCGACGCCCTTCGCCGCGCACTGCTCGATCAGCTCGGCCGTCACCGTGGGCGGCAAGCACTCGGCCGCGTTGCGGCCCTTCGCCTGCTTGACCACTGCGGTGACGACGCCAGGGAAAAGGCTTGCGGCTTCGGCGCACGCCGATTGGTCGCCAGAAATCATGACGACGGGCGCGCCAAAGTGACCGCACACGGCGCCGTTCAGCCCGATCTCCCCAATAGGCATCTTCTCGCCGCCTGCCGGCGTCAGCCACAGCCCGTCCACGCGGGAGCCAGACCACGTGTGATCAAGAATGGCATTGGGCGTCGACACGCGGGCATGATAGCCGATAAAGAGGACGCCATCCACGCCGGAGTCAATGCCCTCGATCATCGAGTAGGGCCGCGGGGTGCCTGAGTTGAGCCGCGCGCGCGGGTCAAGCTTCTCGATCAGGATGTTGGTCGCATCCCAGTGCCCGTCGCTGACGATCACTTCATCCGCGCCTGCGGCAAACGCCCCGCGTATCGCGGCGTTTACGTCATCGGTCATCAACTGGCGGAAGCGCGCATACTCCGCGTGGCCGGGCGTCACCTGGTCGAAGTGCACCACGCCCGTGATGCCTTCCATGTCGGCTGCGATCAGGATTTTCATTCGTCTGTTCCTTGATACGGGTGGGGATCGAAACCGATCCAGTCGATGTCGGGTGTATCGGCGAAGCGCCGCGCCATGACTTCCAGCGCGGCCGGGTTATTGTCCACGAGAGTGAAGCGCCTGCCAAGCGCGAGGCAGGCCGCGGCGGTTGTGCCGCTGCCCGCGAAGAAGTCGAGGACGTGGCCGCCCGGTGGGGAAGACGCTGCAACGATGCGCTTGAGGATGCCAAGCGGCTTCTGCGTGGGATAGCCGGTGCGCTCGGGGCCGTTGGTCGGTACAATCGTGTGCCACCAGGTGTCGGTGGGCAGCTTGCCGCGCGCAGCTTTTTCCGGGCCGACCAGGTCAGGCGCCATGTAAGGGATGCGCTCGACCTCTTCCACGTTGAACAGGTATTCGTCCGGGTCTTTCACGTAGACGAGGATGCTGTCGTGCTTCGGCGGCCACTTGCGCGTGGTGCGTCCGCCGTAGTCGTAGGCCCAGATCACTTCGTTGAGGAAGCAGTCGCGTCCGAAGATGCCGTCGAGCAGCACCTTACAATAATGGACTTCGCGGTAGTCGATGTGGAAATACAGCGAACCGATCTGCGTCAGCACGCGCCGCGCCTCAATCAGCCGCGGCTCGAGGAAGGCGTGGTAGTCGTCGTAAGCGTCGGCATATGCGCGCGTCGCCATCCTGGAAGTGCGATACCTGTGCCCGCCAAATCCCGTCCGGTCGCCCTCTTCGCTGCGCTCCGTCCGAATTTGCGTGTGGCTCTGCGCTTTGCCGGTGTTGAAGGGTGGGTCGATGTAAATGAGATCGACCGAGGCGTCGGACATGGCCTGGAGGATGGGGAGGTTGTCGCTGAAGATAATCGTATGCGTCACAGGGCCTCACGCGCAACAGACCCGACGGGTTCCAAAAACCCGTCGGGTCTTCGTCCGATTTAGTGGTCGCGCAGGTATTCGCGGATCATCAGCGCAGCGGTTGCGCCTTCGCCTGCGGCTGCCGCGGCCTGCTTGGTGCTGCCGGAGCGGACGTCGCCCGCCGCGAAGACGCCGGGCAGGCTTGTTTCGAGATTCAGATTGGTTGTGATGAAGCCGTACTTATCGCGCTCGATCTCCTGTGGCACCCACTCCGTGTTGGGGCTCATGCCGATGAAGATAAAGACGCCGTCGGGCTGCCACGTCTCCTGCGCGCCAGTTGCGCGATCGAGGATGTCCACACCGAGCAACTTCCCGCGCGCCGCGCGAAAACCCTGGATCTGGCGATTGGTGATCACCTTCATGTCAGGTTCTTTGGCAACGGCTTCCTGCAGCAGCTTGCTCGCGCGCACCTCGGGCAGGAACTCAACAATCGTCACGCTCTTGGCGTACTGCTTGATGAACAGGCTCTCCTGGAATCCGCTGTTGCCGCCGCCCACCACGAGCACGTCCTTCCCGCGGTAAAACGGCGCGTCGCACATGGCGCAGAAGTGGATGGCCGAGCCGACCAGCTCGCGCTCGCCCGGCGCCATGAGCCGCTTGTATTTGGAGCCGGTGGCGATCAGGACGGCGCGCGCGCTGTACTCCTTGTTCGCGGTGCTGATGCAAAGATACTGGTCCTCGCGCGAAAGGCTTTGCGCGCCGCTCGCCTGCACCAGCTCCACCCCGAATTTCTTCGCCTGGCGCACCAGTCGCTCCGCGAAATCCGCGCCAGAGATGCCCTCGTCGAAGCCGGGGTAGTTCTCCATGTGCTGCGTGTTACCAACCTGCCCGCCGGCCGCGCCGCGTTCCAGGATGAGCGTTTTGATGCCCTCACGCGCGGCGTAGATGGCGGTGGTCAATCCGGCCGGGCCGCCGCCGATGATGATAAGATCGTAAAAGTCATACTGCGCGGTCGAAACCAGACCGAGCTTCTTCGCCAGTTCCTCGTTTGACGGTTCTGTTAAGGAAGAGCCGTCGGGGAAAACGATGGTCGGCACGCTGCGGTTGCCGCGGTTAATCCGCATCACCTCCGCCTGCGCGGCCGGGTCCTGGTCGATGTCGATGTAATCATAGGGCACGCGGTGTTCGCCCAAAAATTGCTTGCTCCGCCGGCAATCGGGGCACCAGGGCGTGCCGTATACGACTAACGGTTTCTCGCGATCCATCTCGACTCCTTGACAGGCGCTCTTTGTCTCGCTACGATTGCGCGAGGCAAGTATAACATAGCCGGCGAACGCGAGCGACGGGATTCCGCATACGGCGCTCGCCCTACGTTTATCTATAGGTGCGCAATGCGGAAGTCGGTTACAGGCTGGCGCCCCCTTCTTGCGCTGGCCTTTATTGCGGTCGTTGGGTGGTCGGCGCTGCGCGGGCTGCCCGATGGCAAGCTTCACGTCTGGTTCCTCGACGTCGGGCAGGGCGACGCCATCTTCATCCAGACCCCGCGCGGAGAGCAAATCTTGATAGACGGCGGGCCGAGTCCGAGCGCGCTGGCGGCCGAACTGGGTGCGGTGATGCCCTTCTGGGATCGCTCACTTAACCTCGTGGTGATGACGCACCCTGATTCAGATCACGCAGCGGGACTCATTCCGCTGTTCGACCGCTATGCGGTCACTGCCGCGGTCGATGCGCTCGCCCAGGGGGACTCGGCCGGCGCAGCGTGGATTGACGCAACGTCAGATGTTCCGAGACAAAGCGCAATGCGCGGCGCGCAAATCAAGACAGAAGGCGCAGTGCTGACCGTTCTAAATCCCGCGGCCGTTCCCACCGGCGAAACAGGCAATAACGACAGCCTTGTCCTGCGTCTCGACTACGGCGCGACGAGCCTGCTTCTGACGGGCGACGCGGAGGCGGATGCCGAGCAGGACATGCTGGTGGCCGGTGTCCCGCTTGAAGCGGACATCCTCAAGGTCGGGCATCATGGCAGCAACGCAGGCACATCTCCCGAATTCCTTGCCGCGGTCCAGCCGCAGCTTGCGGTGATTTCGGTTGGCGCAGACAACCGCTTCGGCCACCCCGCGCCCGAACTGCTGGCGCGGTTGCAGGGCGCCGATGTCCTGCGCACCGATCAACGAGGGCGAATCGAGTTGATTAGCGATGGGAGGCGTTGGGTTGTCCGATCCGAACGTTGAACGTCAGGAGGCAAATTCCAGTGGTCTGCTTCACAAAAGCCGTTGGCTAGCGTCAACGGCTTTTTCTTTTGAGGTGACAGCGTTCCCCTGCAAATGAGTTATAGCCTACTGAGCAAGTCGGGTCTGACGGAGTAGATGTAAATGGTTCGCATCATATCCTGCGATGCGGTTTGGCAACATCTTTACAAGGAGAATGCGAGATGTTCCTGAAAAGGAGTTGGAAGGGCGTTCTGCTGAATGGCCTGGTCGTCGTTGTGTTGCTGGCGCTGCCGGTTGTGGCGGCTGCGCAGACGACAGGCACGAGCGGGTCTGCCGCGACCACTGCGACGGCCCAGACGAACGGAATCACCAGCCCGAAGGACATGGCCGCGCTGAGCGGCACGGTCGAGGTGCGCGGCTACGCGAACGACCCGAACTTCATGAAGTGGCAGCTTGACCTGCTGCCCAACAGCGATCCGAATGCGGCGATCTTCCTGGCGTTCGGCGAAAAGGCGGGTGAGTTCACTTACTCCCTCGACACGAGCAAGTTGCCGGCCGGCGAGCATTCGCTGCGCCTCCGCGTCGTGCGGACGGACAGCAACTACAACGAGTATCTTACGAAGTTCACGATTGGCGGCGCGGCGAGCGGGACGCGCAGCGGTGGAACGACCAGCGGAACGACGGGCAGCGGGACGGCCACGAGTGGCGCGACTACTGGCGGCGCCGGCTCGACTACCGGGACTACGGGCGGGACGACCGGCGCGACCACCGGCGGGACGACGACCGCGGGCAGCAGCGCGACGTCCGGTGTGGGCGTGACGACGAACGGCCTGGCCGCGCCGCGCGAAGGCCAGAATATCAGCGGGCAGTTTGTCGTCCGCGGCTTCGCCAGCGACCCGAACTTCATGAAGTGGCAGCTTGACCTGCTGCCCGGCGGCAACGCGAACCAGGCCGCGTTCCTTGCGTTTGGCGAGACCACGGGCGTATTTACCTACACGCTGAACACGACGAACCTCCCCGCGGGGCAGCATCAGTTGCGCTTGCGCGTGGTGCGGACGGACAGCAACTACAACGAATACTTCACCAACTTCACGATCGGCGGCGCGACGAGTGGCGCTAACACGGGCAGCGGGACGACGAGCGGCGCAACGACCGGCGCTGGAACGAGCGGCGGCGCCGGAACCGCAACCGGGGGGACGAGCGGCTCGACTGGCAGCGGCACAACCAGCGGTGGCGCGTCGACTGGCGCCGGTACAACCACCAACCAGATGACCAACGGCATCACCGCGCCAAAGGAAGGCGCAACTGTGCGCGGCCAGGTGGTGATCACGGGCTACGCGAGCGCGCCGAACTTCATGAAGTGGCAGCTTGACCTGTTGCCCGGCGGCAACGCAAACCAGGCCGCGTTCCTGGCGCTGGGCGAGAAGGCCGGCGAGTTCACCTACACGCTGGACACGACCAACCTGCCCGCGGGCGAGCATGCGCTGCGGCTGCGCGTGGTGCGGTCTGACAGCAACTACGACGAATATGTCGTGAAGTTCACCCTCGCGAAGTAATACGATGAGCCAGACCCGACGGGTTTACGCCGTCACGAAGTGACGTCCCGTCGGGTCTACATGTCCACTCGCGATAGCGTCCCCTCCAGATACGCCTGCCGGCACGCGCGGCGCTGCACCTTCCCGCTGGTCGTCCGTAGCAGATGCCCCGTCTTGATTAACACAAGTTCTCGCAACGCCACCTGATGCTGCTCGGCTATCGCCCGGCGGGCCGCGGCGACGATCTCGCTCACCGGCGCAGCGCCCCTGCGCCCAGGGAGATGCTCGCGCTCCACTTCGGCCACGACAATCAGTTGCTCCTCCGCGCCGATGTCAACCGAGAAGGCGGCCGCGCCGTTCTCGCGCAGCGCCATGTGGCTGGCTTCAACCGTCTGCTCGATGTCCTGCGGGTAGTGGTTCCGGCCGTCGACAATGATCAGGTCTTTGATGCGCCCGGTGATAAACAGGTCATCGCCGTCGAAGAAGCCGAGATCGCCCGTTCGCAGGTAGCCCGCTTCATCGTTCGCGCCCATCGGTTGCGCCTGGAAAACCTCCCGGCTTTCCGCCTCTCGCCCCCAATAGCCCTCCGCTACGCTTGCGCCTGACACCCAGATTTCGCCTACCTCGCCCGGCGCTTTCGGTTCCAACGTGTCGTCATCGACAATCAGTACGCGTTGGTCAGGCCATTGCTGCCCGCAACCGACCAACGTTCGCGCCCCCTC
>CAZPTI010000145.1:0-12654 GCA_964588925.1 uncultured Anaerolineales bacterium | reverse complement strand
CGTCTACGACGCAGAGGGCGACGAAGTCAACCGGGTGATGCGCGGCTAAGAACAAACTCGCGCAACTGAATAAGGGGCGGAACGGCGGTTGCCAGCAGGCAGCGTTCGTTCCGCCCCTTTTTCGTCTCACTACTTGACTTATAGTACTACTGGTAGTACTATAAGAGAGGAATGCCATTCAATGATGACGCAACGCGATAAGCTGCTGGCGAAGATACAGAACAACCCGAAGGCAGTGACGTTTCAGGAGTTGGACACGTTGCTGCGCCAACACGGGTTTGTAATTGTCCGCGTGACGGGCAGCCACTACCGCTACATACGGCATGGCATGGAGCCGATCACCGTGGCGCTTCGGCGACCGCACATCCACTATCTGACAGTGCGCGACGCGCTTAGCGCGGTGCGACAAGTTCGCCTGGCGGAGACGTCAAACACCGAGCGGGATGAGGGAGAGCATGGAGAAAACGCTTGAGTACTATATGGCGCTGCCATACACTATCGAGCTGGTGAAAGATCAGGATGAACCCGATTGGTTTGTTCGGGTCAAGGAGCTTCCGGGGTGCATGAGCCAGGGAGCGACGCCTGACGAAGCAATCTCAATGATCCGGGAGGCAATGGAGTTGTGGCTTGATGGGATGCTGGAAGAAGGTTTGCCCATACCCGAACCTGCACCGGCATTTCCCGACTTCAGCGGCAAATTCGTCGTCCGCATCCCGCGCTCGCTCCACCGGAAGCTGGCGGAGCAAGCCGACCGCGACGAGGTGAGCTTGAACACCTTCGTGACCGCTGCTCTCGCCGAAGCCGTTGGCTACCGCGCAGCGGCCAATGCCAGCGCAACGTATACCATGCCTATCAAAGCGCCCGAAGCGCAGCCTGCCGTTGCCGAATCCGGGCCGGTCTATGAGACGTCTACGGAGAAGAAGCGGAAGCGGACAAAACAATCCCGCGCCAGCGAGTAGCTCGCGCGGGGTCATGTAGCGCTACCGCTTTGCGGGGATAATCAGCCACATCAGCAGGTACGGTATCAGCCCCGGCAGCCCGCCCGGCGCCAGCAGAATCAGGAAAATAATCCGAAACACCCACGGGCTGATGCCGAAGAACGCGCCCAGTCCGCCGCACACTCCGCCCACAATGCCGTTCTGTCTTCGCAGTTGACTATTCATTCGTCCTCTCTTTTGCCGCGCCACCCGGCGCGTCTCTTGCCTGATCAATATGCTATACGTCTTTCACCAGAGTTAGTTTCACCAAGTCGTAATTGACGTGTGATATGCGTCATTGTTCCGCGCGAGTGTTTGCGCTATATTTCATTTATTGGAATCAGGTATGCGAACTTTAGTCATCGGTTACGGTAATCCAAGCCGCCAGGACGACGGAGTCGGGCTTGCGGTGGTCAATGGGCTGCGCAGTCGCGCGGGCCGGCGACTGCTGGAAGAGGGTGAGGACGGCTTCGACGATCTGGGACACGCGCTAGACACGCTGTTCTTGCAGCAGCTTAGCCCCGAGCTGGCCGAGACGCTTGTCGAGTATGATCACGTCGTCCTGGTGGACGCGCACTTCGGGCTGTATCCTGAGCTGGTCCACCGCGTGGCGCTTGATCCGCATATCGAAGCCGCTATCGTCTCTCATCACTTCAAGCCCGGCACTCTGTTAGCCCTTGCGCGCCAACTCTACGGCCGCGCGCCCACGGCTGAGCTCGTCTCCGTGCGAGGTTTTGCTTTCGACTTCACGTCGGAGCTCTCCCCGGAGACGGCGGAAGGCGTTGCGCGCGTCGTGGAAAGCCTGTGGTCAGGTTTCGGCGCCTCCTGATTCGCTATCTCATCCGTTATGTTAGTGGGAGACAAATTCATGGCCGCTTCTGAGTTCAACATCGACGCCCTGCTGCCCGCAGAGATGGCCGCCAAGGCTGAGGCAACCGGCATCCGCAAGGCTGCCATGCCGCTCGCGATCATGTTCGCCCTGTCCATGCTGGCGGGCGCGTTCATTGCTGCCGGCGCCTTCTTCTCCACTACGGTCGTCGCCGGCGCAGCGGACAAGCTGCCCTACGGCGTCATTCGCCTGCTGGCGGGCTTCTCGTTCTGTCTCGGTCTCATCATGGTTATTGTCGCCGGCGCGGAGTTGTTCACCGGCAACAACCTCATCATCATGGCCTGGGCCGACCGCAAAGTGACGACGGGCAAGCTGCTCCGCAACTGGGCGGTGGTGTGGATCGGCAATTTCATCGGGGCAGCGCTCACCGCCGGCCTGATGTTCGCCTCGCGGCAGTATGCCTTCGGAGGCGGCACGATCGGCGCGGCGGCGTTGAGCGCGGCCAACACGAAGTCGGGCCTTGACTTTCTTCAGGCCATCGCGCTCGGCATCCTCTGCAACGCGCTCGTCTGCATCGCCGTGTGGCTCTGCTACAGCGCGCGCAGCACGACCGACAAAATCCTGTCGATCATCTTCCCCATCACCGCATTCGTGGCCGCCGGGTTCGAGCACAGCGTCGCGAATATGTACTACATTCCGATGGGCCTGCTGATCAAGTACTTTGCGCCCGATAGCTTTTGGACCGCGGTCAAACACGTCCCGGCTGACTACGGCAACCTCACCGTTGCCAACATGTTCTTCAATAACTTGATCCCTGTCACCATCGGGAATATTATCGGTGGCGCGGTGATGGTAGGTCTGGTATACTGGTTCGCGTACTTGCGGCCGAAACGCTACTAAACCCGAGCGGCAATCGCGCGGTGGAGCGGCCTCGGTCGCTCGACGGTCCCCCCTTTATAGCCACAAGTTGCAGGAGGAACCATGCGAGCGTACGTCCTGGTCAACGTCCGGGGTGGTGAGGCTGCGGGAATCGCCCGCGAACTGCGCGGCGCCCCCGGCATTGTTCGCGCTGACTACGTCTTCGGCACCTACGATGTGATTGTCGAAGTCGAGGCCAAAGACGTGGCGAGCATCGGGCGGCTCGTGTTTGAGTGTGTGCGCGTGCTGCCCGGCGTGATCGACACGCAGACCTGCCTGGCAATCGAATAAAAGGGCGGCCGGAGCATGCTTGCCCCGGCCGCTGTTTGCCCTTCCTGCATCGCGCTTATCGCGGCGCCTCACGCGGCGGGCAGCCGTTTTCTCCCGCAATGGCCTGGATGTTTTGGCGCATGCGGGCCAGCAACTCCACCGCGCACCGGATCTGATCCGGGTCTGCGCCACGCAGCGCCAGTTGCTCAAACTCCAGCCCACGCTGCATGAGTCCGCGCATCAATTCGCGGCCCGCATCCGTCAGTGTCACCAGCGTGAAGCGGTTGTCCTTCGGGTCCGCGCGGCGTTGCAGCAGCCCCTCGCTCTCCATCTGCTTCACCTGCCGCGTGATCGTCGCGCCGTCGACTTCCATCAGCCGCTGCAAATCCGCCTGGCTCAATTCGCCGCTCGTGAAAAGCGCGCCCAGTAGTTGCAGCCTTGACGTCGGCGCGCCGAGAAAGTTCTGAAACGCCGCCCGCAGCACATGGCCGGTGAAGGTCAGCGCCAGCAGAAAAGAATCGCGCCAGCCGTCCAACAGCCCGTCATCCGCCTCGAACGGCCCCATCCCATGCTCCATAATCCCCTCACGAAACTTATATGGCTCTCGCCACGTCATGCAGTATAACAGCGATAAGACGGCAAGTCAACTATTGCATCCGCAACTATTGCATTCGCCATAGTTGACAAGTTCAAGAAATGACGGTAAACTCCCATCATGCCGCCATCAAGGGCGGCTTATTCATACGGGCATTGCGAGAAGGAAGTAGGAAGCATGGCAACCTCTCAGCTAACTAACCGGCGGCGCTCATCGTCTCGTCGCTGGATCATATTGACAGTCGTGGCTATTCTGGCGGCTCTGGCCGTGTTCTTCATCCTGCGGATGCCTTCGCGCCAGGGCGCGCTGGCCGCGCCGGCCACCGTAACGGTTACGCGCGGCTCGCTCACTGCGACGGTTTCGGGCAGCGGCTCGGTCGCGGCCGAGCAGATCGTCAACCTCCCGTTTGCCTCGGCCGGCGCGGTTAACGAAGTCCTTGTGAAGGACGGAGACACGGTCAAAGCCGGACAGGTGCTCGCGAAGCTGGACGACCGCGCGGCGCGGCTTCAGTTGGAGTCCGCAATGGCAAATCTGGAGAGCGCGCAGGCGCGGCTGGCGCAGGCGCAGCAGGGCAACGCGCGGCCGGAAGACCTCGCTGCGGCGAATGCGCAACTGGCCGCTGCTCAGGCCAATTACGACAAGGCCGCCCGTGGGGGGACTGCGGCGGACCGCGCTGCCGCGCAAGCAGCCGTGAAGAGCGCCCAGGCGGCGTACGATGCGGCCGTGAAAGCGGCCGACTCCTCCGGTTCTCAACTGGTGGCAGCGCAGGCAGCTCTGGAGAAGGCCACGAACGCGCTCAGGCAGGCCCAGGCCAACTACGACCGCGTTGCGAGCGCGCCAGACATCGGGCGCCGGCCGGAGTCGCTGCAACTGCAAAACGCCACGGTGGACTACGAGCAGGCAAAGGCGAACTATGAGGCGTTGGCGAACACGTCGGGCACGGACGCGCAGTCGCGCATCGCGCAGGCCGCCGCGCAGCTTGCCCAGGCGAAAGCCAACTTGAACAAGCTCACGCCCGGCGAGGAGGATCTGGCCGCGGCGCAGGCCAACCTCGACCAGGCGAAGGCTACGGTTGCCAAGCTGACCGCGCCCGCAACCGCGCTCGACCAGCAGATCGCGCAGGCGGCCGTCAGCCAGGCCGAAGCCTCGGTCAAGCAGGCCGAGCTGGCGCTGGACAACACGCAGCTTAAGGCGCCGTTCGACGGTGTGGTCGCGCAGGTCAACATCGTGCCGGGCAGCGCGGCGAGCGCCGCCACGTCGGCCCTCCGCCTCATCAACCGCAACCCGCTGCACGTCGACCTTCGCCTCAGCGAGAACGACGTCGCGCAGGTGGAGATGGGGCAGGACGTGACCCTCACAATTCAATCGCTCGACGACTGGAGCGCGACCGGCAAGGTCAGTTACGTTGCGCCTGCGGCTGACAACAACAACGGCCTTGTGACCTATGCCGTGCGCGTGTCGTTCGACGACACGGACCCGCGCGTCAAGGTGGGCATGACGGCCGATTTGAAGATCGTAACGGCGGTGAAGGACAACCTGCTGCTTGTCCCGAACACCGCGCTCCTGCCGAAGGGCACCGGCCGCGTGGTGCAGGTCCTCACGCAGGACGCAGAGGGCCGCCCTACGACGCAGGAGGTCGAGGTGCAGACCGGCCTGACCGACGGCAAGCACACCGAGATTATCAGTGGCCTGCAGGAAGGCCAGTCGATCGTCGCGCTGCCCAGCAACGGCGCATCGCGCAGCAACGGCATGGGTGGGTTCTTCGGCGGATGAACGCAAACGTGACCAGCGTCGCCACCGACACGATGATTTCGGTGCGCGACCTTTGCAAGATTTACCACATGGGCGATGTCGAGGTGCAAGCGCTCTGCGGCGTCTCGTTCGACATCAAGCGCGGCGAGTTTGTGGCGATCATCGGCCACAGCGGCAGCGGCAAGAGCACGCTCATGAACCTGCTCGGCTGCCTGGACACGCCCACGAGCGGCGCGTACAGCCTGGACGGCGTGGAGACGCAAAGCCTGGCCGACGATGACCTCGCGTTCGTCCGCAGCACGCGGCTCGGCTTCGTGTTCCAGCAATACAACCTGCTGCCACGGCAGACCGCCCTGCGCAACGTCGAAATGCCGCTCATCTATCGCGGCATCTCGGCCGGGGAGCGACGCGCGCGGGCTGAAACCGCGCTGCGCATGGTCGGCATGGGCGATCGCATGCACCACCGGCCGAGCCAGTTGAGCGGCGGCCAGCAGCAGCGCGTTGCCATCGCGCGCTCGCTCGTCGGCAGCCCGGCCGTCATCCTTGCGGATGAGCCGACAGGCGCGCTCGACACGCGCACGAGCGTGGAGATCATGGACATTCTGACGAACCTGAACCGGCAGCAGGGGCTGACCGTGATTGTTGTGACGCACGAGCAGGACATTGCCGCGTACGCGAACCGCGTGCTGACGCTGCGCGACGGGCAGTTAGTGAGCGACGGCAAACGCGCTGCGGGCTTGCGCGCGGAAGGAGCCGCAGCATGACCACGACCGTCGACATGAAGTCGCGCAATGTGGCGGCGAACGTCACGCGTGAACTGCTGCTCCCGCCGCTGGACCCCGATCAGGGCGGCGGTCTCGGTGTCGGCGTGCTTGTGCGCGAGTCGCTCGACAGCCTGCTCGCCAACAAGGGCCGCGCGCTGCTGACCATGCTCGGCGTGATCATCGGCGTCGCGTCGGTTGTGGCGCTGATGGCGCTCGGCAACGGCGCCAGCCGCGAGATCACCGGGCAGGTGCAGAGCATCGGCACAAACCTTATCTTCATCATGCCGAGCGCGCCGAGCAGCAACATGCAGTTGCGCGGGCAGGCCATGATGCAGGGCACCACACCGCAGACCCTGACCGTGGACGATGCGAAGGCCATTGAGGGGCTGGGCCTCCCGCTGAACGGCGTCGCGTCCGTCTTCAACGGCAGCGGCGAAATGGTCGCACCCGCGGCGAGCGTCTTTGCGCAGATTTCGGGCGTTAATGCCTCTTACTTTGCGCTAAACGAGCTTTCCGCAGCGCAAGGCACAGTCTTCACTGACGCGCAGGACCGCAGCGGAGAACCGGTCGTCGTGCTCGGCGCGAATCTGGCGCGCGATCTGTTCGGCGACGGGCAGGCCGTGGGCGAGACGGTGCGCGTGAAGGATACGATCCTGCGCGTGGTCGGCGTGCTGGCGGTCAAGGGCGGCGGCGGCTTCGGCTCCGTCGATGACCAGGCGTTCGTGCCAATTTCGCTGGCGCAGACGCGGCTTTTCAGCGCGCGCACGCCGGACGGCAACAGCTACCGCGTCGCCAGCATCCTGCTCTCTGCGCAGAACGCCGGGGACATTCGCGCGATCCAGGACCGCATTACGGTGCTGTTGCGCGAGCGACACCGGCTCGACCAGGACGGGGGCGAGGACGACTTCCGCATCATCAACCAGGAGTCGTTCGTCAGCATCCTGAACAACATCACGGGCCTGCTAACCACCTTCCTGGCTGCCATCGCGGCTATCTCGCTTGTGGTCGGGGGGATCGGCATCATGAACATCATGCTCGTGAGCGTTACGGAGCGCACGCGCGAGATTGGCCTGCGCAAGGCGGTCGGCGCGCGGGCGAACGACATCCTGATGCAGTTCATTGTCGAGGCGCTGGTTATCAGCCTGCTGGGCGGATTGATCGGTCTGGCCTTTGGAACAGGCGTTGCGTTTATCGTGGGCGCGCTCGGCATCCTGACCCCGGTCATTAGCGCCAGTTCCGTCATCATGGCGCTCGGCTTCTCGATGGCCGTTGGCCTCTTCTTCGGCATCTACCCGGCGCGCCGCGCGGCGCGCCTCAACCCGATTGACGCGTTGCGGTACGAATAGCTCAGCACTCCCAGTGTGGCAAACGCGAAACCTCGCCTTGCGGAGGTTTCGCGTTTTGGTTTTCAGCAGTGGCGCGTCTTCTCCTTCTCGGTGTATAATCACCCCGGTTTGTATTGCCCCCTTTTGCGCAATCCTCGCACAGTGTGACGAGTGTCATTGATTCGCCGCGTAGGAATTGTTACAGTCTCCCTGTCTCGCTTTAGCCTCGCGAAACAGGCTTCGGCTGGTTTACCTGTCCATGCTCGCTGGGGGTTCAATGTCCGTGTTTCCTCCTCCCGACGCGCTCGATCTGGCGCCTCTGCAAGCGGTCCTCGAACGGTTCGAGGGCCGGCCGGGCGCGCTCATTCCCATTCTTCAAGCCACGCAATCCATCTACGGCTATCTGCCCCGTGAGGCGCTCCAGCTTATCTCTGATGAGCTGAACCTTTCGATGGGCAAGATCTACGGCGTCGCGACCTTTTACGCGCAGTTCTACCTTGAGAAGCGTGGCCGTCACGTGCTGCGCGTCTGCGATGGAACCGCGTGCCATGTCAAGGGCGCGCCCAACCTTGTGACAGCCGTGAGTGGGGAGTACGGCATCGAGCCGGGTCAGACGACTGATGACGGGCAACTGACGATGGAAATCGTCTATTGCATCGGTTCGTGCGCGCTCGCGCCTGTCGCCGTCATGGATGAAAAGGTGGTGGGCCGCGTGAAGGAAGATGACCTGCTGCGCCGGCTCAATCGACACGTCGCGGCTTAGGACCGAGAGGGAGCGCAAGAATGACTGTGGCGACAGTTGACATAGCGCAGCGGAGGGCAACCGCCCGGCGCGCCTGGGACGCGAAGATCGGCGGGCCGCTCTACATTACCGTGGGCATGGGCACGTGCGGACTGGCCGCCGGCGCGCAGGACACGCTCGACGCCATCCGGGAAGAGTTGGCGCGCCGGGGCATCGCGGCGGCGATCTCGCAGGTCGGCTGCGTCGGCATGTGTTCTTTCGAGCCGATGGTCGAAATACAAGCAGGAGCGAGGCCGCGTGTCAGCTACGGGGGCGCCATGCCGGAGTTCGTGCCGGAGATTTTCGCCGCGTACCTTGACGGCGCGCCGCTCAAGAAGGCGGTCGTCGTCGGCGAAGTTGTTCCCGACGTCACCGAAGCGGCGGGACACCGGCTGGAGTCCATTTCGTTTCTCCATCCCGACGAGCGCAACCGCATCCCCTTCCAGGACAAGCAACTCCGCATCGTTCTGAGCAATTGCGGCGTGGTCGACCCGGAGTCGCTGGACGACTATCTCGCGCTCGAGGGCTACGCGGCCCTGGAGACGGTCCTGTGCTCAATGACGCCGGAGCAGGTCATCGACGAGATGATCAAGTCAGGGCTGCGGGGACGCGGGGGCGGCGGCTTTTCCACCGGCACCAAGTGGAAGCTGGCTCGCCAGACGCAACGCTGGCCGAAGTACGTCATCTGCAACGCGGACGAGGGCGATCCCGGCGCGTTTATGGATCGTTCCGCGCTGGAAGGCGACCCGCACTCCGTCATCGAGGGCATGATCATCGCCGGGTACGCCATTGGCGCGCAGGCCGGTTACATCTACTGCCGCGCCGAGTATCCTCTCGCGATCCGCCACGTTGAGGTCGCGCTGGAGGCCGCGCGCAGGGCCAACCTGCTCGGCGAGAACATCCTCGGCTCCGGCTTCAGCTTCGACATCTTCGTCAAAGAGGGCGCGGGCGCATTTGTCTGCGGCGAAGAGACCGCGCTCATGGCGTCCATCCAGGGCGAGCGCGGGCAGCCGTGGCCCCGGCCGCCCTATCCTGCGGTCGCCGGCTTGTGGAACCAGCCCAGCAACGTCAACAACGTCAAGAGCTACGCCTACGTCCCGCGCATCATGCGGATGGGCGCAGAGTGGTTCCGCAGCCTCGGCACGCCCAGCAGCCCCGGCACGGCCATCTTCGCGCTCACCGGCCAGGTGAACCGCACGGGTCTCATCGAAGTGCCGATGGGCGTCACGCTCGGCCAGATCATTTCGGAGATCGGCGGCGGCGTGCCGCGCGGGCGCAAGTTCAAGGCCGTGCAGACCGGTGGGCCGCTCGGCGGCTGCCTCCCCGCAGCCTATCTCAATACGCCTGTGGATTTCGACTCGCTGAAGGCCGCTGGCGCGGTCATGGGCTCCGGCGGCATGATTGTAGCCGACGAGTCCACCTGCATCGTCGAGTTCGCCAAGTACTTCATGAAGTTCGCCTGCGACGAGAGCTGCGGCAAGTGCCCGCCCTGTCGCATCGGCAGCACGCGCATGCTTGAGACGCTCGAGCGCATTACCTCGGGCAAGGGCGAGCTGGCCGACATCGACCGTCTGCGCGTGCTGGCCGAAGGGATGCAGAAGGGGTCGCTGTGCGCGCTCGGCCAACTGGCTCCCGGTCCGGTGCTGTCCGCGCTGCGCCATTTCGAGGAAGAGTTCCTCGCGCACATCACCGAGCAACGCTGCCCCGCCGGCGGCTGCCAGATGCTCGTCCGCGCCCGCTGCGTGACGGACTGCCCGGCGGGTGTGGACGTGCCCGCATACCTCGCGCTCATCGCGCAGGGCCGCTACGGCGAGGCGCTGGCTGCGCACCGCGAATCGAACCCCTTCCCGCTGATCTGCGGACGCGTCTGTCCGGCTACCTGCGAGCGCAACTGCCGTCGCGGCGACATCGACGATCCCATCGCCATCCGCCACGCCAAGCGTTTTATGGCCGATCACGAGTTCGACGTGCCGTGGACGCCGCCGAAGGTGAAGGCGCCGAACGGGATCAAAGTCGCGGTGGTCGGGTCCGGGCCGGCCGGGTTGACCGCCGCGCTCCGGCTGACCCAGCAGGGCTACAGCGTCACCGTTTTCGACCGCATGCCGCTGCCCGGCGGGATGATGACGTACGGCATCCCCACCTTCCGCCTGCCGCGCGAGGCGCTGCTGCGCGAGATCGAGCACATCCTGCGCGTGGGCATCGAGTTCCGCCCGAACATGGAACTGGGCGCGGACTTCACGATCAAGAGCCTCCAGGACGACGGCTACCGGGCCGTGATCCTCGCCATCGGCGCTCACCGCAGCCGGGCGCTCGACATCAAGGGCGAGGATCGCGCGGGCATCATTCAGGGCCTGCAACTGCTGCGGGACATTGCGATGGACTGCCCGCCGGACCTTGCGGGCAAGCGCGTCGTGGTCATCGGCGGCGGCGACACCGCGATCGACGCGGCCCGCTCCGCGGTGCGACTCGGCGCGAGCGAAGTGCGCGTGCTCTTCCGCTCCGAGCGCGACGACATGACCGCGCTGCCCGAGGAAATCGAGGCGGCGGAGGAAGACGGCGTTCAGATACACTATCTTGTCTCTCGCGTGGAGGTCATCGGCGAGCACACGGTCACGGGAGTCGAGGCGCTGCGCCAGCGGCTGGGCGAGATCGACGAAAGCGGACGGCGCCGTCCCGAACCGTTGCCCGGCACCGAGTTCAAGATTCCGTGCGACGTGGTCATCCCCGCCATCGGCGAGCTGGCGACGTGGGTGGAAGACGAAAGTCTCGGCCTCCACCAGCGCGGCCTCTTCCATGTCGGCAAGTCGGCGGAGATCGCTGCGCCCGGCGTGTTTGCTGCCGGCGACGCAGTCACCGGCCCAAGCACGGTCGTGCGCGCGGTGGCGCAGGGCAACGCGGTCGCTCAGTCGGTCGATACGTGGATTCAGACCGGCTCGCTGGGGAGCGCGTACGTCAAGCCGAAGCGCCACGACATTGTCCAGCTTTACGATCTGAACAACTACGCGACCGCTCGGCGGCCTGCGCCGTTGAAGCTGACGCCGGAGCAGCGCAAGGCCCGCGGCGAACGCTTCGACGAACGCGAATCGCTCTGGGATGAGCATACCGTCCAGGAAGAGTGCAAGCGCTGTCTGCGCTGCGATCTCGAATGGCTTGAACGCATCGGCGAACCTTTGCCCTAGCATACGGCGGTAGCGATGACAGTAACTCTCACCATCAACGGACAGCGCGTGCAGGCGCCCGACGGCAGCACGATCCTCGAGGCGGCGCGCGCAAGCGGCATCCGCATCCCCACGCTGTGCCACCATCCCGACCTGACCAACGTGGGCGCGTGCCGTCTCTGCGTGGTCTCGGTGGAGCGAGCGCGCGGCCTGCAAACGGCCTGCACGACGCCGGTCTTCGAGGGCATGGTGGTCGACACGGAGAGCGAGGACGCGCGCTTCACGCGCAAGTTCGTGCTCAGCCAGCTCCTCTCGGATCACCCCAACGAGTGCATGACCTGCGAGGTCAACGGCGCGTGCGCGCTGCAAGACCTGGTGTACGAGTACGACGTCGAGTGGCCGAACCACAACGGCGCGCGACACCAGTATCCAATCGACCCAGACCCCAACCCCTTCATCTTTATCGACCGCAACAAGTGCATCCTGTGCACGCGCTGCGTCCGGGCCTGCTCGGAGATCCAGAACCGCGACGTGTGGGCCATCGCGAATCGCGGCTTCAAGAGCAAGCTGGTCGCAGGCGCGGACCAAAACCTGCTCGACGCGGATTGCGAGAGCTGCGGCCAGTGCGTCGCCTACTGCCCGGTCGGCGCGCTATACGACAAGATGAGCGTGGGCAAGGGGCGCCTCAGCCAGATTACGAAGGTGCGCACGACCTGCTCGTACTGCGGCGTCGGCTGCAACTACGACTTGAACGTGCGCGGCAACAAGGTGATCCGCGTCACCAGCGCAAGCGATGCGCCGGTCAACGGCCGCGCGCTGTGCGTGAAGGGGCGCTACGGTTACGACTATATCCACCACCCCGACCGCCTGACGCGGCCGCTCGTGCGCGCGAAATGGTTGGACGCCGGACAGGTGAACGAGAAGCTGGCGATCGGTGAGTGGCGGCTGAAGATGCTTGCCGCGCCGGAGCCGAAAAAGGGCAAACAGAAGGGCCGGCGCGCGTTCGGTCCCGCCGCGCACGACGAAGCGATGCCGACGGCCGAGTACGTTGAGGTCGACTGGGACACGGCGCTGGACGTGGTCACGCGCAAGTGGGCGCAGGTGAAGGCGGAGAGCGGCGGCGATGCGTTCGCAGTGCTCACGTCCGCCAAGTGCACAAACGAGGAAAACTTCCTCGTCGCCAAGTTCACGAGGCAGGTGCTCGCAACCAACAGCATAGACCACTGCGCGCGGTTGTGACACAGCGCAACCGTCGCCGGTCTGGCGACCAGCTTTGGCAGCGGGG
>CAZPTI010000144.1:0-12751 GCA_964588925.1 uncultured Anaerolineales bacterium | reverse complement strand
GATTACGAGCGACCGGGGCAAAACCAGATTTCGCGCGAAATCGTGAACCGCACCCAATTTCGGAAATCCCCTTGACTTCCCGCGCGAACATATGTTATAGTCAGGATAGAAGAACAAAAAAGCTATTGCTCCCTAACACGCTGGACGCATCGGCCTGCGCGTAATCCTTGCCCAAATCGACGCATTCGAAAATCGTTGCGCGAATTCGCGCAAACGCATCGGTTTTGCTGCATTAACGCAGGGGGACCGAATGCGCATGCCGAGAAGTGTAACTAATCAGTCAAAACTCGTTTCGCTATGTAGCGGAACGCGGGCGTTTTAACCGGAACCAACCGGAACAACAGTCTCAGGCCGCACCCACCGGCGCAAAAACTTGAGCCGCACCTGCGTGCGCACAATCCTGGTCAAAATCGTTGCGCGAAATCGCGCAAAATCTTTCTATCGTCCATCTGCCAGCCGTTCGTGCGCAGCCAAACCGAATTTCGCCCGAAACCTTGAACCGCGCTCCCTAGCCGAATGTCGGTTGCGCTGCGCGGGGGGAGCAATTACAATCGAACCATGCCTGACACCCCTGCTTCGTCTCAACCTGCCGACAAGGACGCGTACATCGGCGAGCTGCGCCAGGCGCTCGGTGATCTGGAGCGCATGCTCGGCGATGATAACTCGGCGGATGAAGCGCCTGCGCCGGTGTCAGCACGCGCTGCGCTTGCGGCCCAGGCGGGGCTTGCGCCGCAAGCGCTGGCTCAGCCAGGAAGACAAACCGGCGTGAAGCAACCGGCCGCGCCGTCCGTCCCGCTTCCGCAGCCTCCGCTGGCCTCGCAGGCGGAAGACAGCCGCGACCTGCAACTCCTGACGCGGTTCGTGGCGGGCGCACTGATCCTCGCCGCAGAGGAGTTAGTCAACCGGGCGCGGCGCTGGGAGCAGCAAGCGCCGCCCGAAGGGCAGCTTGCGCCGGGCGGCTCGCCGCTGAACGAGGCGAGTTACCTCGAGCTGGCGCGCTACTGGACACTGGGCGCCCTGGCATATGGCCGGCGGACCGGCGTCTCCGCGCTGCGCTCGGCGCTCCGCGGACCGGACGGCATGGTCCCATCGCTGCTCAGCATGACCGACCGCGCCACGTCGATCATCTTCCTGCGCCCGCTGCGCGGCCCCATGAAGAACGCGATCCGCCATGCGCAAAACACGTCGCGGGACTGGATCGCTGAGGGATGGCGTGAGGAGCAGTTGAGCCGGTGGATCGCGCAGAACGGCGTGCCGGAAATCCTGGACGACATCATCGAGGTTATCTCCCGGAATCCCGAGCTGGCCGAGCTCGTGCGAAAGCAACTCAGTCAGCAGAGCGCATCGGTCGCGTCGTCGGTGATCGAGAGTGGTCGTAAGCTGAGCTCGATTGGGGATGATGTGGCGGAGAACTTCGCGCGGCGGCTGTTGCGTCGCGGCCGAAGGGTTCAGGTCCCACGAATTGAGCCCAGATCCGAGTTGCCGCCGGAGATGGCGTTGAGAGCGCCGCCAGGCAATAATAACGAGCAGACTGAACGATGACCCTTAGACTAGGGCCGCGACCTGAAGAGGACGGCTATCCTGCCGGTTTCGTCACACGTCTCGTCGCGCTGGCAATTGACCTGGGCTTGCTCACAATCACCATCACGACCGTCACGGTGGTAGGGCAGTTCATCGGCCAAAGCCTGCACGCGGGCGTGTGGGCGCTGCGGCTGATCGCCCTGGGGACGACTGCCTTCAGCGTCAGCCTGTACATCCTCTATTTTGTCGGCTCGACCGTTTTGGGCGGGCAGACACTGGGCAAGCGCATCATGGGCATCCGCGTCCTTCGCAGCGATGGCGCCCGCGTCCGCCTGAAGCGTTCCGTCATCCGCTACATCGGCACATGGCTGTCCTTGCCATTGTTCTGGGGCTACCTGCTCGTGCTGATCGACAACCGGCGGCAGGCGTTCCACGACCGGCTGGCGGACACCATCGTCATCTACTATACCATCCCTGGAGATGAGTTAGGTCCGTTCGAGCAATACCTGCGCGCGCTGCGCCTTCGGCGTGAGACGCGGCTGGCCGCAGAGAAGGCAGCGCTTGCCGCAAGCCCGGCGTCGCGCGACCCTTCGCCGGTCGCCGACGTTGCTCCTGCAGACGCTTCCGCGGTCGCTGCTGCCTCTGTTGCCGCGCTTAAGACTCCTACCGAGTAAACCCAAACTGCTGCGCGAGCGATGCGATGGTCAATGCCGCGCCCTGTGTCAGCAGCGCGGTCAGCGCAAACGCGATGACAAACACGAGGAACAGCGCCGCGGGCAGGAGGATGCCGCGCCAGCCGCGCAGGTCGAGCGCGATCGCTGAGGCCAGCCACGCGCCGATGATGGTCAGGCCGGTCGCGAGAAAGCGCGCATAGGGCGCGACTGGCGTCACGAGGGCCAGCAACTCGAAAACGGCCGCGGTCTGCGCGAATCCGACGCCTCGAAAGACGCTGGTATAGGCTGCGGGCGCATCGTCGCGCTTGCGCCTGCCTCGGAGGAACACACCTGCGCCGTAGATAAGCAGCGTCCCAACGAAGGAGCGCAGGAACCATGACAGCGCAATGCCCAGGTTAAGGTCGCCGTCACGGGTCAGGCCCACGATGATTGCGGCCAGGATGCTGATCAGGAGCGCGGGGCCGGTCATCAGCCGCGAGCGCGCGATTTCACGGTAAGCGGTCGTATCGAGGCGCAACGCGCGCACCGCCAGCGGCAGCCACTGGGCGGCCTTGACAATGCCCTCCGCCAGGTTCCGCGGCGACCATGCGCCCACTTCCGACGGGCGTTCTTCAACGATTGTCCTGGGCGTTACAGGCGTGCCGCGGCGCGCATCGAGGATGCGGAAGACGTCCGCGGAGTTCATTGTCGTGAAAACCGGCATATCGCTCGGGTGGAGTATGAATGCGTCCGTCTGTTCGCCGCCCATGCCGCCGTGGCTGCCGATCAGTTCCTCCATCGCCGCGACGGTGCCGTCCGGGTAGACGGTGCTAAACACGGTCAGGTCGCCGTTATTCGGGAAATCGGCGACGCGGCATAGCTGCTGCGCGCGGACGTCGGGGTTGCCGTACATAGCGAGCGGGTCCTTACCGTTCACCGCGTCGGTGCGGATGTTGCGCTGCCCCTCTTTCCCCCAGACCACCGGCGTCCCGTCCGCCTCGTAAGCGAGGATCGCGCCCACACCCTCATGCGCCAGCAGCGCGGAGAAGAGACCCGGATAGGTTGCGTCGAGTTCCGGCCGCGTGACGCGGTTGTCCGAGAAGTGGAAGTAGACCGGCGCGAGGTTGCCGCTGCCAAAAACCGTGACCTTTGGCGCGGTGGCTTCGGTTTCTTCTTCGCCTGACCGCTGGGCCATCCCGGCCTCAATGACTTTGACGCCCGCGTTCGCCGCCGACCTGCCGATGCGGCCGCTCTGCTCGCTCATGTTCTCCAGTTCGCCCGCAACTGCAAACATCGCAATGGCGCCGTCGTCACCGCCGCTTGTCAGCGCCACCTCAGAGCCGGCGGGCAGGTGCTGTTCGATGAAGCCCTTGAGATTGAAGCCATACCGCTGCTTGAATGTGGAGCCAAACGACTGGCCGTGGTCCGACAGGAGGATCAGGTCATACGGGCGAGCGCCCTTGCGCAGGATCACGTCCGCGATGCGGCTGACGGTCTTGTCGTACTGCTTGAGGGTGTCCATCGCGGCTTTGGTTGAAGGGCCGGTGTGGTGCGCGACTTCGTCGTAGCCCGGCCATGTCGCGTAAATGGCCGGCGAGCCGCGCACGATGTCAAGGGTGACGAGGTACTCAGCGACATCCCGCATGAATACCGTCGTGGCGGCGCGCATGAACGGATAGCCGTGGCTGAGGCGATTGAGTCTCGGCTGCACGTCCCTGCGCTTATCGTTGAGATACTGCCATACTTCGCGCGCCGCGTCCGCCAGGACAAGGACGATGGTGCGGGTGATGAAGTAGGGATTAATCATCAGGAGGTAGATGTCGCCGGCGCGGCGCTTCTTCTCCTCCGGCGTTCCCGCGCGCAGGTCGGCGAGGGTCAGCAGTGACTTCTCCGCGTCGCCGTTCATCATGTTGTTGATGCTCGAACCCCCGCGCAGCAAGCCGTTTCCACGCGCGTAGCGCGCGTTGATCTCCGCCGCGTCTTTGCCGGAAACGTAGGTCTTCTGCTTCGCTTTGTCGTACCAGCGGAACGCCGGGATGTCGTAGTTGTCGCCGAAGAGGATGCCGGCCTGGCACGCGGACGTCTGCGATGGGATGCCGCAATCGACGCGCGTCAGCGTATACCCCTGCTCTTCCATCAGGCGCTTTGTCTCGGGCATGTAGCCCTCATCCAGCGCGCGCTGCATGCGCCAGTAGCTCAGGCCGTCAATCTCCAACATCACCAGCCCGCGGGTCGTCATGTCCAGGCCCTGGAACTTGTGGCGCGCGGCCAGCCGCTCGACCAGCCCCTGGAAGAAGGAGTCGTCGTCGTCGATGGTCGTCAGCCCGGTAATGACCGTATTGACCGCGGCCATGATGAGCGCGGCGAGGAACGCGGCGCCGAGGCCCTGCACCTGAAAGGTCGGCAGGAGCGCGCCGGTAATGAGCAGGGCGAACGCGTTGATGAAGAAGCCGACCGCGAAGATGACGAAGAAGCCGAGGGGGAGCGCGAGGAGCAGGATCAGCGGCCGGATGAGCAGATTGATGATGCCGAGCGCGAAGGCCGCGGAGGCGGCCGGCACCCAGTTGCCACCGCCAGGCCCCGGCAGGAGATTAACGCCGGGGAGCAGCCAGGCCGTAAAAATGATGGATGTCGTGTCGACGAACCACAGCAACGCAAAGCGCACGACAAAGCTGATGACGCCTTTGATCGACATAAAAGGGGCTCCTGCGCGTTAGGTCTGAGTTGGTTTGATCAGTATAGCGCGGGAGGGGGGCGCGATCAACGCGACATTATGCTAGTTTTGCGCGGTGTTTGTAGTGTGAGCGTCGCTCGCACGCGCGAGCTCAAGCTCACACTACAGGTTGGGCAACGTTAAGCAGGCCGATGCCGCAGCAGACGCAGGCCGTTCGCCACAACGACCAGCGTCGACCCTTCGTGGCCCACCACGCCGAGCGGCAGCGGCACGCCGACGAGCAGGTTAGAGACAACCAGCGTGGCGATCACGAAGAGCGCGAAGCCGATGTTCTGCCACACGATCCGCTGCGCGCGGCGGCTGAGGCTCTTGACATAGGGGATCTTCGTCAGGTCGTCGGACATCAGCACCACGTCCGCCGTTTCGAGCGCGACGTCGCTGCCCGCTGCGCCCATCGCAATGCCGACGTTTGCCACGGCCAGCGCGGGCGCATCGTTCACGCCGTCGCCCACCATCGCAACCGAGCCGTACTGCGCAGCCAGTTCCTTGACCACGCGCACCTTATCCTCCGGCAGCAGCCCCGCGTACACCTGGTCGACCCCTGTCTGCGCGGCAATCGCGCCTGCCACGCGCTCGTTGTCGCCGGTAAGCATGACAATGCGCTCGACGCCGAGCTTGCGCAGCTTCTCCACCGTGGCGCGGCTCTCTGCGCGCACCTGGTCGGCCACAGCCAGCAGGCCGAGGATTTCGCTCTTCGACTCGTCGCCGATCAGCATGGCCGTCTTGCCCGCGGACTCCAGCTCGGTCATGCGCGCTTCAATCTCATCCGGCAGGGCGCTCCCGCACTCGTCGCACATGCCGAACAACTCGCGGTTGCCGATGAGATAGCTCGTCTCGCCCAACCGCCCGCGACCCCCGCGGCCGGTGATTGCCTGAAACTCGCGCGCGGGCGTGTAGGTCAGCCCACGTTTGCGCGCCTCGGCCACGATAGCGAGCGCCAGCGGGTGCTCAGAGCGCGCTTCCAGCCCCGCAGCCAGCGCCAGCAACTCGGCTTCCGTGTGGCCGGCGGTCGGGATGATGTCGGTCACAGCGGGCTTGCCCTTCGTGAGGGTGCCCGTCTTGTCGAACGCGATGGCTTTGACTGCGGCCATGTTCTCCAGGTGCGCGCCGCCCTTGAACAGGATGCCGTGCCGCGCGGCGTTGGCAATGGCCGACAGGATCGACGCGGGGGTCGAGATGACGAGCGCGCACGGGCTGGCGACCACCAGCAGGGTCATCGCGCGGTAGAAGGTTGGCGCAAAGTCGTGGCCGAGCAGCAGCGGAACGATGATCGCGAGGACGGTCGCTGCGATCACGCCAAGCGCGTACTTCTGCTCGAACGTGTCGAGGAAGCGCTGCGTGCGCGCCTTCTCCTCCTGCGCGTTCTCCACCAGCTCGATCACGCGCGCCAGCGTGCTCTCGTGGCTCAGTTTGGTCACGTCGATTTCCAGGCTGCCGCGCGTGTTGAGCGTGCCCGCATAGACCGGCGAGCCGACCATCACGTCTACGGGCATCGACTCGCCCGTGATGGTCGACTGATCGACCGCCGATTCGCCGAGCGCGACTGCGCCGTCGACCGGGATGCGCTCGCCCGGCTTGACGATGACGCGGTCGCCCCGCTGAAGCCGCTCCACGCGGATGCGCACCTCCGTTTGTCCGCGGCGCACGAGGGCCTCGTCGGGGCGCAGCTTCATCAGCGCCTTGATGGCCTGGCGGCTGCGATCCATCGCATAAGTTTGCAGCGTATTGCTAAGGGAGAAGAGGAAGAGCAGGATTGCGCCCTCGCGCCACTGGCCGATCGCGCCCGCGCCGAGCGCAGCCAGCACCATTAACAGGTCGACGTTGACCACCCGCTGCCGTAAGTCTTCGATGCCCGCCTGCACGCCGAACCAGCCGCCGGCCAGATAGGCGGCAACGTAGAGCGCCGTCTGGATTTCCACCGGCAACCCGAACGCGCCACCGATCCAACCGACGGCGATAAGCAATCCGGTCAGGACGGTCAGCCCGATCTCCCACTGGTTCTGCGTCAAACCCCTGAGCAGCGATCTTTGTTCGGACTCCGGCGCAGCCACCGGTTTCGTGACTTCCGCAGGCTTGATGACCGGCCCGCCGACAAGCGCAAGCTGGTTCGGCTTAATCACCACGTCGGCCAGCAACTGCCCCCGCTCGCGCAACCCCTGCTTGAGCGTGACCGCGCACGTCTGACAACCGCCTGCGCTGTCGCGGATCAGGCACATGCCCTGGTGCGTCGCCAGCCGCTGGCCGATTTCTTCCGCGATCTGGTCGGCCCGATGCGCAGGGAGCACGGCCGCGTCGTACTGCACGTTCAGCCGCGACGCGCCAGTGTCAAAGTCGACGCCGACGATGCCGTTGTCGGCCTCCATGATGTCCAGCAGGTACTCCGCGCACTGGCCCGGCTTCCTGTCGCCGGCCGCGCGTCCGCTCAGCGGGATCACATCCTTGCCGTCCGCAAACTCACGATTCATCAGCTTCCTCGCTCATATCAGTCTCGCTCGAACTCACGCCTCGATCGACCAACGGCAGCGTCTGGCACGTCCGGCAGAAGCCGTAAATGTCCATGCGCGCCGCCTTCATGCGCAGCCCTTGCGCCTCAGCAAGCTGCGCGCTCAGGGCGGTGACAACCGAATTCTCCAGATCCTCGATTTTGCCGCAGCGCAGGCAGATCAGGTTGACGTGCGGCGAGGGGTCCGGCTCGTAGTGCGTCCGATCCTGCCCCAGCCCCACCTCGACCACCTCGCCCAGGTCGCGCAGCACGGTCAGCGTGTTGTAGACTGTCGCCTGGCTGATGCCCGGATACTTCTCGCTGACCTGCCGGTAGATGGCCTGCGGCGAAGGGTGCTCTTTGCTTTCGGCCAGTGTGCGGCAAATCTCCACGCGCTGCGGGGTGATGCGGTAGCCGGTCACGCGTAAGGCCCGGATTAATTCCTCGGTGCGGTTCATACGTCATTTGCCTTAGTTAGAATAATTCCAAATTTAGAGTTATTCTAAATAGAAAGAGGAATTGCGCAAGTTGGGGAGGATACAATTCGCGGGGAAACGAACCGGCGCGCTGAAGCGCGTACTACGAACGGTTTGCAGTAGGCGCTTCAGCGCCCGGCCTGTTTGCGCCGCGCGGCGATTGCTTCCAGCGCGGCCTGGGCGGCCTTGCGGACCTTGCTCTTGCTGTCTTTTGAGGCGATCTCTTGAAGCGCGGGAACGGCCTTTGCGTGGCCGATGGCGCCGAGCGCCTGCGCCGCGGCTTCGCGCACCATGCTGTTGCCGTCGGCAAGGAGGTCGATGAGGTCGTTGAGCGCGCGTTCGCTGCGCAGCGCGCCGAGCGCGAGCGCGGCAGCGGCGCGGAGGGCGGCATCTTTCGCCGTCAGAGCGTCGCGCAGGGGACCGATGGCTGCGGGGTTGCGCGACTGGCCGAGCACCTTCGCGGCCTGCTGTTGAAGCTGCGGATCGCCGGTGTACAGCCGCTCGATCCACACTTGCAGGTCGGCTTTCGGCTCCGCGGCTTTGGTCTTCGCCACTTCTTCGGCGGCGAGGAACTGGTCGTAGAGGTCAGCGAAGCCGGGCGCGCGGGGATTCGGCGCGGGGGCCTGTTCGAGGACGGTGGACGGGCGCGATTTGGGCTTGCGGCGGGTGAGCTGCGCGGAGAACTGGTTGGCGGGGAGCACGCTTGCGCCGAGGCCGCGCACGCGGGCGATCAGCCCGTGATCGTTCGTGACAACCGCAAATTGCCCCGGCCGCTTGCAGCCGCGAAGAAACTCGACAATGGCGTCGTCGGCGGTTTGTCCCGCCGCTGCATAACGGATCTCGATGCCCGCGCTGGAGTGCGGCGCGCCTTTGTGGCTGCCCGGCTCTCCGCCATAGCGGCTGCCGTCAAAGAAGACCAGGATGTCTTTGCCGGCCGCCGCGCGGTACGAGAGCAGGCGGTCGACCAACCGGGCTTCGTCGTCAGGCTGCGAAAGCGAAATGTCGGGGAGGACGCCGATGAGATTGTGCCCGTCGATGATGTACGCCATTGCGAAAAACCGTTGACCTCGGCGGGTAGTGTATGCTATGATCGCGCGGGAGTCAATGCCATGTCGCGCGTCCGCAGTCACCTTATTTTGTTCCTCACGTTCCTCTGCCTCTCCCTTGCCGGGCAAGCGTTCGGCCAGAGCAGTCGCGTCGTCAAGCTGGCGAAGTTCGAGGGGCCGGTTACGCCGGTGCTGGCATCCTACATTGACCGGGCCATTGCGGACGCAGAGGCGCAGGACGCAGCCGCGCTGATCATCGAACTGGACACCCCCGGCGGCTCCGTCGACATCACGAAGAGCATCACGCAGCGGATGACCGCGGCGCGCGTGCCGGTGATCGTGTACGTCGCGCCGAGCGGCGCGCACGCTGGCTCCGCAGGGACGTTCATCACCCTTGCCGGGCACCTCGCCGCCATGGCGCCGGGCAGCAGCATCGGCGCGGCCAGCCCGGTCGGCAGCGAAGGACAGGATTTGGACGAGACGCTCAAGGCGAAGGCGACGAACATCCTCGTGGCGGACATCAAGAACCTGGCCGAGCGCCGCGGGGAGAAGGCGGTCGCGTGGGCCGAGCGCGCGGTGTCTGAGGCCGCTGCGGCCACCGCGCAAGAGGCGCTCTCCCTTGGCGTGATCGATGCGGTTGCGAACGACACAGATGATTTGCTGCGCCAACTGGACGGCAAGGAGATCCGGGTTGCGGGCGAGCCGGTCACGCTGGAGCTGGCCGGCGCGACGGTGGAAGAGGTTGCGCTTAACCCGTTTGCGCGCCTCCTTAACCAGCTCGTCAATCCCGCGATTGCGGCCATCCTCCTGACCATCGGCATTAACGCGATCCTGTTCGAGCTATCCAGCCCCGGCGGTTTTGCGCTCGGCTTGTTTGGCGCGGTGTGTGTGCTGCTGGCGTTCTACGCGCTCGGCACGATCAACGCCAACTGGACCGGCCTCGCCTTCGTGATCCTTGCCGTGATCCTGTTTGCGCTGGACATCAAAGCGCCCACGCATGGCGCGCTCACCGTTGGCGGAATTGCCAGCTTCGTGTTCGGCCTGTACCTCCTCTACGATACCTCCGACGTGGCTGTGCCCTGGGGCCCGATCCTCGCTTCCGCGTTCGCGACCGCCGCCTTTTTCGCCTTTGCCATCGCTAAAGTGATGCAGATGCGCCATCGACCGGAGTTTGCGGGACTGACCTCGATGGTTGGACAGATGGGCGTGGTGCGCAAGCCGCTGGAACCGGAAGGCATGGTCATGGTGAGCGGCGAACTCTGGCGCGCTGAGTCGGAGTCGGGACCGTTGCCTGCTGGCGCGGTCGTGGTGATCACACGGCAAGACGGATTCCTCCTCCGGGTGCGCTCCGCGTAACGTTCCTCTGCTGTCTCTCCATTGCGCCTTCATCTTACGCTGAGGCGTTTTTCTGTTGTGATTGCGAATGGGCTGTAACGGCGCATCCAACTTTGCGTGTCCACTTGAACATAATTGTAACAAGCCTTATGTTGAACAGCAGGGGTTGAAAGTAAGATAGGAAACCTGAGAATGGCGCGCATGGCGTCAAAATAAGTATTGGCATAGCGAATGTGGGATGAGAGACTTAAGGAGGTACGGCAGATGAGTGGTTACGGATCGATGAATGAGGGCCAGGGCAGCCCGCAGCAGATTAAGGACGAGGCGAAGCAGAAGGCCGGCGAGGTTGTCGAGCAGGCCAAGCAGAAGGGCGGCGAAGTCGTTGAACAGACCCGCACGCGCGCATTTGACATGATGGACGAGCAGAAGAGCCGCGCGGCCGAGGGCCTTGGCGGCGTGGCGTCCGCGCTCCGGCAGACCGGCGATGCGCTGCGGTCGAGCGACCAGGCGCAGTTCGGCCAGGTGGCCGAGCGCGCGGCTGATTTCGTCGAGCGGTTCTCGGATGACCTGCGCAGCAAGGACGTGAACGAGTTGCTTTACGAGGCGGAGCGCTTTGCCCGCCGCGAGCCTGAGTTGTTCCTGGGCGGCGCGGTGCTGCTCGGCCTGGTGGCCGCGCGCTTCATGAAGGCGTCCAACCGGCGCTCAATGCGCGGCATGCAGGACTACGGCCGCGGCCGCTATGAGTACGGCGACCGGTTCAGCAGCTACGGCGCGAGCCGCTATGGTTCGGGCCAGTATGGCGGCGAAATTGACTATCGCACGACCGGGACCGGCGGCTACCGGACGAGCGGTTCGTACGGGACGGGCAGCTCCTATGGCGCGACCGGTTCGACCGGCATGAGCGGCTTCGAGAGTCAATCCAGCCGGACCCGGGACACACACTCCGCGTCCCACATGAGCGACGAGCATCACCACGATCTGGAGTCCGATTGGACGGGCGAGGGCGACGCGCCAGCGCGCAAGTCGGATTCGAGCCAGGCGTAAGCCTGGAGGAGGGTGCGTGATGCAGGGGACGATGGAAGATCGCTCGCTCGGCGAGCTGTTCGGTATGCTGGCCGATCAGACCAAGACCCTGGTAAACCAGGAAGTGGCGCTGGTTAAGGCCGAGGCGTCGGAAAAAGCGAAGACCGCGGGCAAGGGCGTCGGTTTTCTGGCCGCGGGCGGCTTTGTGGCCTACGCCGGGCTGCTGGCGGTGATCGCTGGCATCATCCTGCTCGTGGGCCAATGGGTCCCGATGTGGGTGTCGGCGCTGATTATCGGGATCATCGTCGCGCTGATCGGCTACCTGCTCGTTCAGAAGGGCCTGAACAGTTTGAAGGCCGAGAACCTGAAGCCGCGGCAAACGGCCGGCAGCCTGCGGGAAAACAAGGAATGGCTGCAGGAGCAAGCGCGATGAACGACAAGGATAAGACCAACCGCGAGCAGGACCCGGCGGAGCTTCGGGCGGAGATCGACGCGACTCGCGCCGAGATGACGCAGACGCTGAACGCGATCCAGGAAAAACTAAACCCGCAGCGCATTAAGCAGCAAGCGGCCGACTCGGTCCGCGCGGCGACTGTGGGGCGTGTTGAGACGATAGCTGATGATGCGAAGTGGAAGGTGAAAGGAGTGGGTGAGGACGTGTTCGAGACAATCAAGCGCAACCCGGCCCCGGCATTGCTGACTGCGGTCGGCCTGGGCTGGCTTTTCATGGAATCCCGCAACCGGCAGAACCGCGAGATGATCGAGCGGCGGTCGCGCGATCGCTATTACTACGCGGGCGAGACGATGGGCCGCGGCGGGTACGAGTACGGCCGGGGCGGCTATGACTACGGCCGCCGGGATTACAACTACGACTACGACGAGTACGGCCGCCGCCGCATGGGCGAGCAGTTCGATGAGGCGCGCGGTCGCCTGCAAGATGCGGGGCACAACGTGCGCGAGCGCGCCGGCGAGGTGGTTGGCAGCGCGACTGGCAAGGTGCAGGACGTTGCCTCCAACGTTTCGAGCAAGGCGCAGGATGTCGCCAGCACGGCCGCGGGCAAGGTGCAGGACGTTGCCAGCACCGCGGGCAGCAAAGTTCAGAGCGCGGCGGCGGACGTGGCCGACACGGCCACCAGCGCAGTCGAGTCGGTGCGCTACGGCGCGCATCAGGTCGCGCAGGAAGCGCAGTACCGCGCGGAGCGCGTGGGCAGCCGCTTCGGCGAACTAATGGAAGAGAACCCGCTGCTGATCGGCGCCGCGGCTGTGGCGCTGGGCGCGGTCATTGGCTTCGCCTTCCCGGCCAGCGAGAAGGAAAACGAACTCTTCGGCGAGAAGCGCGATCAGCTCATGGAGCGCGCGCAGGAAGTCGTCGGGGAGAAGGTGCAGCAGGTGCAGCAGGTGGCGCAGGAAGTGACCGAGGCCACCAAGGAGACGGTCAAGGAGACCGCGAAGTCCGCTGCCGAACGCCAGAATCTTGGGAT
>CAZPTI010000143.1:0-12758 GCA_964588925.1 uncultured Anaerolineales bacterium | reverse complement strand
GGCCCCAGCGGTCAGCAGGCAGCACGGCGGCCGAAGGCACGCCGTCGATGCGGACAACGCGGCCAGTGATGCACACCTCCTGCGGTGCAACGGCGCCCACGCGCTTGAGCAGCGGCACGCGCGCCGGCAGGTAGCCGCGCTGCGCGGCCAGCGTGGCAGCGTCTGGCGGCAGCGTGGTCAGGACGATGCTGCCCACGGACAACGGACGTGGCAGCGAGCCGGCACCGTGGCCCAGCGGATCGACGCGATACCAGCCGACCGCCACACTATCGGACGGGTTGTAGATCAGGCGCGGCAGCGGATGCACGAAAGACGCCCAGGCCAGCGCAGCGAGGCCGCAGGCGGACAGGCCCGCCAGCACGATGCGAGCGCGCAGGCGCGAGCGAGGACGTGGCGCGGTGTCGGCAGTGGAAACGGCGGTCATGGCAGTTCCTTCCCGATCAGCCATGCGGCGTGCCGCTCGGCGGTGTATTCGGGCAGCGGCAGGCGCGCAGCGAGTCGGTTGGCGAGCGTGCGCCAGTACGCCGGCGAGACGCTGACGGGTGCGATGCCCAGCGCCTCGATAGCGTCGATGCGCTCCAGCACGGCGCGGACTTGGTTCTCGCCTTCGGCATGTAGCAGCAGGCGCGCGCCTGGCTGCACGCCGGGGATGCGCTGCGCCGCATCGAGCGGCGTGCAAGCCTGCATCACTATGAGCTGCCAGCGAACGGTGCCGTAGTCGTTGGCCTGCCAGCGGATGCGGCAGAACATGGCGCCCGGCAGGAACACGGCGCAGCGCCGCCAGCGGTCGAGCTGGTGCGTGCGCGCAGGTTCGCCGAAGCGCAGGTAGAGCTTGAAGCGGGGTTCGATGTAGGCCAGCGCCACGCGCGTCAGCGGCGCGCTGGCAGGCTGGCCGGAAGGTGCTGCGAGCGCAGCCGTGGCCACGCCAGCGGAAGGCGAAGCGGATGCGGTCATGGGGTGTTCTCCCTGCGGTGTTCTGGAAACTCCCGCTCCAGCAGGCCGCGCAGCAGGTCGGCGACGGTCACGCCTTGCGTGAAGGCCGACACCTTGATGCGCGCCCGCATCGCGGGCGTGATGTCGAGGGTCAGGCGGGCGGTGTAGAGGTCGCCCTTGCCCAGCGCATCGGCATCGCCCTGGCGAATCCATGCCTCGGCGTGCGGATTCGCCGGTGGACGCGCGCCGATGCCGACGCGCTTTGCGCGGGGTGGCGACTTCGCTGTCATGGCGTCCACCGCAGTAGTTCATCCACCAGCGCGGTGATTTCGCGGGCGGCGGCGCTGTCGGGCGCCGTCTCGCGTGCAAGCCGGCCAGCGGCCACGCTGTCGGCGAACACGATGCGCTGATGCACTTCCGCGCGCAGCGCAGGAAGCGGCTGGTCGGCGAGTGCCTGGCGCGCTTCGCGCCCGATCACGGTGGTACTGACGCGCCGATTGATGACGAAGGCCGCACGCAGCGCAGGCCGAAACACCTGCGCTTCGCGGATCAGCGCCACCATCTCGGCGCTGGCCCACAGGTCGTAGGGGCTGGGCTGCACCGGGATCAGCACGCGCTCGGCCGCCAGCAGCGCGGAGCGCGCCAAGGCGGCGATGCGCGGCGGCCCGTCGATGACGACGTGATCTGCCCGCCTGGCGAGTTCTGGTGCCTCTTGGTGTAGCGTTTCGCGTGCAAGGCCCACGGCGCTGAACAGCCGTGGCAAGCCTTGCTGGCTTCTGCGCTGCGTCCAGTCCAGCGATGAACCCTGCGGGTCGGCGTCCAGCAGCACGACGTGCTGGCCACGCATCGCCAGTTCGCCGGCGATGTGGGTGGCGAGCGTGGTCTTGCCCACGCCGCCTTTCTGGTTGAGCAGAGCAACGATCATGGCCTGGCCCTCCATGCTGGAAAGCCGGGCTTTTTCTGCTGCGTTTGTGGCCGCGTGGTGGTTGTCCACCGTAGCGGCGTTTCTCTACTAAAAGTTAGAGAAATTAAGTTAGGGAAGTTAGAGGGCGAGGAAACCCAATGCTGGCGCGGGTTTGCGACCGATCGGCACGCCTGATAGCACGATAGTCCCACGCCTGATAGCACGATACCTCGCACGCCTGATAGCACGACTCCATCCACAGGCTTTCCCGGAGTTATCCCCGTGCCGTATGCAGCACGGGCCGGAACGTCAGCAGCTCCATGCCGTTGTCCGGCATCCGCTCGATGCCCAGGACGTAGCCGGGCAGCGACTGCCGCGCGACCAGCGCTCGCAAGTCGTAGGCGAAGTCCGAGAAGCGCGTGGCGCTGCCCGATTTCCGATACAGGTGTCGGAAATCGAATTGCCAGCCACCGGGCTGCCGCCCGCCGTGCTTGCGCACCAGCCGGTACAACCACCGCTCGATGCCGCCGGTCAGTCGGAAATACGCCGGGTCGATGGTCAGCACCAGGGCGGCATCGAGCACGCCCGCATAGAACCAGTCCGGCAAGATCAGCTCGATGCCCAGCGGCGTGCCGCTGGCATCGGCCAGTTCCTTCCATTCGTTGATCCACGAAAAGCGGTGCAGGCGCCGCCCGGTCGTCTCGCGGATGGACGTGGCCACCGTGGTCGATTGCAGGCGATCCAGCGCGGCTTTGAGGCGCTGGTAGTCGCGCAGCGACTTGCCGCGCCCGATGAAGCGCAGGATCTCGTAGGGCGTGGCACGCATCAGCCGCGACGGCCGCAGGCCCGCATCCTTCGCCTCCACGATCTGCGAGGCTGCCCAGATCAGCACGTCCGCATCCCAAATCGTGGCGATGCCGTGCTCGGCCGTGCCTTCCACGCGGATAGTCACGTTGCCCGCGCGGAAGTCGATGGGCTTGACCCGCTTGGACTTGCCGAGCGAGAAGAACGGATAGGCCATCAAATCCTGGCTGTCGCGCGGCGCCATGTCGCCGGGCAAGGCGCGGAACAGGTCGAGCTGTTCGCGCTCCTGCAACGGCCGCTGCCTGGATGGCAGCGCGGTGCTGGACATGGCGATGGCCTGCCGCGCGCCGCCGATCAGCGCGCACGGCTGTCGGCCGAGTGGTGCTCGGCGTATTCGGGATCGGAGGTCGTCTCGAAACTGCGGTCGGCGGCCCAGGCATCGAGGTCGGCCACGGCGTACATGACGCGGCGGCCGAACTTGCGAAAGCGCGGGCCGCCGCCGATCACGCGCTGCTTTTCCAGCGTGCGCGGCGACAGCCGCAGGTACTCGGCGGCTTCGTCGTTGGTGAGATAGCGTTGGGGCTGCGCGGCAGCGGTCGAGACAGCGGCGGCAGGCCGCAAGGGAGCGGGACGCATGGTGTGAACCTCCATCGGTTGAAAGCGCCCGGCCACACAGCGCGACCGGATGGAGGCAGTCTCAGAAAACCAAGCTGTCCTGCTCAGGGCCGTTTTGCGTCCGCATCAAAACGACCCTTCTCAAGCGGCGGAAGCTGTGCTAACCGGCGATAGCCGCTACGCATCAGCGCATCGCCGCGCCGTACCAGGCGGCGCACCTTGGAGCGCAGGCCGCCGTCGCTGTACCAATCGGCCGCGGCGTCGGTACCGAACAGCCCTTCGCCCACATCGCGCAGGGACGCGCCCGCCAGGGTCGCGTCGAGCGCTTGCAAGGTGTGCAGCTCCAGCAGCGCGGCGGGCGTGGGCCGGGGTTTGGCGATGGCGAAGCCCACGCTGGGCGGCTGGTTGCGCGTAGGCGCGACAGCGCCGCCGCGGTGGGCATAGGCGACAGCCATGCCGTCTTCCAGGCCGGGTGCGAGCGTGAAGCGCAGACAATGGCCTGGGCTGCGCGCAATCAGCGCCAGCCCTTTGCCGTCGTGGAGCAGGTGCTTGTGGCCGGGGATGCGCCAGAACGCGAAGGCGGTGGCGTCCTGCGGCGGGTCAGCGTCGGGGTAGAGCTGCACCACGGCTGCATGACTAGGCAGCCAGGCCGGATGCGCGTCGCGCGCATCCAGGGCTGGGTCTTCCAGCAGGCGCAAGCCCCAGCGATGCGCTGCTTCAGGCCGGCGATGACGGCGCAGCCAGTCGAGCCGGTAGTCGGGATGCCTGCGCAGGTACTCCCAGGCGAGCGCAAGGCCATCCAGATGCAGCACGTACAGATACGCGGCAGTCGGATACCAGTGCTCGGCGCTGCGATCGACCATGACGCCACCTCCCTGCGAACAGGACTGGCCGCCACGGCAGGGCTACGCGCTACATCGCCATCGTCAGAAAGTCATGAGTTAAAGAGGCGGATGGGGCTGTCAAGACCGATTGGCTCCGATGCGTTGCGGTATTCGTCTCAATGCTGCGGCGGCAGCGCCCCAATGTGGGGTGCCATACAAGCCAGCCTGCCGCAGCCCGCGCCGGACATCATCTCTATTTGGATCAGATTGGTGCGGCTACGCCGCAAGAATCTCGATTGAGACCTACCCGGTATGACATCAGACTGAAAAAGTCACAGTAGGCCGTATTCAGTCCGGGATCGCTCCGTCACGCTCGGCCAGCCGGGTGTATTCCGACAGCGTGCGCGTGGGGCGGAAATAGAGGTCGCGCATCACGGGCTGCTGGCGCGGCCCGACGATGCCGGCCAGCTCGGACAGCTTGACGGTTCCCTGCGCCGGCATCCCGATTCCCAAGTCGATGAGTCCCCAGGCAGTGTCGCCATCGGCGGGATCGAGCGCGGCCAGCAGCCAGGTCACATGCGCGTCCGGCGTGAACAGCCGCACCACGGGCACCGGGTCGATGGCCCGGCCAGCGGCGCGGGCCTCGCCGTTGGCGAGCAGTTGCGCGCGCTCCGGGGCGGTGGCGAGTGGCTGGGACATGGTCGGCAATCCCACAAATCCAATGATGCACGGATACGGTTTCACGCCCAAGCGCAGAACCGTCAAACCGGATTTACGCCTCCGTGCGCAAGCACGGATGCGCTTGCGTGGCTTTGCTGGAATCCGCCGATGCGGATTTCCGTAAAGGCACAAAAACGTAGAACACCAAATGAACACTATAGATTGTAGTCCTATAGGGCGCAATGGGCTGTCATCTTGGTTTTTCGAGGGAAACCATAGGTGGCGGCTGGGAACTCATTGGCGAAGGCGTTGAAGATCGTTAGAAAGGCGCGTGGCTTGAGCCAGGAAGCCTTCTCTGACGTGTCCAGCCGCACCTATATGAGCACCCTCGAACGCGACCTGAAAAGCCCGACCCTGCATAAGCTGGCCGAGCTGTGCGAGGTGATGGAGATCCACCCGCTCACGCTGCTGACGCTGGCCTACGCGGGCGACAGCCCGCACAAGGCCGACGAGCTGCTGGCGCAGGTGCGCCAGGAGCTGGAGGCGGTGTTGAAGGAACGCGATGCGGCAAAACCGCGCGCGTGACGCGGTGATGTGCTGCGAACAGCAGCACAGCGCCCCGCCGCGGTGGGCGGGGCGCTGCGGCGGTCACGCCGCCTGGGGCTTGCTGCGCGACCAGATCAGGTCGTGCGTGCCGTCCTCGCCTTCGATCAGGCGGGCATAGACCGGAGCCGGGAACGAAGGATCGTCGAGGGTCACGGACTTGTATTCCCGCCCGGCCTCGCTGGTCTTGTTCCACGCCGCGCCGATGTCGTGGCCGGCGGCCTGGAGGCGGAAGTCGGGGGCGTTCTCGCTGCTGCCCTTGTCGTTGGGAACCAGCTTGACCTTGACGTTGAGCGTCAGGGTGCGCAGCGTGCCGGTGAAGCCGTCTTTGTCGGTGGTGAAGGTGCCGATGTTGGCCATGATGTTTTCTCCTTTCGGTTGAACAAGGTTCGCGCCCATCGCGTCCTTGTTGTGATCCGGCCGGCGGGGGACGGGCTGGCTGCACCGCTTGCGGTCGAAACGCAGTGGAGAGCCGGGAGGCGAAAAGAATTTGCTGCGCGAGGAAGCCGTGCAGCGGCGGGGAAATTGTTTTCGCCGGACGGTTGCAGCCATAAGCCCGAGGCGCAGCCGCACCCCCGCTAGGATTCACAACGAGACAAGGTCGCCTTGGGCCGAACCACTCCGAAAGGAGATGGGGCCGACTCGGCATCCCCGCCCGGAGGCTTTTCCGGCTCGCCCGCTGACGCGGGCCAGGTCAACCACCCGACGACAGGCGAGAACGCCCACGCTGCACCTTGCGGCGCCGGTCTTGAGGCGTGGCGTGGAAGCTCCATAGCGATGCCGGGCGGGTTGTCCGTGAACCGTCCTTCGTGACGTGATGGGCAGGAACCGCCAGCGTTGAGGACGACACGCATCCGCACAACCTGCCGCGGCAAGCACCAGCGTGTTCGCAAGCACTCCGTCCCCAATGGCGGTGGACAGGCACGACTGACCCGCTGGAGTCGTGCACCACCTTGGTGTAAAGTGGTGCATCATCTGATCCGACAGTATTTAGGCCATGCCAGCAACAAAAGACATTGCTACCTCAAAGCCCAGGCGTGATTCGGCTCCGAGGGCGTCCGTGACCTTTCCTCCCGAGCTATACGAAATGCTCGAAGCCATCGCCCGGAGCAAGAAAGTCTCTGTCGCTTGGGTCGTACGCGATGCTACGGAACGGTATGTCGCGGAACAGTGGCCGCTGCTGGGGAAGCCACAATGAGTTCCGTGCTAGTTGCCCAGCAGAGTGCCAGGGGACTTGCCGCCCGGCAGTCGTCCTTGCCGGGACTTTGCCCGGTCGCGCAGGCTGTCGAAGTACTTGCAACCGACGCAGGCATCGAGGCGCGCGGTGCCGTATTTACACGCCGCGAAATCGTCGAGTTCCTCCTTGATCTCTGCGGGTATAAAGCCGACCGTCCGCTGCACAAACTCAAGCTCCTTGAACCGTCGTTTGGCGGCGGGGACTTCCTGCTGCCGGCTATCAAGCGGCTTCTGGCAGCGTGGAACACCTCGGATGATCCGCGCATGTCCGTGAAGGCTCTGGCAGGCGCTATTCGTGCGGTCGAGCTTCATCGGGAGACCTTCACGCAAACGCGCGGCCAGGTCATCGACTTGCTGTCCCGAAGCGGCTTTACGGCTTCGCAATCCATCGCGCTGGCTGATGCGTGGCTGGTCAATGACGATTTCCTGCTGGCAGATCTTCCTGAACCCTTCGATGTCGTGATCGGCAACCCCCCTTATGTGCGGCAGGAACGGGTTCCCGATGTCCTGCTGACAGAATACCGCTCGCGCTACACAACGATCTACGACCGGGCCGATCTCTACATCCCGTTTATCGAACGGTCGCTGCGGTCGCTGACGAATGGCGGCGTTCTCGGATTTATCTGTGCGGACCGCTGGATGAAGAACCGCTATGGCGGGCCGCTTAGGAACCTCGTTTCCGAGCAGTTCCATCTGAAAGTCTACGTCGATATGGTCGATACGCCGGCCTTTCATTCGGAGGTGATCGCCTATCCGGCCATCACCGTCATTGCGCGTGAGCGCGGCAAAAGTACGCGGATCGCCCATCGTCCGCCCGTGGAGGCCAAGGCGTTACACGCGCTTGCGTTGGATCTGACTTCATCGCATCTCCCTGAAAAGGGCAGTGCCGTGCAGTTGATTGACGGTGTGGCGAGCGGCGCGGAGCCGTGGATTCTCGATTCATCCGATCAGATCGCCATCATCCGGCGTCTTGAGGCAGCCTTTCCTCTTCTTGAGGATACGGGCTGCAAAGTCGGAATCGGCGTTGCGACCGGAGCGGATAAAGCCTTCATCGGGCCGATGGACGAACTCACTGTCGAAGAGGACCGCAAGCTGCCGCTCGCGATGACGAAGGACATTGCGGACGGCACCGTGAAGTGGCGCGGCCTGGGCGTCATCAACCCATTCACCGACGACGGCAAGCTTGTCGATCTCGCGCGCTATCCGCTGCTCAAACGCTATCTGGAGTTGCGGAGGGAACAGATCGCTGGGCGGCATTGCGCGCAGAAAGTGCCTGCCAACTGGTATCGCACCATCGACCGGATCACGCCGTCCATTTCCGAAACGCCGAAACTCCTGATCCCCGACATCAAGGGGCAGGCCCACATCGTTTTTGAGGATGGCAAGCTCTACCCTCATCACAATCTCTACTACATCACGGCAAGCCAGTGGGACTTGAAGGCGTTGCAAGCCGTCCTTCTTTCGTCCGTGACCCGGCTGTTTATCGCAACATACTCAACCAAGATGCACGGCGGCTTCCTGCGCTTTCAAGCGCAGTATCTGCGTCGTCTGCGTCTGCCGCGCTGGAGCGATGTGCCGCAGGCCCTCAAGACTGCGCTTATCAACGCAGCCGACGTGCGCGACCTCGCGGCATGCAATGCCGCAACATTTCAACTGTACGGATTGAGCCGCCAGGAAAAGGCGGCGCTCGGCGGAAACGGGGACTAAGTTTATGGCGCTTGATCTAGCGGACTATGAAACGAAAGCACGGGATGCTGTTATGGCGTTCTGGGGAAATCGAGAGAAGGCGCGACAGAAGCAAGTCGAAGCTGGGGTCGTCGATCAGGGCGAGCGCGCCAGTGTCACCGGTGGCAAGAACATGGATGGATTCGTCGCGCTGATAAAGGACATCGTGCGCGCCAACGGCCTTGCTCATGCACAACTCCATTTGGAACGTCGCGTCCTCACACTGCCCGGATATTTCCGGCCAACAAAGCTCTGGGACTTACTCGTCATGAATCAAGGTCGTCTCATCGCGGCCTTCGAGTTCAAGAGTCAAGTCGGGCCGTCCTTCGGCAACAACTTCAACAATCGCACTGAAGAAGCCTTCGGTACGGCGCATGATCTGTGGACGGCTTACCGCGAAGGCGCATTCGGGGAACAGACCAAGCCCTTTATCGGCTGGCTGATGCTGCTGGAGGATTGCCCGAAATCTGCCACGCCGGTTCGGGACACGTCGCCGCACTTCCCGGTCTTCCCGGATTTCAGGGATGCGTCCTACGCTCAGCGCTACAACGTCCTTTGCCGAAAGCTGATGCAGGAGCAGCTTTACACGGTAGCGTGCATCCTGACATCACCGCGCACTGCTACTACGACCGGCGACTATGCGGAGCTTTCCGAAATGACGGGGCTGCGCACCTTCGTAACGGAGTTCGCTGGGCACGTCGCAGCCGAAGCGTCGCGGACCTAAGAGGGATGCACCTTGCCTATCGTCCTAAACGCTTTCCCTCTCAAAACTCCCGAGCTGGAGCTTGAAGCCCGCCAAGTTCCCTATGACAAAGAGACGCTGGACGGCTTTCGCGCGACGCACGGATCGACCCACTCGTTCCGCCGGCAGGGCGACAATATCCTGATCTTCTCGGGGGACGGCACCTTCCCCGTGTCCGGCACCCAGCAGGCCATCGCGCTCAAGGACAATTTCGGCATCTTCTTTTCGCTGGTGAAGGACGGTCTGACGCGGCACTTTGCGGGTCTGGGCCGCAATCCCTCCGGCTTCAACCCTATCGAACTGGTAAGCACCAGGCCGGAAGACAATCTTCTGGTTCCGATTCTGGGCGATGCTTACCCCTTCAAGGTCTGCGCTAAATACGCCATCGACACGCGCACCATTCTGGGCCAGCCGTACCTTGTCATTGATTGCACAACGCGCCGGGTGGTCAAGGAGAATGGCCTGTTCTTCCTCAATGCCGGGTTCGATCTCACAGGCCGTTACGTGGTCACGCAGCAGGACGACGGATGCAGGAAACTCTTGGGCTCGGTGAACGCCCGCAAGGGCGAAACGCTCTTCATCACGCGGCCTGACGGCGAGGTCGTTCAGGCCGAGGCGAAAGACGTTTATCTGGAGGCCAGCCGCGAGAACTTCGATGCCTACATCCTGCATACGCACGCCACGAAGAAAGACGCTATCGTCGAGGGTATCCGGCAATCCGTCTCCATCTTTAATGGAGGTGAGAACAAGAAAGCGCGCATCGACACGCTTAAGAAGTACATCCAGTCGAAGAACATTACTCTGATCGACGGAACTCGCATTGAGATCGAAGATTCGCCCAACATTCAGAAGGATTGCGGGCAGATGCCAAAGCCGGTGTTCGTATTCAACGACAACGGCGAAGCGGATTGGGCCGAAAAGGGCCTGACCCAGAGCGGCCCGTATACGAAGCGAACCTTCGATAGAAACGATCCCTCTATCTGTGTGATCTGCGCCCAGCATGACAAGGGTCGCGTCGAGCAGTTCGTCCGCAAGCTTCTCAAAGGCATCTCGAACAGCAAATATTTCAGCAACGGCCTTGAAGGCAAGTTCACGCTCGGAACAAGCCGCGTTGAAGTGTTTTCGACGGCGACTGACAGCGTGGAGGCGTATAAGAACGCCATCGAAACCGCGGTTCGGAAGAAAGCGGATGACGGCGGGCGGTGGGACTTGGCGCTCGTTCAAGTCCGGCAGTCCTTCAAGAAGCTCAAGGTCACGGAGAATCCGTACTATCTCGGCAAGAGCCTCTTCTTCCTGCATCAGGTTCCGGTACAGGACTTCACCATCGAGCTTCTATCGCAGTCCGATTACTCGCTCGGCTACTCGCTCAATAATATGGCGCTGGCCTGCTACGCCAAGATGGGCGGCGTTCCGTGGCTGCTCAAATCCTCGCCGACGCTTTCCCATGAACTCGTCATCGGCATCGGCAGCGCGAATATCGGGCAGGAGCGCGGGGCCGATAACCAGCGGATCATGGGCATCACCACTGTCTTCTCCGGCGACGGCAGCTACATCGTCTCGAACACATCCAAGGCCGTCGTGCCGGACGCCTACTGCGATGCGCTGACCTCGGTGCTCAGTGAAACCATCGAGAAAATCCAGAAGCGCATGAACTGGCAGAAAGGCGACACGATCCGCCTGATCTTTCACGCGCAGGTCAAGAAATTCAACAAGGACGAGATCGCAGCCGTGCGTGCCGTGATCGACAAGTACCGCGAATATCAAATCGAATACGCCTTCGTGAAAATCTCGGAAGATCACGGGCTGCATATGTTCGACTCGGCGACAGCGGGCGTGCAGAAGGGGCGGCTCGCTCCCTCGCGCGGGAAGACCTTCAAACTCTCCAAACATGAAATGTTGGTCTATCTGATCGGCCAGCGGGAATTGCGGCAGGACACGGACGGGCATCCGCGCGGTGTGATCCTTGATGTTCATAAGGACTCGACTTTCAAGGACATCAAGTATCTGAGCGCGCAGCTCTACAGCTTCGCCTCGCATTCCTGGCGCAGCTATTTCCCGAATCCCATGCCGGTGACGATCAGCTATTCCGACCTGATTGCCCGGAATCTTGGATGGCTCAACCAGCTTCCTGGCTGGAACGACTCGGTGATGATCGGGAAGATCGGGCAATCCCAATGGTTCCTGTAGAAAAAGACAATGCGTACCAGTTGCGCGAGCACCTGCACCTCAAGGTTATTGAGAGTGCGCACGCTGATCCGTTCAAAGCCTGCTTTCTGCATTTCCTAGGATTGTCGAAGGACGACCCGTCATCCTTCGACTTTTCGGCGCTCTCCTTGTATCACCGCTGCGCGATTTCGGGCCTCGGCGTTCTCAACGAAACCGTCTCCAGCCCAGATGTCTCGCGCCTGCTCGGGCAGGCCGCAAAGATCGACTCCACGCCGCGCCCATGGGTTTCGGACGTATTCGGTGTCATGGCCGTGAAATGGCTGGTCGGGCGGATGAACGATGCGCGTGTTGCCCGCGAGTTCGAGAATTGGATATCCGGTTTCCTTGCGCAGCAGGCGGGCGGTGACCATCTCAATCTCTTCGAGAAAGATATCGCGGCGTATGTCCTCCGCGGCGAATCCTCTATCTATGCCAGCGCGTGCGTACCGCTCTTTCTTCACTACCGGACGATACGGCGGATCGACGATCAGCAGAACCGCATGGCCCTGATCGGCCGTTTCATGGGCGAGTTCCGGGCGCAGGCGCAAGGCGGCGCCTCAACGGCGCTCTTGAGTTTGATGGTTTACGTTTTCGACCAAGTAAATCAGGACGTGGCTGCCGTGCCGCCAAAAGGCTGGAGTCTCGATGACCTCTTGGAGTTTCTGGAGCATATCCCTGTTGGCCTCAAACGATGGACGTGGGAGGATGCGGGCCGCACCAGGGGCGCGGAACCCGTCAAGTGGCCGGTAGAGAACGAATACCACGTCCAGAATCTTCTTTATTTTCTGCTCGGGCCGATCTTCAACGACATCGCAGACGAAGTGAACCTCCAGCCCGTCGGACAGAAGAATCCGCGCATTGATCTTTACCTGCCCTCGCTCCACACGATCATTGAGGTCAAATACCGGAAGGACGTGAAGAAGTCCTTCCAATCGCTTATCGGCGAGATTGCCGAAGACGCTTCGCTTTATCGCGCCGACGCGAAATACAAAGACGCGCGGATCGTCAGTATTCTGTGGGACTGCACGCGCGCGACACAAGAACATGCCAAATTCAAGGAAGGCGTCTTAAAGATCGACGGAATTGATGGGTGTGTAGTAACTAACGCGCCCTCAACTATGAACTAGCGAAATTCAGGTTCTTGACGACACTGGGTCGCGAGCTTCGACACGTTTGCTTTGATCTTTGTGAAACGTGTGCAGCAGAATAGCTGCCGCTTTTTGAGGTGCAGAAAGGCCCCAGCTTGGCGCGCCGGGGCCATGTTACGGAATCACGCGGCCAGTGCCTCGGCGGGCTCATCCGCCATTACCTCGGCACCTTCCGGGGCGTCCTGCGGCGCAGCTTCCGGGCCTTCGGCCTTGAAGATGGCGGGCATCCAGCCGGTGCCATCGGCCAGCCGCTCGGCCTCGCTGGCAATGTCGGCCTTCTTGAGCTTCGCCAGCCGGGTGACGAATTCCGGTGCAAACGCGCCCACGGCATCCAGAATCACGGCCTTGGAAACGTGCTT
>CAZPTI010000142.1:0-12766 GCA_964588925.1 uncultured Anaerolineales bacterium | reverse complement strand
CCGGTCATGTGCTGGCGGTAGCAGCCTTCGCAGTAGATGTTGCAGATGTCGGTGACTTCCAACCAGGCGATGGGGTTGTCGTTCAGCGACCAGGGGAAGCGATAAAGCTGGCGTTTATCGAGCGTCATGAGTGCCTCCGAAGATAGTCGTGATGAGGGCGAGTAGCCGGGACAAGGCTCGGTGGCTAAAGGCGCGCTCGCGCGCGAAACATTGGGCAATATAGCGCAGTTTTGCGGGGCGCGCAAAGCGCCGGGGAACATCGCGCAAGCTAAAGCTGACGCGACATGGCGCGAGCGATCCGCAGATAGCGCTCGCGCAACTCGTCGCGGTCGGCCACCTCGGCCGCGGATTGCTCCGCCATACGGTGGATCAACTTAGCGTGGCGCGCGATCTCGCGGCGACGGTCGGGCGCGTCGGTTTGCGCGAGGACCTGGCCGAGCATCTCCAGCAGGCGGGCTGAAACCTCAACGCTATCCCTCCCGTAGCGGCGGATCGGGTCGAGACCGAGCGCGAGGAGACCGGTGAAGGTTAGCGGATCGTCCACGAGCACGCGCAGACGGCCGTGCGCGTCGTAGCGCGCGGTTTCCGGGAAGGAGCGGCGGGCTGCGCGGGCCAGCGCCGCGCCGAGCCAGTCGATGCAGGTCATCGCGGTGAATGGATCGTTGATGCCGGGCGAAAGCGCGCGCACTGCGACCTGGACAAGTTGCTCGACCAGCATTTCGACGTCCTGCGTCGGCGTGCGCTCGCGATCCACAACAAACGCGTCGCCTAACGCATCGGTCGCGCTATCGTCGATCTGCGCGGCAGGCCAAACCTGGGCAAGCGGCTGGCCTTCGATGACGAAACGGCCGGGCCGGACGAGGATGCGCGCAACGAGGTCTTCGCCAGTCGCGCGTTCCATCAGGTCGTCCGCATCCACCGATTGCAGGTAGCCGCTGTGCCGCGCGCGAATCGGCCGCGATTGCGCGTCAAAGTCAGCGGGGAGCAGGGCCGCAGGGTCGCGCGGCGCTTCGTCCGGCGGGGGATGGCCGAGTTGTTCGGGAAAGAGCGCGTTGATGGCGCGGAGCAGATCCTCACCGACGCGCGCGACGAGCTGCGGCGCATGGATCGAGCGCGCAACGTGGTGGATGAAGTAGATCAGCACACCGAGGCTGGCGAGAGTCAGCGCGAGCGCAATCGTGACGGACACCGACGGGACGAAGCGCATTTCCTCCAGGCTCCGCACGTTTCGCAGCGCCAGCAGGGCGAAGACGAAGTTCGCGAGGAAGGTTCCGAGCACGACCTGCGTGACGCGGTCGGCCATGAAGTGGCGCAGGATGCGCGGGCCGAACTGCGACGATGCCAGCGAGAGGACGACGAGCGTCATGGAGAAGACAACGCCGGCGACCGTGATGGTGGAGCCGGCGACGGTAGAGAGCAACTCGCGCGCGCCATCCGCGCCGCCGTTCCAGAAGAAGCCGATGCGGCGGATGAGCTCAGCCTGGACGCGGCGGTCGATTTCCAGCGAGAGGATCGCGAGCGCGAACGCGGCTGCGGCCATGAGGGTGGGCACGAACCAGTAGCTCGTGAGGAGGCGGTCCTTCAGGTTGGCGAAGGTCACGTCCACGGCGCCGCCTTCAGCACTTTGGCAACACGCTGCAAACCGACTGGCGCAACCCTGCCGTCCGCCAGCGGTGAGAACTGACGCGCGTCCCCGTCAAACACGCTGCGTCCACTGTGCGCGCAAAGCCCGTGCTGCGCCAACGAGGTGATCAGGCAGGGGCGAGGCGGCGCGCACAGCACCGCGGCGACGGGCGCGTGGGTCCTCCTGGGCGTCATCACGCTGCCGTTGCTCTGGCTGTTTCGCCGGCCGCTGGCGCTGCTTGTGATCTCCGCGGCGGTCGCGACCGCGCTTGCACCCCTGGTGGCGGCGCTGGCGCTCTGGCTGATCGTGCTGCCGCTTGCGGGACAAATCGTGGAACTGATCGTGGCGGCTCCGGCGTTGGCCGCGCAGGCCGAGGCATGGGTGCGCCCGCTCCAGCTGCCCTTCAACATCAGCCGCCAACAAGTGGCGCCAAACCTTGCGCGGCAGGCCAGCGCGCTGCTGCTGGCAGTACCGACCACCGTGGCCGGCGTGCTGGTGGACCTGGGCCTGATTCTCTTCATGTCGGTTTACCTGCTGATCGAGTCGCCCCGCATCGAGAAGGGCTTCCTTTCGCTGTTTCCCCATGACCGGCGGGACCGCGTGCGCGAGATAGCGCAGGCGATGGGCGGCTACCTCCGCGCGACGGCGATCGACGGCGCGATAGTGGCCGTGCTGACCTACGTGGGGCTGCTCCTGATCGGCGTCAACTTTCCGCTCATCTTTGCGCTGCTCTCCGGCGCGATGGAGTTCGTGCCGCTCATCGGCCCGACCATCGCCGCAGTTCCGGTCGTGATCGTCGCATTCCTCCAGGCACCCCTGACCGGGCGGCTGGCCCTCGCGTTCATGATTGGAGTGCAACAACTGGAGGGCAACGTGATCATGCCGAACACCATGCGCAGCCAAACGGACCTTTCGCGGCTACTGGCGCTGGTCGCGCTTTCCGCGGGTGGCGCAGTCGGTGGGCTGATCTGCGCCGTCGTGGCGATCCCGCCGCCGCGCTGCGCGTGTTTCGCGTTGCGGGTCATTGCGCCTGCCATTCGCCGGGGCGCCGGCGCGGTGTGACGCGCTTACGAGCGCGTCAGCGTGAAAAAGGTTAACTCCGGCGGCGCGCCGAACCGCACCGGCAGCGCGCTGAACCCGATCCCCCGATTGACGTACAGGTGGTTGCCCGACGCGCCAAATTCCGGCGCGGCCCAACCTGCGATGTGGGCGGGTTGACCCCTCAGCCGGGCCAGCCAGGAGCGGCCGGGCAGGAACGGGATGCGCACCTGCGCGCCGTGGGTATGCGCGGCGATCGCAAACGGCGCGGCGCCGGGCGGGAGGCCCTGAAACGAATGCGGGTTGTGCATCATGACGATGCGTGGCGCACCGTTTGGCACGCTGTCCAGGGCATTCGCCGCATCGCGGTCGCTGCCCTTGCGCGATGCGATGCCCACGAGCCATAACGGCGCAGTCGCAGGCTCGGCTGCGCCGGGCAGGCGCAACTCGACCGCCGCATTTTCCAACAGGGTCACGTCGACCTCGCGCAGCAACTTGCGCACGTCGGCGGCCACCTCCGCAGGCGGGTCACTATTTTCGTCATCCAGCCCGTAGTCGTGATTGCCGAGCACCCCGTACGCGGGGATGTCTGCCGCGGCCAGGGGGGCGAGCAGGCGCTTAACCTTCGCGAGTGTTTCACGCCGGTTGGGCGAAGGGTGGTACAGATAATCGCCCAGGAGCAGGACGGCCGTGGGATGCTCCTCGACCGCCCGCGCGATGGCGCGCCGCGCCGTGTCTTCATTGGCGTACCAGACCCCGACCTGAAAATCCCCGAGCGCGGCCACGCGCTGTCCCTCCCACGCCGGCGGTAAACCAGGGATGGCCGCGGTCACCTCTATCTCGTCCAGCAGCCGCGGCTCGATACCCACCGCCCAGATCAAACTGAACGCTGCTGCACCTGCGGCCAGTCCCATGCCCAGCCGGCGGGCCGCACCGGGTGTACTCAGCACAGCCATCTTCCCCCCTTACTCCTCCGTCTTGCCAATCCGGCTCTCCGTTCCCATGAGAACGCGCAGCGTCACGAGTAGGAGAAGGGTCGCGCCCGCGGCCACGACGTACTGCCCGATCGCAACGCTCACGCCCAACGCGGCGGTGAAGAGCACCGAGGCAGCGGTCGTTAGACCGGCGACGCGTCCTTGCTCGCCGCGGATAATGGTCCCGGCGCCGAGGAAGCTGACCCCTGCTACAACCGCCTCGATGATCCGCAGCGGCGCGGCCTCGATTACGTCGCCGCCGAGTTCACCGCTGAACTGGCCGACTACCGAGGTGCCGAGGGAGACGAACAGCGCGGACGCGCCCGCAATGAGCATGTGCGTGCGAAGCCCGGCAGGCTTATCTGCGGCCTCGCGCTCCCAGCCAACGAGCGCGCCGAGAAACATCGCAAGCACGAGGTTGCCGAGCACACGGAACTGGCCCGCACTTACTTCGAAGAATTCCACCGTCTCAGCCCTTCACTCCGAGTTCTTCCGCGCGGCGCAGGAACTCCGCCTTGACGTCTGGCAGCGTGGGCAGGCCGAGACGCTTCGACTCGCGCTGCACCCTTTCCGCTGCGGCGGAGCTCAGATCGTCGCGGTACATCTCGACAACCTTCGCTGCCGTATCGTAGCGCTTCTCGTAGCTTTCCTGAGTTGAGCGCGTGGTCGACTGTAAGTCCTTCAGCGTCTGCCGGTCGCCCTCGTCGTAATCATCCGGCGAAGCCGCGAGGATGGGGCCGAACACCTTTTCGTTTAGCAGATCGACCAACTGCTGACGCGTGTTCTTGGCTGACATCCTTACTCCTCCAAAATCAAGTCCCGCTCCTATACTAGTTCTATAAAGCGTGATGCAATGTAACGCGCTGTACAAGTAAACGTGATATCAAGCGCGATAATGCGGCAAAGGGGACTGCGAGCGTGAATGGTTTCCTGATCGTGCTAGCTTTGGCCGCGCTGCCGGCGCTCGGCAACCTGGCGGGCGGGTTGCTGGCGGAGGTCGTAGAGGTGTCTCCGCGGACGCTGAGCCTTGCGCTGCATGCGGCTGCCGGCATCGTGCTCGCGGTGGTGGGCGTGGAACTGCTGCCAGAAGCGCTCACGGCCGAACGCCCGTGGATCGTCATCCTTGCGTTCGTTGCCGGCGGGGGTTTCTTTTTATTGCTCGATAGCGCGCTGGATCTGATTACGGCGCGGCTGGGAGGCGAGGAGTCCGCGAGTTCGTGGGCGATTTTCAGTGGCGTCGCCATCGACCTCTTCACCGATGGGCTGATGATCGGCGCAGGGTCGGCCATCGATTTCCGGCTAGCGCTGCTCGTCGCGCTTGGTCAGGTTTCGGCAGATGTGCCGGAAGGGTTCGCGACGATCGCGAACTTCAAGATTCGCGGCGTCCCTCGGGGCCGGCGCATGCTGCTGTCACTGCTGTTCGCCCTCCCGGTGCTACTCGGCGCGATGCTTGGATACCTGGTGCTGCGCGAGCAGCCAGACATCTGGAAGCAGGCCATTCTCGCGTTCACCGCGGCGATCCTCGCCACCCTTGTCGTGGAGGAAATCATGCCGGAGGCGCACCGCGGGGAGGAAGCCCGGCTGGCTGCGCTGGTCTTTGTTGGCGGCTTCGCGTTGTTCACGCTACTTTCCGTGTATCTTGGTTCCTGAGATAGCATCGCGAAAAATGCGTGAAGCTACGCCAGGGTTCGCAGCGCGGGGCGGTATACTGTGGTGAATAAACAAGGGGAAGCTCGACAATGGCTCATGCTCGCGATATCGGCGTTATCGTCCGCCACTGGCTGGACCTCCGCCAGCCGCCTGAGTCGCTCGTCTTTGGCGGCGCGGCGGTCGTCGTTGGCCTGCTGGCTGGCGGAGGTGTGTGGCTGTTCAAGCGGTTGATCGACCTGGCGCACCTGGTCGCGTTCGACACAATCGGCCGCGCGCTGTCGACGGTCGGCGGCTGGACGATCTTTCTCGTGCCTGTGCTCGGCGGCCTGCTGGTCGGCATCCTGCTGCATCTCTTCGTCGGCGAGGAGCGACTGCACGGCGTCGCCGGCATTATCGAGGCCGTAGCGCTGGCCGGCGGGCGGCTGCGTTACGGCCGCGCACCGGTGAAAGCTGCGGCCGCGGCTATCTCAATCGGCGCAGGCGCATCCGTTGGGCCGGAGGACCCCTCTGCGCAAATCGGCGCCAACGCTGGATCCCTGCTGGGGCAGACATTGCGGCTGTCGGACGAGAGCGTGCGCGGCCTGGTGGCCGCGGGCGCCGCGGCCGGCATCGCAGCCGCGTTCAATGCGCCCATTGCGGGCGTCTTCTTCGCGCTCGAAGTAATCCTCGGCGAGCTGAGCAGCCGCGCGTTCGGCATCACCGTGCTCGCGGCTGTCACTTCCGCCGTGTTCACGCAGGCCGTTTCGGGCGCGCATCCCGCGTTCAACGTTCCCGGCTATTCGTTCCAGTCCGCGCTCGAACTGCCGCTGTACGCGCTGCTGGGGCTGATCGCCGGGCCGTTCGCCGCCTTGTACGTGCGGCTGCTATTTACGTTCCAGGATCTCTTTGCCAGCCTCACGCGCGTGCCAAAGTGGCTGAAACCCGCGCTGGCCGGGCTGGCGGTCGGGCTGGTCGGCGTCGTCCTGCCGGGGGTGTTTGGCGTGGGGTACGATGTCATCGGCGCGCTGCTGACCGGCCAGAACCTTGCGCTTACGGTGATCCTGGCGCTGCTCGTCGCGAAGCTGATCCTCACGCCGGTCAGCATTGCGGGCGGATTCCCCGGCGGCGTGTTCGCGCCCGCGCTCTTCATCGGCGCGACGCTGGGCGCCAGCTTCGGGCTGATCGCCGCGCGCCTCTTCCCCGGCCTGTCGCTTGCCGCGCCCGCGTTTGCGATGGTGGGCATGGCCGCGGTTCTCGCGGGCGCAGTGCATGCGCCCCTCACCGCGGTGATCCTGTTGTTCGAGATGACCAACGACTACCGCATCATCCTGCCGCTGCTCTTTGCTGTGGCGATCAGCCTGGCCGTATCCCGGAAACTGGCGTCTGACTCGGTGTACACGCTCGGGCTGGCCCGACACGGCATCCGCGTCGAGCGCGGGCGCGACGTGGACGTGATGGATGCGTTGCCGGTGGGGGAGGTCATGTCGCCGGTGACGGACACTGTGAGCCTGCGGGATACGCTGGCAGAAGCGGCGCAGGTCTTCGAGCAGACGCATCACCACGGCATGCCCGTCGTGGACGAGGCCGGGCGGCTGGCGGGCGTGGTCACACTGCAAGACTTGCGCCGCGGCGCGGAGCAGGGCGGCGAAGGCGTGACGGTGGGCGATGTGTGCGCGCGGGACACGTTGACGGCCTTTCCGGATGAATCGATCGGCGCGGCGCTGCGGCGGATGAGCGCGCGCGGGGTGGGCCGACTGCCGGTGGTCCGTCGCGACGATCCCCGGCGGCTGCTCGGCGTTCTGACCCGCGCGGACGTGATTCGGGCGTATGACATGGCGATGGCCCGCCGCGCAGCCGCGCGACACCGCGCGGGGCAGGTGCGGCTGGCCGCGTTTACAGGCGCGCGCACAGAGGAGTTCCGCGTGCGGCCCGGTTCGCCCGTTGCAGGGAAGGCGGTGTGCGACGTGGCCTGGCCGCAGGACAGCATCATCGCCAGCATCCGCCGTGGAAGCCGCGTGCTCATCCCGAATGGCGATACGGTGATCCGGCCGGGCGATGTGATTGTCGCCGTGTTGGAAGAGGGCGCGCTGGCCCGGTTGAGGGAGTTGGTAGGTTAGCTGATCCTGTATCGCGACATGGGAGGTGAACGTATGGAGATGCCGCACTCGACGCTGTTGGCCTTGACCGGCGCAATGGCCCTGGCGCTGGCCGCGATTCATGTCTTTGCGGGCCGGCTGCGCTTCCTGGATATCGTGCCGCGCAGCCGCTGGCTATCCCTGGCGGGCGGCGTTTCGGTGGCCTATGTCTTTGCGCACATCCTGCCTGATCTGGCCGAACAACAGCGGTCGATCGAAGCTTCGGTCGGGCCAGGGCCGTTGGAGTCGCACGCATACCTTGCTGCGCTGGCAGGACTGGCAGTGTTTTACGGGCTGGAGCGTGCCGCGCGTGGCGCGCGCGCATCAGGGACCGTGGGCGAAGAACCCTCGCCGACGCTGTTTTGGATTCATATCGGATCGTTTGCCCTCTATAACGCGCTGATCGGCTACCTGCTGTTGCACCGCGAGGTTCCCGGCCTGGCGTCGCTGCTGCTGTATTTTGTCGCGATGGCGCTTCACTTCGTGGTGAACGACTACGGGCTGCGCCAGATCCACAAGGAGGGCTATCGCACTGCCAAATGGGTGCTGGCCGCAGCCGCGCTGGTCGGATGGGCGCTAGGCGCGGCGACGACAGTGCACCCGGCCGCGCTCGCGCTGCTGTTTGCCTTTCTTGCGGGCGGCGTGGTGCTCAACGTGCTCAAGGAGGAGTTGCCGGAGGAGCGCCAGAGCCACTTTCTGCCGTTCGTCATCGGCGCGGCGGGATATGCCGCGCTGCTCGTCGCAGCCAGTTAGACGGGTTCTATAGATCAGGCCGGCGGACGTACTGCAACGCGGACTCCGCGCCGCTGCTGCGTTTCAGCACGCTGAAGCTGCCGTCCGTTTCCAGCACCACCGCCGCGGCATCGGACATCGACAGGACCCCTTGAGACCGGGCCGCGGCAATAATCTCCTCGCGCGTCACTCGTTCACGCCGCATCGGTTCGTCGACAAAGGCCCCATCGTAGTAGAGCAGCGCGGGCTGCGCTTTCACCATCTTCTGAAACCCCTGCGACCGCACCGAGAGCGCGGCGACGATGAATTGGAGGAGGATCAGCAGCGCAAAGGCGGCCAGCCCCTCGGCCAGCGCCACGTCCTTCGACAGCAGGATCGTCGCAAGCGTCGAACCAAGCGCGACCGTGACGACGAGGTCGAATGCGTTCATCTTGGACAGGGTGCGTTTGCCCGAAACGCGCAGCATCAGCACGAGCGCGGCATACGCGAGCGCGCCGACAAGGACAGTGCGGCCAACGTCGGCCCAGGAATGGAAGAACATGATCGCTCCTTTGGGATAGGTAGACGGAGGAAGACGGGGAGGGGTTCCCCCTTGTGGCGCCCTGCGCGAAGAAGTGAACTCTGCGGGGGGACGCGCCGTTATATTTGGGCAACGACGTTGCGGGGGCTTTGCTTGTCCTGGCGAAGCCCCTGCTTTCGATTCAATGAGGTAAGGGTTTTGGAACACGCGCCGTCTTACATTCCGCTCCTGCTTGTCGTGGCGCTGGCGTTTGTCGTGCCGGTCCTGTTGCTGAAGTTCCGGCGCTTCGGCCTCTCAATCGTGGTGGGAGAGATCATTGCGGGCATCATCGTCGGCCGGAGCGGGCTGGGCATCGTGTCGCCTGATAATGCGCTGCTGACACTGCTGGCCGAGTTCGGGTTTGTTTTCCTGATGTTCCTGGCCGGGCTGGAGGTGGACTTTAATGCGTTGCGCGCGGCGAGCGCGAACGGGGAAGAGCGGCGAAGCATGGGGCCGGTCCGGCTCGGCGTCGTGACCTTTGCGCTGACGCTGCTGCTGGCGACCGGCGCGGGGCTGCTGCTGGTGCGCTTCGGGCTGGCGCGCAGCCCGTGGATGCTGGCGCTGATCCTCTCAACCACGTCATTGGGCGTCGTGATGCCCGTATTGAAGGAGCGCGGGCTGTCGGGCGAACGGTTCGGGCAGGCAATCCTGCTTGCGGCCCTGATTGCGGACTTCGGCACTATGCTGCTGATCACACTATTGGTCGCAGTCGTGTCGCGCGGGCTCACACTGGACATCCTCGTGGTCGGGCTGCTGTTCGTCGCGTTCGTTCTCGTTGCGCGGCTCGGCCACTTCACCAACCGCATACCCGGCGTGCGGTTGGTGATCGAGGAACTGAGTCACGCAACCGCGCAGATCAAGGTGCGTTTCGCGTTCACGCTGATGCTGGCGTTTGTCGTGCTATCGCAGGCCGTAGGGACGGAGATCATTTTGGGCGCGTTCCTGGCGGGCGCGGTGTTGTCCCTGCTGCGCACACCGGATGACGAGGCGCTGGGGGATCAGTTGGAGGCGATCGGGTTCGGCTTCTTTATCCCGCTTTTTTTCATCCACGTTGGCGTGCGGTTCGACCTGTCTGCGCTGCTGGCGTCGCCCGCGGCCGTGCTGCTGGCGCCGGTCCTGGTGCTGGTCGCGGTCGCGGTGAAGCTCATCCCGAGCCTGCTGTTCCGAACCGCGTTCACGTGGCGCGAGACGTTTGCCGCAGGCGCGCTACTCTCCGCGCGGCTGTCGCTGATTATCGCCGCGTCCGCGGTGGGGCTGCGCCTGGGACTGATCAGCGAGTCGGTGAACGCGGCGATCATCCTCGTGGCAATTGTCACGGTGACACTTGCGCCGCTGGCGTTTAACCGGCTGGCGCCGCGCGACCCGTCACCGTGAACTCGTCCGGCGGGGCAAGAAGGCCGGTGTGGGAAGTTGCCAACTCGACTGCATTGTCGTGGAAGCGCAGGGTGAACGCGCGCAGCGAGCCGGGCACGAGGTATCGCGCGGCCAGATCGAGCGTGTCGTCGCTCTGCCACGCGCCCGCGCCTGCGTAGGCGAAGGGGAAGGGCATCTCAAGTTGGACCTCGCCAGGCAGCCAGTCCGTCGCGCTAAAGCGGAACTCGCGGGCGCTATTCGGCGTGCCCAGCGCGAGAATGAACGCGTCCCCTTCGCGGCGCACCGTCACCGATTCCCAGCGTCTCTCGTTCGGGCCGAGCAAGTAGGTTCGCCCGAGGAACTCCGCTTCGCGCGGGGAGGACGGCGCGCCACCCGGCCGCGGCAGTTCCAGCGACGCGAGCCGCTCGCGCAGCGCGGCCTGCTTGGTACGATCCTCCGGCAGCGGCGCGTCCTTCATGCCGGGCAGCAGCGTCGACCATGCCGCGTTGAGGATCGCCTGCATGTCCGGCGCGCTGGCCGTCGCGACGAAAACAGCATCCTGATCAGGCAGCACAACGCAGAACTGCCCGTACGCGCCGTCCCCGCGGTAGCCGTACCGCGACATCCAGAACTGGAACCCGTACCCCTGCGCCCAGTCGCTGTTCTGGTCGTCTCCGTTGGACACCTGCTTGCGCGTTGCCTCTGCGATCCACTCTGCGGGGACGACCTGCTGACCCTGCCACTGGCCGCGCTGGAGCAGCATCTGGCCGAAGCGGGCGATTTCCTCGGTGCGCAGGAAAAGGCCCCAGCCGCCCATGTTGCGGCCCGCGCGGTCGAGCTCCCACATAGGGCGGCGGATGCCAAGCGGCCGGAACAGGCGGGGCATGAGGTAGGCAATGAGCTTCTGCCCCGTGACCTTCTGGACGATGGCCGAAACCATGTGCGACGCGGCGCTATTGTAGACGAAGTGCGTGCCCGGCGGGTGGGGGATCGGGATCGCGAAGAACGCGGCGGGAAAGTCGGCGGTGGATTGCATGATCTCCCCCGTGGGGTCCGCGTCGTGGCCGACGGCCATGCTCAGCAAGTGGCGCACGCGCAACGCGGCCAGGTTCTCCGACGCGTTCTTTGGCGCGGCACGCGGGAAGAAGGAGAGGACAGGATCGTCGAGCGAGAAGCGGCCCTCGGAGATGGCGAGGCCCGCCGCGGTCGACGTGAAGCTTTTGGTGAGCGAATACATAATGTGCGGGATGTCGACTGCGAAGGGCCGCCACCACGCCTCGGCCAGCACCACGCCGCCGCGCAGGAGCATGAACGAGTGCAGGCCGAGTTTCTGCGCTTCGACCGCGTCGACGAAGGCGCGGATAGCCGCAGATGAGACGCCGCGCGCTTCGGGTGCGAGGCGCGGGAAGGGTGGTTTGGTTGGCATCGTGTTCTCCGAAGGACGAGAGACCCGACGGAAAACCCATCGGGTCTTAACTTAAGAGGAAACGCAGCGGAATTTCAACTCGTTCCCGCCACGCGGCCTCGGAGTGCGCCGCGCCGGGGAACTTCTCAGTGAGCCAGTCGGCCCCGCGCGTGTAGCCCGCGAGTTCAAGATAGTGATCCATACGCTGCTGATACGGCTCGTACTCCGCGTCGGTGGTCTCGGTGCCGTAGTCGAAGTAGAGCCGGTGGGCGCCCGGCGGCGGCAGCGCGGCGGCCAGCGCGTCAACCAGATCGTCGCCGCCCGCGGGCCAGTGCGTGGAAACACAGCCCGCGCCGCCGAACACGTCGGGATACTCCTCGACTGCATACAGGGAGATCAGCCCGCCCATGCTCGACCCCATTACGAACGTGTTGGCGCGGTCGGGAAGGGTGCGGTACAGGCTGTCGACGAACGGCTTGACCTCGCCCACAAGGAACTTCAGGTACGCATCCGAGTAGGGGACGCCGCGCAGACGGGTGAAGAAGAGCGCGCGGAGCCGCTGCTTAAGGCTGCGTCGCACGAATTTCTCCGGCATATATTCGCGCCAGCGGTTCTCGCCCGTGTTCCACACGCCCACCACGATCGCGCTCGCGATAACCCCTCCATCGATCAGCCCCGTCAGCGCCTCGTCGATGCCCCAGTCGACGCCGCTGTACGACGTTGTTGGGTCGAAGAGGTTCTGGCCGTCGTGCATGTAGATGACGGGGTAGCGCGCCTCGCTCTCGTCGTAGGCGGGCGGGAGCCACACGTCGACCGGGCGCGACTGGACGTATTGCGAGAGGAAGGGGTCGTGGCGGCGAACGGGCATGGCATTCTCCTTTGTGTCGCGGCGATTATCTCACGACTCGCGGGCGGCGTATAATTGCGCCCGACAATTCTTTGCGCACAGGAACCCCACCCCATGACCCACAAAACCCGTTGGACCCTCGAAGAGCTCACGCGCCGGCTTGCGCTGATCGAGCCGCTTGTCTGCCGGCGCAGTGGCCTGGGAGGCGGAGGGGGGCGTGTGGATCGCGGCGGGCGCGTTGCCGCCATATTCGGTGACCGCGCTGCGCAGGGTTGACGGAGCGCAGGCGCCGACTGCGAACGAGTTTACCGTCACGCCCGACCTGCTCGAAAACGCCGCTTTGCGGATCGAGTTGAACGCAGACGGCGACATCGTCCGCATCTTCGATAAGGTCGCGGGCCCTGAGATGCTGCCGCCCCGTGCGGTGGCGAACCAGTTCCAGGCGTTCGAGGACCGCCCGCTCAACTGGG
>CAZPTI010000141.1:0-12781 GCA_964588925.1 uncultured Anaerolineales bacterium | reverse complement strand
CAGACCGCCACGCCCATCTTCTTCCGCAACGACATCATCGGTTCGACGAGCACGATGATCGCGGGCCTGTTCAACGAATCGGGCATCGCCATCCCGCCGCCCATCGCCGGCATCCTCCTCGGCGGCCTTGTCACCGACACAGTGCTCTTCCGCTCACCCACCACGACGCCGCGCGACCGGCAGGTGGCGGAGCAACTCGCGCACACCGCGGGCGTGGATGTGGAGGCGTACGCAAAGGACATCTTCGCGGTCGCGTCCGACCTGTCGGGCCGCACCCCGCGGCAAATCATCACGACGGACTACAAAGAGTTCCGCATCGAGGACGCGCCGTTTGCGGTGAGCTATCTGGAGACAGTCGCGCGGCAGCGGGTGGACGAAATCCGCGACGAGCTGCTGGCCGAGATGCGCGCGCTCCGCGCGGAGAAGGGCTACGCCGCGCTGCTGCTGATGATCGTGGACATTGTGCACGCGCAGACGGAGATCCTGATCGAGGGGATGGAGCGCGCGGTGGCGGAGGCGCTCGGCCAGCCGCTGGCGACGCCCAAGTCGGTGATGGTGGGCGGGGTGCTGTCGCGGAAGAAGTCGATTATTCCAATTTTGCCGTCGGTGGCGCGGGCGTGGAAGGCGCGGAATTAACTGGTTCGTAGTAAGCGCTTCAGCGCTCGTCGTAGCGCTGAAGCGCTTACTACGAACCGTTCGATAATGTCCCGATCCGCCGCGCCCGCACCCCCAGCCACGCCGTCTGCGCGGCCATGCTCGTCACCATCGCGACCAGCCCCACGTAGAGGCCGATCACCCCGCCCCACATTACGCCCGCGATCAGGATCGCCGCGTCCACTACAAGGAAGATGACGACCGATTCGGAGATGCCGCGCGTGCGGCGGCCGTGGAGAAGCTGGCCCTGGTACCAGCTTTGGAGCGCGTTCAGCGCGGGCAGCGGGAGCGCGATCCAGATGGCGATGCCCGCGAGCGCGGCGAGGTCGGGCGGGAGCGCGGAGACAACCGAAAACCATAAATCGCTCAACGGGGTCGCGGCGAGCAGCAGCAGCGCGGCCGACGTGCCTGCAATGAGGATCCACGTGAAGCGTTGCAGCACCGGCCGCGCGCCCGGCTCGTCGAGCAGCGCGACCACCACCTCGTTGAACGCGATGGCGAGGCCGCGCACCATGAAGACCAGCCCGGTCACAACCGGCCAAACGGCGAGTGATGAGATCGGGTCGGGCATGCGGCCAATGGCCGCGCTCCCGATGGGCTGCGCGATCAGGCCCAGCAGCGCGGTCAGCACGAGCGGGATGTAGAACGCGAAGAAGACGTTGTACGTCAGCGGCGGGTCGACCGGCGGCGCGGCGGCCAGCTCGTTGCGCAGCACCGGGCGCACGACCCACCCCGCGAAGAGCGCCTCGCTCGTCACGCCCGCAGCCACCGCAGTCGTCGCCACCACGATCCCCGGCAGCGTGCCGACGGCGAGGCCGATGAAGAGCACGGTCAGCCCCGCGGCCAGGCGGACGACCGTCCCCGCGCCCACCGAACGCGAGTGGCCGAAGCGGATCATCACGCCCTGGTTGAAGCGGCGATACGCGATGGTCCACGTCCACGGCAGCATGATCTTGAGGCCGATGCGCGCGGGTTCGATGATCTCTTCCGGCGAGCCGAGCACCCCGCGCACTACCACGTAGTAGAGCGGCGTCCACGCGACCAGAATGTGCAGCGCGGTCAGCGACGCGCCCGCGATCATCATAAACTTCCAGATTTTGCGGTAGGACGCCCAATCCTTGCTCAGCGCGGTCGACGCGGCGAGCAGCATGATGATGGGCGACTCGATGATGAGCGCCAGCGGGAAGACGATGCCGCCGTACGCGGCGAGGTTGATGGCCGCGTCGGGCAGGCGCGCGACGACCGCGCTCAGCGCGGGCAGTTCCGCGCCCATGAGCAGCCAGCTGGCGGCGAGCGGCCACCAGGCGCCCGTGACCTTACGGAGGTTCAACGGCCCAGCCTTGCCTCGAAGTCGTAGATCGTCCGCGACAGGCCCTCTTCCAGCTCAACCTGCGGCCCCCAGCCCAGAATCTCCCGCGCCCGCGTGATGTCCGGGCGGCGCTGCTTCGGGTCGTCCTCCGGCAGCGAGCGAAACTCGATGCCCGCGCGGTTGCCCGTCAGCCGGTTGATCGTCTCCGCAAAGGTCAAAATGGTCGTCTCCGCGGGGTTGCCCACGTTGACCGGGTCATGCTCGCCCGACAGCAGCAGGCGCACCATGCCGTCGACCAGGTCGGACACGAAGCAGAAGGAGCGCGTCTGCGAGCCGTCGCCATAGACCGTGATCGGCTCGCGGCGGAGCGCCTGGCCGATGAAGTTGGGCACGACGCGGCCGTCGTCGAGGCGCATGCGCGGGCCGTAGGTGTTGAAGATGCGGATGATGCGCGTGTCGACCGCGTGGATGCGGTGGTAGGCCATCGTGATCGCCTCGGCGAAGCGCTTGGCCTCATCGTACACCCCGCGCACGCCGATGGGGTTGACGTTGCCCCAGTAGGTTTCCGGTTGCGGGTGGACGAGCGGATCGCCGTACACCTCCGACGTGGACGCCAGCAGGAAGGACGCGCCCTTCGCCAGCGCCAGGCCGAGCGCGTTGTGCGTGCCGAGCGAGCCGACCTTGAGAATCTGGATCGGGATGCGCGAGAAGTCGATCGGGCTGGCCGGCGAGGCGAGGTGCATCACCGCGTCCACGTCGCCCGCCACGTAAATGTAGTTCGTCACGTTGTGCTCGACGAAGAGGAACCGCCTGTTCCCCGCCAGGTGCGCGATGTTGTCCGTGCTGCCGGTAATCAGGTTGTCCATCGCAATGACTTCGTGCCCGTCGCCCAGCAGCCGGTCGCACAGGTGCGAGCCGATAAAGCCCGCGCCGCCCGTCACCAACACTCTCATCTCATTCCTCCCCTCGAACCGTCATCAGCCAGAAAGCGCCCGCCGCGGCCACAAACCACCCCATCAGGTCGGGCAGAAACAGCGAATTGTCGATCAGGCCATGCGCCACGGTCGCAGCCAGCCCGCCGAGCAGGCCGAGCGCCAGCGGCCACCTGCGCCGCGCGGCGAACAATCGCCACCCCGCAGCAAACGTCGCGGCAAGCGCGGCAATCCCCGCGACCACACCGATCAACCCGAGCCGCGTCCACAAGTCGAGAAAGACGTTGTGCGGGTGGCTGAGGTTCAATTCCTGCCACGCGGAGGGCAGAACGTAGCGCGTGCGGTAGGCGTAGAGGAAGTTGTCCGGCCCCACGCCGAGCAGCGGGTGATCGAGCGCCATGTTCCATGCGCCCTGCCATAGCTTCAATCGGAAGAACGATGTGCCCGACTGGAAGTTGAACAGGTCAGCGAAGCGCGGGGTCTGGAAGAGGACGAACAGCCCTGGCGCGGCCACGATAATCAGCGCCAGCAGCAACCCCAGCGGCCAGCGCCTGCCGCTCCGCCACGCGCCGCCGAGCAGGACAAGGGCGATGGCGGCGGGCAGGCCGAGCAGGATCGCGCCCTTGCTGAAGGTGGCAACCGCGGCCAGCAGGCAGATGACCGCCACCGCGCCCAGAACCCCGCGCCACACGCGCGTCCGCGCGCCAAAGCTGCCGAACAGCGCGAGCGAAAGGGCCAGCGGCACGGCGCGGTCGAGGATCAGCGCGAGGTTGTTGGGCGAGCCGTAGAACGCCGCGATGCGGCTCACCCCCTCCGCCTCCACCATGCCCCGCCCCGTCACAAGCTGCCACAGCCCGGCCAGCGCGGCAATCGTCGCGCCGGCAAGGAGTCCGCCGACCAGCGGACGAATGGTCACGCGGCTCAATCCCCCGCGCGTGATCAGCCCGTAGAAGACGAGGCCGAAGAGAAAGACGATGCGAAACTCGCGCCACGCGACGCCCTGCTCGGCCGCGAAGAGGGTGGCAAGGAGGCCGGCCGCGAAGAGGGCAATGATGCTCATGTCAAGCCCAAACCTGACGGGTCTTCGAGACCCGTCAGGTTTTCGCGCCCCAATGAGGCTAATCAGCCCGCGCCCGACCCATGCCGCGACCGCAATCCACGCCAGCGCCTCAAACAGGCCGAACTCCCAGCGCAAAACGGGCTGCGTTCGCTGCCACAGGGGGAGGCTCGCCGCAATAAGCGGGGGCGCAAGGCCGGGATCGTAGAGAAACAGCAGGCCGAAGAGCGCGAGGATGGCGAGGTTGAGCAGGCCGGAGCCGGTCAGGTGATACGCGATGGCAAGGACGATGGCCGCTGCGAAGAAAGCTGGTTTTGCCGCAGAGGACACCGAGGACGCAGAGAATGCTCTGAGTTCTCTGCGTCCTCGGTGGCTAAAGATCGCGCCCGCAACGGTGAGCGTTCCAAGGAACGCCACCATCAACGTGATCCATCCGAGCGGGAGCGGCTGCGGCGTCTGAGCGGCGACCACGATTGCGCGCAGCGGCCACTGTCCCCACCCGCCTGTGGCGACGAGGCGAACAGCATGCTCTCCCGGCGCAAGCCCTTCCGCAAGCGGAATGAGGCGCGTGGCGGCGTTCGGGTCGCGCAGGACGAGGTAGCTCTGGCCGGATTCATCACGCGGGAGCCGGTTCGCGGGCGCGCCGTCAACGGTTGCCGTCAAATACGCCCAGTACGGCCCGCCCTCCACTTCAAGCGCGACGCCCTGCCCCTCAAACGCAAACTCCAGCGTGTCCCCGTTCTGCGACGGGTCCGCCGCCTCACCGGTCGCGCGCCAGCCGGAGTAACGCAGCGCGGGATGATCGGGCGCGTGGCGGCCCGGCGGTAAGACAGTCGGCGGCGCAGAAGCCGCGGCGAGCGCCTGCCCGGTCGCGTCCGACGCGGCAAAACGGTCCGTCCACAGCAGCGGCCCGAGCCAGGGCCACTGCCGCGCGGCGCGGCCAAACGCCTGCGCGGTGTACTCTGCCTGCTGCTGCTCGCTCACCGCGCCGAACGGCCCGTCGCCCCCCGCGTTCCAGCCGAACGCGGTCGCCCACAGTTGCGCGCCCCCGTCACCGTGGCGCAGCATGATGTCGCGCAGCAGCGTGACGCGCGCGAAGTTGAGCTGGCCGGGGTCGGCGGGCGCGTCCGGCGGCGAGGTGAAGCCGTAGGGCTGCGCGGCGGGGTAGTCGAACCACTGGCGTCCGCCGGCAGAATAGAGTTGATCGAGGAACGTTATGTCACTTAGATTGACGGGGCCGGGCTCCGTTGTCGGCGCGAGCGCGGCGGCGAGGATGCGCGCGTCGGGGTCGGCCGCGCGCAGGTTGATCGCGCCCTCGCGCAGCAAGCCGAGGTAGTCGACCGGGTCGACCGGCCGGCTGCCCCAGTGCGGCGCGATGTTTGGCTCGTCCCAGAGTTGGTAATAGGTGAAGGTGTCGCCGTAGCGATCTGCCACCGCGCGCGCGAACGCGCCGAAGTCGCGGCGCTCCTGTGGCGGCGCGAGCGGGTTGCCCGCGTCCTCTGCGCGCCGCGCCCATTCGGGCGAACGGTTAAGGACGACGACGGGGATCAGCTCAGGGCGCGCGACGAAGGCGTCCGCCACCGCGTCCCACCTGGTCCACTCGAACGCGCCGCGCTGCGGCTCGATCTCGTCCCACGGCAGGGTGAAGCGGACGAAGCGAACGCCCTGCGCCGCAAGCTGGTCGAGGCGCGCGACCAGCGTCCCGGGCGCAAGGTCATCGAGCGAGAGGTTAATTCCGGGGCGCGCGGAGAGCCGGTGATCGACGGTCTGCCCGATGGGGAACGGCTGCGCGGCGCGGGCGCGCCACAGGAGGGCAAGCCCCGCGGCCCACAGCAGGATCAGGACGAGCGCGGCGATGAGCAGGGGGCGCGGGATACGGGTGCTGGACATGGCTTGTCATGCTACCACAGGCGCAAATAGCGCGCAACGCAGACGATGCGGTCTCTCTTTTGACGATACAGGACGATTTTGATAGAATAAAGTGTTGCATTTATCAAGGAGAACGAAACCAGATGGACAAGCTCACCATTGAGGCCACCCCGCGCGGGACTGGCCGCCATAACAATCGCGAAGTGCGCGAGGCCAGCCGCGTGCCGGCCGTCGTGTATGGTAAGGGCCAGGAAGCGCTCGCAGTCTCCATGGATCGGAAGTTGCTGGGCATCGCGCTGAACAAGGCCGGCGGCCGGCCGATCGAAATGTCGATCGAGGGCGGGCCAACGCTGCACGTGCTGGCGCGCGAGATCCAGCGCCACCAGACGAAGCACGCGATCCTGCATGTCGATTTCCTCGCCGTCTCGATGACCGAGAAGGTGCGCGTAAGCGTGCCGGTGATGGCCGAGGGCCAGCCGCCTGCGGTCACTGTAAGTGGCGATCTGGTGCTTGTCCGCAGCCTGGACACGGTCGAAGTCGAGTGCCTCCCCGGCGACATCCCGGAGCGCATCATGGCGGACATGTCGACGCTCCAGACTGCGCATGACGAAATCCGCGTGCGCGAGCTGAAGGCGGCGCCGGGCGTCAAGGTGCTGAACGACCCCGAGCAGGTGGTGTTTGCGATCACGATGTCGCGCGCTGCGGCGGTCGAGGAAGCGCTGGAAGAGGCGCCTTCGGCGGAGGATGTCGAGGTGGTGAAGAAGGGGAAGAAGGACGAGGAAGAGGCGTAAACGCGCCGGCTGGTTCTTCGGTATTTGGCGGCGTCAGGCGGTTGGGCCTGGCGCCGCTTTTGCTTTCATTTCATCCACTGCAACGGATCCACCGCCATCCCCCCCACGCGCATCTCCCAGTGCAGGTGCGCGCCGGTGCTCAGGCCCGTGCTCCCCACCTTGCCCAGCAGGTCGCCGGTCGCGACTTCATCTCCCGCCTGCATCGCCAGCTCGCTCAGGTGCCAGTAACCGGTAAAAACGCCGTGGCCGTGGTCGATGACCACTGCGTTGCCGCGGACGAACAGTTGCTCCGCGAGGACGACCTTGCCCGCGGCCGGCGCGTAGACGGGCGTGCCGGGGGGCGCGCTGTAGTCTTCGCCTGCGTGGGCGGAGAGGGTGGGATCGTTGCCGTAGGTGCGGCGCGAGCCGAAGGGGGACGAGTGGCGGAACTCGCCGTCGAGGGGCGGCGCGAAACGGCTGCGCGGGGTCCAGCCGCCGTCCGTGTAGGCGGCGAAGAGCTTCGTCATGCGCGCGGTCTCCGCTGCGACCTTCTTTGTCTCCGAAAGGATCGGCCCGGCGGTCGCGGCGGGGATGTTGACCGTCTCGAACTTGCCCGCGAAGACGGGGACGTTAAGCTTGAAGGAGGACGCGCCGGACTGAACGACCAGCGGGACGTAGCGAGGCAGCGTCAGCGGCGGCACGGGCACGAGGGACCATGCGCCGCTACGTGTGGCGTTGACGCGATACGGCCGGCCGCCGAAGGTCAGGGTGTAGGTGACGGGCGCGTTGCTCTGGAGGAGGACGGCGAGGGTCTGCCCCTGCTTCGGCGGCCAGGGCGAGACGCGCACGGCGGACAGGACGCGCTCCCCTTCCATGCGGTAGGAAGGGCCGGGCGCGGCGGGGCCGGTCAGGTCGACGCCTTTGTCGGGGATAACGGCCAGCGTGGGGCGCGGGCGCAGGTCGATGAGCAGCTCGCGCGGGGGCGCGCTCTCCGCGCTCGCGGCCAGCGTCGCGCTCAACCACAGCAGGAACGCGACGCACAGCGCGACGAGGCTGATCCGCCCGGCGCGGCTCAGATCACTTGTAGAGTTCAGGCGCGAGGACGGCGATGTACGGCAGGTTGCGATATTTCTCGATGAAGTCCAATCCATAGCCAAGCACAAACTTATCAGGGATGTCGAAGCCGATGTATTTCACCGGCACGTGCGCCTCGCGGCGCGCAGGCTTGTTGAGCAGCGTGCAGATTTCGAGCGACTTCGGGCCGCGCGCCTTGAGGATGCGGACGAGATAGTCGAGCGTGTGGCCGGTGTCGATGATGTCTTCGACGATCAGGACGTTGCGGCCCTCAATCGACTGGTCGAGGTCCTTCATGATCCGCACGACGCCCGACGACTCCATCGCGTTGCCGTAGGACGAAGTCGCCATGAAGTCGATGCTGTGGGGCGTGGTGATGCAGCGCATCAGGTCGGACAGGAACAGGACGCTGCCCTTGAGCACGGCGAGCAGCAGGAGGTCTTGCCCCGCGTAGTCGCGGTCGATCTCCGCGCCCAGCTCGCAGATGCGCGCTTGCAGCTTGTCGGATGGGATGAGGATTTCGGCGATATAGGACGGATCAATCATGGCGGCTCTCCTCCACTAATAACGACCGGGCGCATGAGGGGCATTATAAACCGGCTCCGGCGTGATGGGCGGCCGGGTCGGGGTGGGAACGGGCGTCGGCTTCGGCGGGGCTTTAGTGGCCGCGGGCGCGGGCTTCGCGGCGGCAGCGGCTTTGGGCGCGGCGGGTGGCGGCTGGGCGACGGGCATGGGTGGCGGCGGCGCGGACCCGCGGAACGCCGCGCTCCACTGCGCGGTCAGGTCGAGGTACTTTGTCCCGTACGCCTGGCTCGGCTCGATGTAAGTGCCTTCGGGAAACTCGTTAAAACTCGTGATGATGATCCAGTCGGGCGCCGCGTTGATCGCGGCCTGCCACGAGCGCGCGTAGTACGCGCCGTCCTCGCGGCCCACCGCGAACTTGTTGCCCCGCGGCAGGCGCGTGTCGTCGTAACCGGGCATCACGGTCGCCACGTACACCTTCGGCGCGCCGAGCTTGGCGGCCATCGCGCGCGTGCGCTGGGCGAACTTCTGCGCGGTGCGCGCCATGTCGGTCGGCGGGTTCCACGTTACGCTGTAGAGGTGGTGGCCGTCGAACACCGATAGCGGCGCGACATCGACGCCCTCTTCGATCCACACGCTGCCGCGGCCGGGGTCGACTGCGTTGCGAATGGCCTGCCACGTGCCCAGGTTGAACCGCTGCTGCCGCCAGAAGAAGACGACCGGCCTGCCGTCCGAGCGGAGATAGGCGGGGTGCTGCGCGTGCGTCGCGAGCAGCGTTGCGAGCGCCCCCTGCACGTCGCCGGGGCCGCCGAAGAATGGGCCGGCAACTTCCACATCGACCGCGATGCGGAAGCCGCGGGCCGCCGCCTCGTCCAGTAAGGCGCGCAGGTTGGTCTCGGTCTGGTTGTTCTCCACGCGCGGCCCGTACCACGACACGACGAACGCGTCAATGCCTGCGCCTTTCGCCTGGTCGATGTGGCGGCCCATGACGCCGCGGTCGCGCGACGCGTAGGGCTGCGCGGGCACATCGGGCACCTTGCCGGGCGCCCAGCTATTCTCGTCGAACCAGTTATAGTAGAAGGCGAGCACAAGTCGCTCCGGCGCCTGGGCCTGGGCGGGCGCGGCGACAGGCGAAAGGACGACTGCGAGCGCAAACAAGAGAAGAAGCGGACGGAAACGGGCCTGCGAAATCGGGTGGCGGTGCGGCGTCAAAGCGTCTCCACGGTTTCCCCATCGTACCTGCCGTGCGGCCCCAGCCCGCGCACGTCGTTCGCGAGGTCGCGTTCGAGATAGGCGAGCAAATCGGCCAGCGCGTCGTTCAGCCCCGCGTACGCGCGGCCGTGCCGCCGGTTCAGCAGCCACTTCGCCTTGAGCCGTTCGTTGCGCAGGTTGATGGGCCGCTGGACGCGCACCTTGGGGGCGCACATCAGGTCGAGGATGGAATACAGGACGTAGGGGCGACCTCGTCCCGTGGCATCATGATACAGCAGAAACGCGTAAGGCGCGAACGGGAGGAGCTTGCGCGCGGCGACTTCGTCGAGCGCACAGAGGTCGGGTTCGGGGATGCCAGCGAGCTGCTCCCACCGCTGCCGGTAACGCTGGCGCTTCTCTTTAAGTTCGAGCGCGACGTTGACGCGCTGCTGCCCGATGCTCGTCAGCAGGACAAGATCGGGCATGTCGTGCGCGCTGGTGAAATCCTGGAACCGCAGCCGCATGACGTTCAGCGCGACTTTGACCTGCTCCTCAAAGCGGCGGTCATCCAGGTCGCGCTCCCAGTCTTCCGGTTGACGTTGAAAGGATGCTGTCATCTGTCCAAGCCAAGACCCGTCGGGGGCGTCACTTCGTGACGGTGGAAACCCGACGGGTCTATCCGTTAGTCCACCGCCCGCGCGAGCAGCCCCTTGAGATACTCCCCTTCCGGGAAGGTCAGCAGCAGCGGGTGATCGGGCGCCTGGGTCATGCGCGCGACGACCTGCATGTCGCGGCCCGCGTCGATGCTGGCGCCGAAGACGACCTTCTGAAACAGGTCGGGCGTGACGAGGCCCGAACACGAGAAGGTCGCGAGCAGCCCGCCGGGCGACAGCAGACGCATGGCGAGCAGGTTGATGTCCTTGTAGCCGCGCGTCGCCGCGTCCAGCTCGCCTTTGCTGCGCGCGAATTTCGGTGGGTCGAGGATGATCAGGTCGAACGTGCGCCCCTCGTCACGGAACGCGCGGAGCACCTGGAACACGTCCCCCTGAATCTGCTCCGCCTGCCGGTCCGGGTCGAAGCCGTTCAGCCGCAGCGCCTCTTCCGCGCCTTCGAGCGCCTCGCGCGACGTATCGACGTTGGTGACGCGGGCCGCGCCCCGCGCCAGCGCGTGGACCGCGAACGCGCCGGTGAAACTGAACGCGTTGAGCACCTCGCGACCTGCTGCGAACCTGGCGACGAGACGGCGATTCTCGCGCTGGTCGAGGAAGAAGCCGGTCTTCTGCCCGCCGAGCAGGTCGACCGGGAAGCGCAGGCCGTATTCGGTGATGGTCAGGTCGGGCGGCGGGGGCGTCCCGGCGAGCAGTCCACCACCTGCGGGCAGCCCCTCCTGCCGCCGCGCGATGGGGTCGGAGCGGTCGACGATGCCCGTCACCTTGTAGAGGTCCATCATCAGCTCGCCGAGCCGCTGTCGGTGGACGTCGACGCCGAGGGTGAGGAACTGGACTGCGAGCCAGTCGCCGTAGCGGTCGACGATCAGGCCGGGGAGCAGGTCGCTCTCCGCGAACACCAACCGACACCCCGTACTGATCTCATCGGAGCCGAGCAGGCCGAGCGCGCTGCGCGTCTCCGCGGCCGCGCGCAGCCGCTTCAGCCAGAACGCGTCGTCGATCTGCTCGCCCTCGTCCCACGTGAGCACGCGGGCGACGATCTGCGAGCGCGGGTTGAAGTAGCCGCGGGCGAGCCAACCGCCGCGCTCGTCGAGGATGTCGACGATGTCGCCCGGCGCGGGATCGCCGCGCGTCTCGCGGACTGCGCCGGAGAAAACCCACGGGTGATGCTGGCGGACCGGCTTGTCTTTGCCGGGGGCGAGGATGAGCGTACCGGTCATCTGCGAAACCTCACGCGCCAGATGCGCTGTGTCGAAGGGGTGACGGCCGCGGTCTCGTCAATCCGCAGGCCGCACACCCAGGCGATGCCCCCCTTGCCGGCGAGCAGCGGCCAGTCCGCGCGCTCGCCCGCGGGGAGCTTCTCGTTAATCATAAACTCGTTGACGCGCGCGCTGTGGCCGCCGAGGCCGTGCGGGCGGAAGCGGTCGCCGGGGCGGCGCGGGCGCAGCGTCAGTTCGTCGCCCACGGCATCCGCATCAAGGTAGGCGGTCCACTGATCGGCGTTTTGTTCCCAGTCCGCGGGCAGCTCCGCGCGCTCAAGCGGGGTTGTCTCAACCTGCCAGCCGCCGCCCAGCGCGAGGACGCCGGGCGCGGGCAGCGCAACCGGAGCGTTCACGTGCGGCCGGATTTGGGCGTGGAGCGGGCGCGGGAGGGCGCCTTCCGGGCCGATCTGCGCCAGGCCGCGGTCAACGCGCAGTTCAAGTCCGGCGGCAATGGTTGCCGCGTCCCCGTCCGCGCCGAAGCGCGCCACCTCGACCGCGCGCTCGACGCGCGCCAGGCCGATGTCGCGCAGGTTCTGGCGCAACTGATGAACGGCCATGCGGATCAGGCTGCGCTGCAACCCAACTGGCAGTTGCGACAGCCGCTCCTGCTCGAACGCGACGACATCGGGGAGGGACAGGATCGCCAACTCGGCAAACTCGTCCTCGGCGAGCGTCTCCAGCACCTCGGCATCGCCGGCCATGACCTCTGCGGTGCGTGTGAGAACTTCGTCGATGCGCGGATTGTACTCGCGCAGGATGGGCAGCAGCTCGTGGCGCAGGCGGTTGCGGTAGTGGCGCGTGTCGGCGTTGCTGGCATCGGTGCGCCACACCAGGCCGTTCTCCGCGCAGTACGCCTCGATCTCCGCGCGCGTGATCCCAAGCAGCGGACGAATCAGACACGGGGCGTCCTCGCCAGCCGACTCGCTCGCCAGGCCGCGATAATCGGAGAGGGGCATGAGGGGCAGCATCCCGCGCAGCCCCGCGACGCCGCTCCCGCGCAGGAAATGCATCAAAACGGTTTCGGCCTGGTCATCCGCATGGTGGGCGACGGCAATTCGGCCTGCGCTCTGCCCGGCGGCGACACGCGCGAGGAAGGCATAGCGCGCCTGCCGCGCGGCTTCCTCAACCGAAAGGCGATTCTCCCGCGCCAGCGCGGCGACGTTGATCTGCTCGACGACGCAAGGCAGTTCCCACGAGCGCGCGAGTTCTGCGACGAAGTCCGCATCCGCATCCGCGTCGGCCCCGCGCAGGCCGTGGTGCAGATGCGCGACGGTCAGCCGCAGTTGCCACTCGGCGGAGAGCGCGGCCAGCAGGTGGAGCAGGCACACGGAATCCGCGCCGCCGGAGACGCCGACGACGACCGACTGCCCCGGTTGGAGCAGGTTGTGGCGGATGGTGTAGCGCGCGATGCGGGCGCGAAGGTCGGACATGCGCATAGTGTAGCATGAGGTGGCGGACAGAACAAGTATGCTA
>CAZPTI010000140.1:9453-12783 GCA_964588925.1 uncultured Anaerolineales bacterium | reverse complement strand
GTGGGAAGTCGAGCGGATGCTGGACGAGGGCGAGAAGATGGTGCCCGGCTTCAGCAAGGTTCGGGCGCTTCGCGCGTGGGCGGGGGTGCGTCCGCTGTACGAGGAGCAGGGCGCGGCGCTCGGCCGTGACGCAAAGCGCACGTTTGCGGTGCTCGACCATGAGCAGCGCGACGGCGTGCGCGGGTTGGTCACGGTGGTCGGCGGCAAGTTTACAACGTATCGCATGATGGCCGAGCGCGCGGCCGATGTGGCGTGCAGACAGTTGGGCGTCGACAAGCCGTGCGTCACGAAGGAGTTCGCCCTGCCCGACGCGCGGCAGCCGTTGACGGGAACAAAACCGCACTGGTTGGGCCACCGGCTGGCGCACGTTGAGGAAGAGCATCATCCGGGGCAGCTTATTTGCGAGTGCGAGCTGGTGACGCGGTCTGACATCGAGACTGCGGTCGCGCTGCACCCGGACCCCGTGGCGCCCTGGGTGCTGGACGACCTGCGCCGCGACCTGCGCCTCGGCATGGGGCCGTGCCAGGGCGGGTTCTGCGGCTACCGCGCGTCGGGCATCCTGCACGAGATGGGCGAGCAGGACGCCGCGCAGGCAACCGCCGCGCTGGCCGATTTTGCGGAGCGGCGGTGGAAGGGACAAAGACCCCTGCTGTGGGGACAGAGCTTGCGGCAGGCGCTGCTGGATGAGCATATTTACCGGGAGATTTTGGGGTTGGATCGCGTGGCGTGACCACTTATCACTTTTTAGATGAGTCGGGAGATCCTGGCCTGTCCAGTTCGCGGAGCGCATCGACGTACCTGGCACTGGCAATCGTCGAACTTGAAACGCGAGAACCGTTGCCTATACTAACTGCTGTCCGAGACTACCTTCACCTGCCGTCTCGGTTTGAGTTTAAGTACCATACAACGACAAAGCCCCAGCGCGAAGTTTTCTTTCGCGCTCTCGAGATTCTGCGGTTCAGGGTAGATGCAGCCGTCTTATCGAAAGCAGATGCGCCGGTGAGTTGGCAGGCGTTGGATGGCGAAGAGAGGGTTGTCGACCTCGCCGCGCGCCTGATAATGCGTAATGCAAAAAAGGAACCAGGGAAACGCATTCTGGTAGTTGATGGCGCGAAGTCGCGTCACGTCCGGACCCTGCGAACGCAACTGTCACTTGAGTGTCGGGCCAGATCGCTCCTGCCACCCTATGCGCGCATCTTAAGTGGTGATTCGGCAACTGAGGATGGGTTGCAGGTGGCAGATATGCTTGTAGGATCGGTGCGCCACTATGCGATGACGGGCGAGAAATCCGAGGTTAGGACGTTTTCTGACAAGATAGGTGATCTCTGGCTATGGTAGCCTGGAGCAATAAAACACCCCCGGCTATCCCTTTCGGGAAGGCAGCCTCTCCTGGCTACCGTATCGCCGGGGGCGAGGAAAACCGGTCGAACCGGTTTTTGTTATGAACACTATATCGCGTATTTGCGTTTTCGTCAAGAGCTTGAGCGATTCATGGATGATCTTCTCGTAATTGGGGCGGGACCGGCGGGGCTATTCTCGGCGTGGCTGGCGGCGCGGCGCGGGCTGAAGACGCGCGTGCTTGCGGCAGGGATCAATACGACGCACGTTATGCCCGGCTGGCTGGCTGCACTTGATGCAGCGGGTGATTTGAGCGCGGCTGTCACGCGCCTTGCCGCGCAGCGGCCTGAACATCCGTATGCCATCACAGGCAGCGCGGCACTGGCCGACGGGATCAACGCGCTGCGAGAGCTGTGCGAGCCGTATGGATTGCTGTATGCGGGGAGTCTTAAGGGCAACATGCTGCTGCCAACCGCGCTCGGCGCAGCCATCCCCGTTGCGTACGCGCCGTTGAGCTTCACTGCCGGCGACTTAAATGCGGCTGGCGTCATGCTGCTTGCAGGGCCAAAGGGCTGGCGCGACTTCTACCCCGCGTTGTGCGCGGCCAACCTCTCCCGGCAGGGATATAATGCCGAAGCTCTTGCGTTTGACCTGCCCGAAATTCATGCGGTGAAGTTCGACAACATCTCGACCGGACTGGCGCGGCTGTTTGACCAGGCCGACGCGCGTGAGCGGGTGGCCGCGCAGATCAAACCGCGGTTGAACGGCGCAACGCGCGTAGGCTTGCCCGCGGTGCTCGGCCTGAACGACTACCCGCGCTCATGGCAGCACTTGCAGGATTTGCTCGGCGTTCCGGTGTTCGAGATTCCGACCTTGCCGCCAAGCGTGCCAGGGATGCGGCTGTATAATGTGTTCAAGGCGGCGCTGGCGCGGGCCGGCGTCCAGGTGCTGCTCAATATGCCTGTCGCGCGCATGATCGCAGAAGACGATCACGCGGAGGCAGCCGCGGTGCGCAACGTTGTGCGGGAGACGGTGTATCGCGCGAAACACTTCATTCTCGCCACCGGCGGCCTGTACGGCGGCGGCATTGCCAGCGACCATCACGGCGCGCTGCGCGAGACAGTGTTCGGGCTTCCGGTGAGGGGTGCGCCGCCAATGGGCGAGTGGTTCGCCGAACAGTTCGTGCCCTCGGATCATCCGATCCACTATGCCGGCATCGCCGTCGACCGTTCTTTGCGTCCTGTCGACGAATCCGGTAAGGTCTTGTTTGAGAATGTCCGCGTGGTCGGCCGCGCGTTGGCGGGATACAACGGCCCGCGCGAAGGCTCGACGGAAGGCGTGTGGCTTGCGTCCGCGCAGGCCGCGGTCGATTCCTTGTTCGCTTAAGGAGTTTTGCCATGCTCAAGATGCGTCCCACCCCGGGGCTGACCTTCGACGATGTGTTGCTGGCGCCGAAGCGCTCGCCGGTGCGCTCGCGGGGCGACGTAAGCACGGCAACGATGCTTTCGCGCGACATTCGCATGGCGATCCCTATCGTCAGCGCCAACATGGACACGGTGACTGAGGGGCGCATGGCGGTCGCGATGGCCCGCGCGGGCGGGATTGGCATCATCCATCGCTTCATGTCCGCCGAACGGCAGGCGGACGAGGTGCGGAAGGCCAAGCGCGCGGAAAGCCACGTCGTAGAATCTCCGCGCACGATCGGGTGCGGCGCGACCTGCAAGGAGGCGCGCGCGATCATGACGCGACACGGCATCGGCGGCCTCGTGGTGATCGACGAACGCGGGATGCCGGCCGGCATCCTGACGAACCGCGACCTCGAATTTGTCGAAGATGGCGTCGACATCTGCCAGGTTATGACGCCTGCCTCCCGCATGATCACCGCGCCCGCGGGGACGAGCATCGAGGAAGCGCAACGCATCCTCCAGCAGCACCGGCTGGAGAAGCTGCCGCTGCTGGCGCCTGACGGTCGCCTCGCGGGATTGATTACGC
>CAZPTI010000140.1:0-9443 GCA_964588925.1 uncultured Anaerolineales bacterium | reverse complement strand
CAGAAGGACATTATTCGCTCGCTCCAGCATCCGCACGCCACGAAAGACGAGAAGGGGCGGTTGCGCGTGGGCGCAGCGGTCGGCGTGCAGCCCGGTTTTCTCGAACGCGCCGGGATGCTGATGGACGCGGGCGCGGACGTGCTGGTCGTCGACATCGCGCACGGTCATTCCGATAACGCGATTCACGCCGTCCGAGAGATTCGGCGCGAATATGGCAAGATTCAGATTGTCGGCGGCAACGTTGCGACGGCGGAAGGGACGCTTGACCTGATCGACGCGGGCGCGGACGCAGTGAAGGTGGGCGTTGGGCCTGGCTCCATCTGCATCACGCGCATCGTTACCGGCTTCGGCGTGCCGCAACTGACCGCCGTGGCCGAGTGCGCGGAGGCCGCCGCGCCGCACAACGTGCCGATCATCGCAGATGGCGGCATCCGCACTTCCGGCGACGTTGCGAAGGCGCTCGCCGCGGGCGCGCAGACGGTCATGGTCGGCTCGCTGCTGGCGGGCACGGACGAAAGCCCCGGCGTGGTCGTGCTGCGCAACAACCGGCGCACGAAGGTGAGCCGCGGCATGGCCTCCCTCGGCGCGACGATTGACCGGCCCGACCGCAAGGGCGAGGGGGACGGAGACGATCCGTCGTGGTCGCGGGTCGTGGCGGAGGGGGTTGAGGCAGCCGTGCCGTATCGCGGCTCGGTCGACGACCTGCTGCATCAGCTCGTCGGCGGCCTGCGCTCGGCGTTGAGCTACGCGGGCGCCAGCAGCATCGAAGAGTTGCAACAGAACGCCGAGTTCATCCAGATCACGCAGGCCGGCATCATCGAAAGCCACCCGCATGACGTAGAGGTAATTTAGCGCGAGCCAGACCCGTCGGGTTTCGGAAAACCCGACGGGTCTTCAACGGATCGATATGGATAATTTCACACCCGCATTGCTTGAAGATATTAAGCGCACGGCAGACTTGTGCGTCAAGTGCAACATCTGCACGAGCGCGTGCCCGGTTGTGCCGGTGACGGAGCTGTTCCCCGGTCCGAAGTACGTTGGGCCGCAGGCGCAGCGATTCCGCGATCCCGGCTCGCCGTCGCCCGACTACTCGCTCGACTACTGTTCGGGTTGCGGCATCTGCACGCTCGTGTGTCCGCATGGGGTGCAGGTCATGGAGATCAACACCGCGGCGAAGGCGGACCTGCGCCAGCGGAACCTGCAAAAGAAGCCGCTCGACCCGAAGCTGCTCCGCAACTGGCTGCTGGGCCGCAATGAGGCGCTCGGCCAACTCGGCGGACTGGTCGCGCCCGTCGCGAATCTGGCGCTCGGCTTGACGCCGGTGCGCGTGGTGATGGAAAAGACGCTCGGCATCCACCGGAAAGCGCCCTTCCCGCAGTTTCACTTCCGCAAGTTCCGCGGCTGGTTCTTCGGGGAGCACCAGCGCGAGAAAGCGCCAACACCCCCCGGCGCGCCGAAGGTCGCCTACTTCCACGGCTGCGCGACGAACCATTACGAGCATGAGGTCGGTAAGGCGATTGTCAAGGTGCTGGAGCACAACGGATTCGAGGTCGTGCTGCCCGATCAGAACTGCTGCGGCCTGCCGATGCAGTCGAACGGCGACTTCGACGGCGCGCGGCGTTACGCGTACGCGAACTTGAAGAAGCTGGGGCCGACGGTTGAAGCGGATATTCCCATCGTTGTCGGCGGCACGAGTTGCGGGCTGGAGCTGAAGTCGGATTACCGCGAGTTGCTCGGCATCCACACGCCCGAGGCGAAGGCGCTGGCCGAACACGTCTACGACATTAACGAGTTCCTGTGGCTGCTGCATGAAGAGGGCAGGCTTAAGACTGACTTCCGCGACCAGGGCGGGCGCTACCTGCCCTACCACACCTCCTGCCACCAGAAGCTGCATCGGATCGGTCGCCCCGCGCTCGACCTGCTTTCTCTTGTGCCCGGCCTGATCGTCGAGGAACAGGGCGTGGACTGCTGCGGCATCACGGGCACTTACGGCTATAAGAGCGAGAAGTACGACATCGCGCAGGCAGTCGGCAAGCCGCTGTTCGATAAGCTGAAGGCGTCCGGCGCATCGACGGCGGTCTGCGACAACGAGACGTGCCGCTGGAATATCGCGACCTCCTCTGGCCTGACGGTCGTCCACACTGCGCAGGTGCTGGCCGAGGCGTATGGCCTGGGCTGAGCCGCGCGTCCTGGTTATTGGCGCAGGGGCGGTTGGCTCGTGGGTGGGCGCGCGGCTGGCGTTGAGCGGCGCGCGGGTGACGCTGGTGGGCCGGAGTGCGCTGGTTGAGGCAGTCCGTTCGTCGGGGTTGCGGCTGAGCGAGCCGGAGGGCGAGCGTCAGACAGCAGCGCTTGCGGCCTATACCTCTCTGAGGGACGCGCTTGCGGCCCAACAGTATGACCTCGGCATCCTGACCGCCAAGGCTTACGATACCGCATTGATCGCAGCCGAGTTGCGCGGCGCAAGTAGCGCGCCTCCGATCCTGAGCCTGCAGAACGGCATCGGCAACGAGGAGTTGCTGGCGGAAGCGCTCGGAGCCGAGCGGGTCATCGCGGGCGCAATCGAAACCCCGCTCACCGTGCCGTCCCCGGGCGCGGTGATCGCTCACCGCGCCCGCTACCGCGCCGGGCTTGCCCCGGTTGGCGCGGGCGCGCCCGCTAACAATGCGGCCGCCGCGCTTACGCGCGCGGGCTTACGTGTCGACCTGTACGGCGATTATCGCCGCCTCAAGTGGTCCAAACTCCTGCTCAACCTGCCCGCAAACGCATCCTGCGCCATTCTCGACTGGACGCCTGCGCAAGTCATGACGCACCCCGGCATGGCCGAGCTTGAGGCGCGCGCGTGGCAGGAAGCGTTTCGCGTCGTGGCGGCGCAGGGGATCGCACCCGTGTCCCTTGCAGGTTATCCGCTGGCCGCGCTTGCGCCGGTCGCGCCGAGGCTCTCGCCATCTCTGCTTGCGCGTGGGTTGCGGCGCACTGTTGCCGGCGGGCGCGGCAGCAAATCGCCTTCGCTGCGCGAGGCGCTGACTGCGGGCAAACGCTCGGAGGTCGCGTGGCTCAACGGCGCAGTGGCGGCGGCGGGCGTTAAGACCGGCGTTCCAACCCCTGTCAATCATGCCCTCACCGACATTCTCTCCGCCCTTTCTCAGGGCCGCGATGAGCGCTCAGCCTGGCGGGATAGACCCGAAAGGTTGACAACGGTCATGGGATAAGCACTCCAATACTCCACAAAACGTGTTGCTCCAGCGGCGCGATTTGGGTGTAGAATCAGTCGTCTCCATCCGCCCGAAGTGCGTCAGCGTTGCCGAAGGAGCACCGCATGCCCACCGTCGCCCCCTCTTCGCGCGTGAAGTTGTCGAACCTGGTTCTCGTTTTCTTGCTGGCCTCTGTTTTCCTGCCGACCCCTCACTTCTGGCCGTTATCCCGTCTCGGTGTTGCGCAAGCATCTGCGGTCGAGCCAGTCGTCCGCATCAGCCAGGTGTACGGCGGCGGCGGGAACAGCTCATCGACCTATGGCTGCGACTTTGTCGAGCTCTTCAATTCTTCCGGTGAGGCCGTCGAATTGCGCGGATGGTCAGCGCAGTTTCCGGTTAGCGGCGGATGGCGCGTGATCGAATTCGGCACAATTACGATCTCCCCGAACAGCTACTATCTGATCGCCTCAGACCCGTGCGAGGGGAGTAACCGTCCCCCCGTGCCACCCCCGGACTTCGTTACCGGTTCTCTGGGTCTAGCCACAACGAAGAATAGCGTTGCGCTGGTCAGCAATGAGGTTGAGATTACGGGCGCGAGCGACCCGGATGTTATCGACCTGGTTGGCTATGGAAGCGGCAGCCCCGCGGAAGGCGCTCCCACCGCAGCCTTGAGCTCGACGACGGCCGCTCATCGCAAAGACGGCGGGTGCCGGGACACGAATAAGAACAGTGAGGACTTCGATGTCCTGACCCCCCTGGCTCGCAATAGCGCATCCCCGCGTCACGCGTGCGCCGCCGATGCAGCGCCTGCGGTGGTGACGGCTGTCCCCGCGGACGGCGCGGCCGACGTCGCGTTGGACTCCAACTTCAGTGTGACCTTTAGTGAACCGGTCAACCTCTCCGGCGACTGGTTTAGGATCGAGTGCGACCTCCGCGGAACCGTCACGCCTGCCACCGCAGCGGTTTCCGGCGGACCGGTCTCCTTCGCCATTGACCCTACAGAGGATCTGTTTGGAGATGACGCGTGTGTCTTCACCGTGTTCGCTGCGGGCGTGAGAGATCAGGATGCCGCCGATCCGCCGGACGCAATGACAGGCGATTACCAGATCCGCTTCACGACCGAGACCGGCGCATGCGGCGACCCGGCCTATCCCATCCACGCCTTGCAGGGCGATGGAACCGCAAGCCCCTTGAGCGGCAAGGTGCGCACGGTCGAGGCGGTCGTCGTCGGTGACTTTCAGGGCGCGGACAGGCTGGAAGGGTGCTTCGTCGAGGAAGAAGCCGCTGACCAGGACGACGACGCGGGGACGTCAGAGGGTCTGTTCGTGAGCGACGGGAGCGCTCCACTGTTCGATGCCGTCGTCGGGCAGCGCGTGCGGCTGACCGGTCGGGTGGCTGAGCTGGATGGCATGACCGCCCTTGTGGAGCTGACGCGCGCGCTCGACTGCGGCCCGAGCGCAACACCCCCGCCCTTCCCGATGGATTTACCGGTTGCGTCAACGGAGTCGTGGGAGCAGGTGGAGGGGATGCGCGTCGCATTCGATGAGGCGCTGACAGTCGCGGGTAGCGACGAGCTGGCTTCGGCCGGCCGCCTGTCGCTGGCGGCTGGCGAACGTCCTTTAGTCTACACCCAACAACACGCGCCCGACGCGGCCGGTTATGCGGCATTCCAGGACGATTTGAGACGACGCAGTTTCATCGTCGATGACGGCAGCGACAGCGAGTTTCCCGACCCGATCGTCTATCCCGCGCCCGGTCTGTCGGCAAGCAACACAGTGCGGGCAGGCGATCACGTTGCCGCGGGGCTGGAAGGGGTGGTCGACGGCGCCGGATCGAGCTACCGCCTGCATCCCCTGACGCCGCCCGTCTTTGTCAGAGATAATCCGCGTCCTGCGTCACCTGCGAGCGAGGGCGGAAATCTCCGTGTCATCTTCCTGGGCCTCGACGATTACTTCACCCCGGACGGCGGCGTCTACGGGCCGCGCGGCGCCAGCAACGCGAACGAATTGCAGCGGCAACGCGACAAGCTCATCGCCGCGCTGACGGGCGCAGACGGAGCGATCCTTGCGGTGAGCCAGCGCGAAAACGACGGGACAGGGCCGGATTCCGCGCTGGCCGATCTGGTTGCGGGTCTGAACGAAGCAACCGGGGCAGGCGCCTATGCCGCAATCGGGCCGGACACCGCATGGGGAAGCGGCGAGACAACCGTGGGGTTGATCTACCGGACTGACAGGGTCGTTCCGGTGGGCACGCCGGCCATGCTCGATTCCGGCGTTTTCTCGCAGGGCGCGTCCGCTCCGACCCATGCCGCCCCGCTGGCCCAGACGTTTGAAGAGGCAACGTGGGGCGAGCGGTTGACGGTGGTCGTGAATCAGTGGCGCGGCCGGGACGACTGCCCGCCGGACGGAGCGGATGCGGACCAGGGCGACGGCCAGGGCTGCTGGAACGCGGCAAGGGTTGCCGCCGCAAACGAGCTGGCCGCCTGGCTTTCCGCTGACCCGACGGGAGCGAACGATCCCGATGTTCTTGTCCTGGGTGAGTTAAATGCCTTCCGCCTTGAAGAGCCTGTTCAGAATCTCCGCGCCAGTGGCTTTGCCGACCTGGTCGAGCGGTTTGCGGGCGAACGCGCCACCACACAAATCTGGGCGGGCGGAGGAGGCTACGCGGACCATGCGCTGTCGTCTGCTTCGCTGGCGGAGCAAGTTGTTGGCGCAGCCGTGTGGTCGATCAACGCCGATGAGCCGTCCGCGCTCGATTATCAGACCGAGAACAAGTCCGCAGGGCAGATCGAATCGCTTTATGCGCCCGATCCCCACCGCTCGGCGGACCGCGACCCGGTCGTCGTTGACCTGTCGCTGTTGCCCGACCAGAGCGAGTTTACCGGCGACTACGGCCTGGCATGGCATACAGGACAGGGCGAGTGGCGGCTGGGCGCGGGATGGGGCGGCGCGGACGATGGCGTGGCGCGCGGCGCGGGGAGTTGGAACGACGGCCGCGGCGAGGTGACTGTGACCGTCAACGGCCCTGCGAACCGGTATGCGTGCCTGTACGCCTGGCTGGACTACAGCGACGGCAGCGCGCAGGCGGGCGCGCCGGCGGGCGCGCCGGACAGTCCGAACGGGCGCTGGGATGACAACGAGAAGGTGATCGACGCGCTTGCGCTGGCGTCCGGCGCGGACCAGCCGGTGACGTTCCCGCTGCCGGTTGGCGTCATCGACGGCTCGAAGACCTACAACATGCGCTTCCGGCTGGTTCCCGCGCAAGATTCCGCCAACCCAACGTGCGACGTCGGAGAGATGGCGACCGGCCTCGCGCCGACCGGCCGCGCGGACGGCGGCGAGGTGGAGGACTGGGCGTTTGCCGCCGGGCCGCTGGCCGTGCGTATCGCGGCGTTCGCAGCGCACGCGTTTGGCGAGACGACCTATGTGACATGGCAAACAGTGGACGAGATCGACGTGGTCGGGTTCGACGTGTTCGAGGCGGCGATGCAGGATGGGCCGTGGCAGCGGCTGAACGACAGGTTGATCCCCGCAAAGTCACCCGGCGCGACGGAAGGCGCGGTCTACACTTATGCCTACCGTTCGGGCGAGCAACCCCGATGGCATCGGTTGGAAGCGTTGGAAGCCTCGGGCGCGCGTTACAGCTTCGGGCCAGTGTTGGCGGAGGAGAGCAATCCCACCGCCGTCACGGTGCGGAACGGCGTGGCGGAACGGGTTTCGAGCGGTTGGGCGACGGCTGCGCAACTGGGCTGCATGGCGGCGGCGATCATTCTGTGGGTTAGCCTGAGACGGAGAACGCGTTAGGCGACTGCGCAAGAACCGCGCGGCGCCTTTGAGCAGCACTGGCGCATTGCTCGCGGCATGCAGTCAGGCTATAATGACGCAACCTCGCGCTCACAGGAGGACCACATGAACTACCGTCTGAGCCTTCGCGTGCTGATGCTCTCCCTGCTTACGCTGGCGCTCCTTGTCGGGGCAGGCGTGTCGCCCTTGCCTGCGCGTTCCGCGGCTGCAGCAGCGGACATCGATCCCCTGGTGCTCGAAGCCCTTGCCGGGAGCGGCGACGGGCAGGCCAGCTTCATCGTGGTCTTCGCAGACCGCGCGGACCTGGACGTCGCGTTCGGGATGCGGGACTGGAATGCGCGCGGGCGCTACGTGATGGAGCGGTTGCAGGCCGTGGCCGAGCGTTCGCAGCGCGACGTCCGCGCGCGGTTGTCCGCCGGGACGCTGCCGGGACGCGTGACGCAGTGGCAGGCGTTCTGGATCGCAAACGTCATCACTGTAACGGGCGACCGCCGCGCGGCGGAGGCGCTGGCGCGGATGCCGGGCGTGCTCGAAATCGCGCCCGAGATGAAGATCGATCAGCCGGAGCCGCCCGTTGCGACAGTGGCTGCGCCGGAGGTCGACTATACCTGGGGCATCGAGAAGATCGGCGCGAATCTGGTATGGTCGGCCTACGGCAAGAAGGGCGAAGGGACCGTTATCGGGCTGGTCGACACAGGCGTCCAGTGGGATCACCCGGCGCTCAAGGGCAGCTATCGCGGCTGGAACGGCAGCGCAGCCGACCATGACTATAACTGGTGGGACCCGGCCGCCCTGTGCGGGGGCGGCGCGCCATGCGATCCGAACGGCCACGGCACGCACACGACCGGCATCTCGGCGGGCGGCAACAGCACTTCGCAGGGGCCTATCGGCGTCGCGCCGGGCGCAAAGTGGATTCATGCGGCGGGCTGCTGCGCCAGCAACGCGTCGCTGCTCAGCTCGCTGCAATGGATGGCCGCGCCGACAAAGCGGGACGGCACGGGCGCCGATCCTGCGAAACGTCCGAACGCGGTAAACAACTCCTGGGGCGGGCCGGGCGGCAGCAAGATCTTCTTCGACGCAATCAGCAGTTTGAGGGCATCCGGCATCGTGCCAGTCTTCTCGGCAGGCAACAACGGCAGCGCCTGCGGCACCCTGGGTTCGCCGGGCGACAACACGAACGCCTTCAACGTGGGCTCCACCACATCCAGCGACGGCATTTCGTCCTTCAGCAGCCGCGGGCCGAACCCCTTCACCGGCGAGCCCGATCCCGACGTCTCCGCGCCCGGCGACAACATCTACTCCTCGGTGCCGACGAACAGCTACAACATCTATTCCGGCACCTCGATGGCTGCGCCGCACGTCGCGGGCGCGGTCGCCTTGCTGATGTCCGTCGAACCGGATCTCGTCGGCAAGGTCGATCAGGTGGAGGAAGTTCTCCGCAAGACGGGCGTCCAACTGACCAGTTCGCAGACGTGCGGAGGGGTGTCCGGCTCCCAAATACCGAACAGCACGTTCGGTTGGGGACGAATTGACGTGAAGGTGGCGGCGGATCTGGCGGCAAACGCCGGGACCCTCAGCGGAACCATCACCGGAACCGGCGGCGCGCCGGTAGGGGGCGCGCTGGTTTCGATCACGCGCAGCGGAAAGACCTTCACGCAGGCCACTGACGCGGCCGGCAACTACAGCTTCACCATCGGCGCGGGCAGCTACGATATGAGCGTGAAGGCGTTCGGTTACAACACGGCCACCGCAGCCGCGGTGAGCGTGACCACGGATAACGTCACGGATCGCGACTTCGGGCTGACGGCTTCGAGCGTTGGTTCGATCAGCGGGACCGTGCTGGAGGGCGGCGATCCGGTCAAACCGGTGCAGGGCGCGCTCGTTCAACTGCTGCCTGCATCGACCGGCGTCTCGGCGACGACTGCCGCTGATGGCTCATACACCCTTGCCAGCGTGCCGTTTGGCTCCTACACCGTCCGCATGACCGCGGCAGGCTACCAGACGCTTTCCTCGTCAGTGACGGTGGACGGCGCGGAAACGGTTAGCTTCTCGCCCACTGCCGTTGCGGACTATGCCGTCGGCGACGGAGGCGACACCTGCTCGGTCGAATACAGTTGGATCGACGCGACGAGCGGCATGGTCCACAACCTGGCCGACGATGCCAACGTCAACGTTACGCTGCCCTGGATGTTCACCTTCTACGGCAACAACTACAACAGCGTCTACGTTAGCTCGAACGGCTTCGTGTCGTTTGCGAACGGCTACAACACCTGGCACGGCATCGTCCCCTTCGAGGGCATCCCGAACAACCAGATTATCGGGCTGGGCGACGACTTGAACCCCGAAGGGGGAACGCAGGGCAAGATTTACACAAAGGATCTCGGCGACGGGCGTTTCGTGATCCAGTACGACCAGGTGCAGCACTGGAAGAGCGGCGACCCCGAGACGT
>CAZPTI010000139.1:0-12847 GCA_964588925.1 uncultured Anaerolineales bacterium | reverse complement strand
TGTGGGTGCCGGGGTACGACCACGCGGGCATCGCCACGCAGTTGCAGGTGGAGAAGATGCTCGCGCGCGAGGGCACGCGGCGGCAGGATTTGGGCCGCGAAGCGTTCCTGCGGCGCACGTGGGAGTGGAAGGAGAAGTACGGCGGCCACATCGTGCGCCAACTGCGCCGCCTCGGCGCGTCGTGCGACTGGGACCGGCTGCGCTTCACAATGGACGAGGGGCTGAGCCGCGCAGTGCGCGAGGCGTTCGTGCGGCTGTGGCGCATGGGGCTGATCTACCGCGGCGAGTACCTCATCAACTGGTCGCCCGGCCTGCAAACCGCGGTCAGCGACCTGGAGGTGGAGTACACCGAAGAGGACGCGACCCTCTACTACTTCAAATACCCGATTGCCGGCGCGAGCATCGAGGATGGCGAGTATAAGGGCTACATCCCGGTGGCAACCACGCGGCCGGAGACGATCCTGGGCGACACCGCGGTAGCCGTGCACCCCGACGATGAGCGCTACCGTCACCTGATCGGCGCGACCTGCCTCGTGCCCATGCTCAAGCGCACGATTCCGGTGATCCACGACACCTACGTAGACATGGCCTTTGGCACGGGTGCGCTCAAGATCACGCCCGGCCACGACCCAAACGACTTTGAGATCGGGCAGCGACACGGGCTGCAAATTATCAGTGTGCTCGACACGGACGCGAAGGTGAACGCGGCCGGTGGGCCGTACGCGGGCATGGATCGGTTCGAGGCGCGCAAGAAGCTGTGGGCCGACATGGAGGCCGCGGGACTGACGATCAAGACCGAGAAGTATCGCACGCAGGTGCCGCGGTCGCAGCGCGGGGGCGAGATTGTCGAGCCGATGGTGAGCACGCAGTGGTTCGTGAAGATGAAGCCGATGGCCGAGATGGGGCTGGAGTCGGTGCGTTCGGGCCGCATCCAGATCATCCCGGAGCGCTTCACGAAGGTGTATTACAACTGGCTTGAAAACATCCGCGACTGGTGCATCAGCCGCCAGCTCTGGTGGGGGCACCGCATCCCGGCGTGGCACTGCGCGGATTGCCGCCACATCACGGTGGCGCGCGAGGACCCGGACCGCTGCGAGGCATGCGGCTCACCGAAGATCGAGCAGGACGGCGACGTGCTCGACACGTGGTTCTCGTCGGGCCTGTGGCCCTTCTCGACGCTGGGCTGGCCGGACGACACGCCTGACCTGCGCCGCTACTACCCGACGACCGTAATGGAGACGGGGTACGACATCCTGTTCTTCTGGGTGGCGCGCATGATCATGCAGGGGCTGATGTACACGAACGACATCCCGTTCGAGACGGTGTACCTGCACGGCCTTGTCAGAGACGACCAGGGGCGGAAGATGTCCAAGACGACGGGGAACGTGCTGGACCCGCTCGCGCTGCTGGACGGCGCAAAGCCCGAAGAGTTGAGCGACTATATCCGCAAGCAGTATCCCGAGGGGATCGCGGCAATGGGTGCGGACGCGCTGCGCTTCACGCTGCTGACCGGCGCGACCCCCGGAAACGACATGAATCTGAGCCTGCAACGCGTGGAAGGCAACCGGAACTTCACGAACAAAATCTGGAACGCCACCCGCTACATCCTGTCGCAACTCGGGGATGGCGCGTTCCATGCGATTGACCTTCAGTGGGAGCAGCTCGGTCTGGCGGAAAAGTGGATTCTGAGCCGCCTTTCTGACCTGATCACCGAAGCCACGCGGCTTATGGACACGTTCCAGTTCGGCGAGGCGGGCCGGCAGATTTACGACTTCTTCTGGAGCGAATTCTGCGACTGGTATCTGGAGATCAGCAAGATTGCCATCTACCGCGGCACGGCGGAGCAGAAGGCCGCGGCGCAGGCGGTGCTGGTGAAGGTGCTGGACGAATCGTTGCGCCTGTTGCATCCGTTCATCCCGTTCGTGACGGAGGAGACGTGGGGCTACCTTAAGCAGGCGGCCGGGGATGAGCACTGGCCGGAAGCGCTGATCGTGGCGCCGTGGCCGCGGCCGGCGAACCGGGACGAGAGCGCAGAAGCGGATATGGCCCTCATCATGGATATGGTGCGCGCGATCCGCAATGCGCGCGCCGAGTACGACGTGAAACCCGGCCAACAGTTGGCCGCCAGCATCGCGGCCGGTGACTGTCGCGCGATGCTGAACGCGCAGGCCGACATCCTGCGGACGCTGGCCCGCCTCGATGGCGAGCGGCTGACGATTGCGGAGGAACTGCCGGCGCCGCCCCAGGCGATCACGCTGGTGACTGGCGCAGTGACGACCTATCTACCGCTGGCCGACCTGATCGACCTGGACGCGGAGCGCGCGCGGCTCGGGAAGGAGCTGGCGGAGACCGAAGCGCAGATCGAGCGCGCGCGCGGCCTGCTGGACGGTCCGTTTGCGCAGCGCGCGCCCGCGGCTGTGGTGCAACGCGAGCGTGACAAGCTGGCCGAACTGGAGAGCCGCGCAACCAGGTTGCGCGAGCGGTTGGGCGAACTCGCATAATGATGCGAAAGAAGCGCGGACAAGGTCAACAATAGTGATAGCGGACGCCGGATGGCAACTAATGCTGGAACATTCCAGCTATCTGTCCTAGTCCATGTCTCAGTGCGATTTTTGTCCGCGCTTTCACATGATAAAGATCATAGACAAACGTTGCAGATACGCGTAACATGCCTTCGTAGGACAGGCGTATCAATCATAGTTCCATCGCGCATCGCACTATCATCGCAGCAGCCCTGATACGCCTGATCTCGACCAACTACCAGGCCGATCCGTTGCCCTGTCGAGTCCCTGATCGCGGAAGCCCGTCTTTCCGGTCAGGGACTTTTCATGTTATGCTTACCCGGTTGTTAACCTTTGGCGGAGATCTGTATGAGCGAATCTGTTGTGACGATTGCCGGTCAACGCGTTTATCCTCATGGGCAGGCGCCTGATCAGCGGGAAACGCTTGCGCGGCCGGATGCGCGGAACCACGCGGGCCAGCTTCTTACCGTGACGGAGATGTCGCCCAGCGGTTGGGCCAGCGGCGGGAATGAAGAGACGCTGGAAGCCGGGCTGCCCTTCCTGGGCGCGCTGGTCGCTGTGATCTTGTTCACGATTGGCATCTTGCTACTTGTCAAGCGCGGCCGATAAGAAGATAATCGGCCTGTTTAGCATTGAAAATGGAATGAGAGCAGGGCAGCGGCGCCCGCTTTTCCGGCCCGCCCCTCACCAGTCCTCGTTTTGATAATTCAGTCTTAAAGCATGACGAACGTCATATAGCGATTTAAGTTACAAGTATATAATCGAGTGCTGTGACTTTTCTCGCTTAACGGGCTATCTTCAGATCGTTGTTATCCGACTTATACGGAGGAGTGACCACCATGACTTCTGCTTGCCCAGGCAGGCAGCCCTTACGGTGGCTGTTCGTCGCATGCCTTGCCGGCTTGCTCTTCATTGCGCTCGCTGCCACTGCAAGCGCGCAAAGCGGCGGCGACAACAGCACTTGTCTAGGCTGCCACTCCCAACCCGGGCTGAGCGTTCAGCTCACCAGCGGCGAGGTCTTGCCCCTCACCGTTGACCCGAATGTGTACCACGCCTCGGTGCACGCCAACCTGACCTGCACCTCGTGTCACACCAACATCGACGGCTACCCGCACCCGAAGCTGACTGCGGGCGACCGGCGTTCGTTCCAGATGGAGCGCTACCAGCAATGCAAGAACTGCCACCCGGATCAGTACACTGAATCGCTGGATAGCACGCACGCGCGCGAGCTGGCCGCAGGCAACCGCAACGCGGCAATCTGCACCGACTGCCACGGCGCGCACGACATTACCGATCCCGACAACCCGCGGCAGAAGATTTCGCAGACGTGCGCCAAGTGCCACAGCGCGATCAGCGAGCAGTTCGTCCACAGCGTGCACGGCGAGGCGCTGGAGAACGGCAACCCGGACGTGCCCACCTGCACCGACTGCCACGGCGCGCACACCCAGGAAGACCCGCGCACGGCAGCGTTCCGTCTCAAATCGCCCAACATCTGCGGCGACTGTCACGGCAACGCCGCCCTGATGCAGAAGTACGGCATCTCGGTCGATGTGTTCAACACCTACGTGGCCGACTTCCACGGCACAACCGTGACCCTGTTTGAGCGGCAGCACCCCGACCAGCCGACCAACAAGGCGGTCTGCACGGACTGCCACGGCGTCCACAATATCCTGGCCGTCACAGACGAAAATGCGACGGTGGTCAAGGAAAACCTGCTCGCGACCTGCCGCCGCTGCCACCCGGACGCGACCGCGGACTTCCCGACAAGCTGGGTGGGCCACTTCCAGCCCAGCCGCACCAATCAGCCCCTGGTGTACTACATCAACCTGTTCTACAAGATTCTGATTCCCGCAGTGATCGGCGGCATGGCGCTGTTTGTCGCGCTGGACGCCGGCGCGCGCATTCTCCGCCGCATCCGGCGAAAGGGGGCGTGAGGCATGGCAACGCAACAGACAACTAACAATCACGCCCACGGCAAGTACTACGACCGCTTCACCATCGCGCAGCGCGTCGAGCACTTCATCCTGATCCTGAGCTTCACCACGCTCGTCGTCACGGGCCTGCCGCAGAAGTTTGTCGGCAACGCGTTCGCCGAATGGATGATCGCAGTCATGGGTGGCATTGAAACGGTGCGGATCATCCACCGCATCGCGGCCATCGTTATCGTGCTGCAGAGCGTCTATCACATCATCATTCTGGGCTACAAGGTGTGGGTGCGCCGGACTGAGATGACCATGCTCCCCGGCTTGAAGGACGCGACCGACGCGCTCGACGTGGTGCGCTTCAACCTGGGCCTGACCAAAGAACACCCGAAGATGCCGCGTTACAACTTCGCGGAGAAGGCGGAGTACTGGGCGATGGTGTGGGGCACGGTCATTATGGCAATCACGGGTTTCATGCTGTGGAACCCGATTGCCACGACGCGCTTCCTGCCAGGCCAGATCATCCCGGCCGCCAAGGCCGCGCACGGCGCGGAGGCAATCCTGGCCGCGCTCGCCATCGTGGTCTGGCACTTCTACAACGTGCACCTCAAGTTCCTCAACAAGAGCATGTTCAACGGCAAGATGAGCCGGCATCAGATGGAAGAGGAGCACGGCGCGGAGCTGGAGCAAATCTACTCCGAGCAGAAGCGGCCTGCGCCCGATCCGGAAGGCGTGCGCCGCCGCGAGCGCATCTACCTGCCCATCGCGATTGTGCTGGCGCTGATCGGCGCTGTGGCCGTGTTCCAGTTCGCCACGTTCGAGCAGACTGCCATTGCGACGGTGCCGGAGCCGATTGACGAGGTGCCCGCGTTCACGCCGCTCACGCCCACGCCCGGACCCGGCCTGACGCAGGTCGCAGCCTCGCTGATCCCGCATCCGATTGAAGGCCAGGAGCAGTGCGAGACGTGTCACGGGCCGAACGGCATGAAGCCGTGGCCGGCGGACCACGTGGGTCGACCGAACGAGTCGTGCACGGTCTGCCATCTGCCGGGGCCTACACCTGAGCCGGGCGCGACGACCGAAGGCGGCGCGACAGGCGGCGCTGCGGCGATCCCGCACCCCATCGAGGGTGACACCTACGCGAACTGCGAGACGTGCCACGGCCTCGGTCAGATGAAGCCGTTCCCGGAGAACCACACCGCGTTCCCGAAGGACTCCTGCACGGGCTGCCACCAACCGGCCGACGGCGCTGGAACGCCTGAGGCGAGCGGCACGAATACTTCCGGCGGTCAGACTGCTGGCCCGTCCGCGGTCCCGCATCCCGTCGAGGGCGACACCTACGCCAACTGTGAGACGTGTCACGGCATCGGGCAGATAAAGCCGTTCCCGGAGAACCACACCACGTTTCCGAAGGACACCTGCACGAGCTGCCACCAGCCGGCTGACGGCGGCGCGGGCTCGAGCGGCGGCGCAACGGGTGGTTCAACGGCTGCTGCGGCGGCGGCCATCCCGGCCAATCACGACCTGACGAGCGATGCGTTCAAGGACTGCACGGTTTGTCACGGGCTGGACCGGCTGAAGCCGTTCCCGGAGAACCACACGTCGTTCACGGTGGATCAGTGCCAGACGTGCCACAAGCCGGCGCAGTAAGGCGCGGTTACTCCTGATATAGAGAGGGCGACCGGATTCGGTCGCCCTCTTTGTTTGCGCCAGACCCGTCGGGTTTCCAAGACCGACGGGTCTTAAGCTATTTAAGGCACGATCACCGTCCGCACGTCGCCGCCCCACCGCTCCAGCGCGTCCAACGTCTCGTTGATTGGCCCGGCAACCAGCGGGACAGTCTTCGTGACCACGTGCGACAGGTTCAGCATCCCGCGCTTCGCAAAGTCCATCAGCAGCGGGAACTCCTGCAGCAGGTGGTCAGACACGCCAATGATTTCCGCCTCGCGGCCGATGACCTCGAAATAGGAATCGACCTCGAACGGCTGGCGCGTGATGCCCGCCAGCGCGGCGCGGCCCTGATTCGCAAGCGACTGCACCGCCTGCCGCATGGTAAGGGGCAAGCCGATCAATTCGAGGCTGACGTCGACGCCGCGGCCGTTCGTCAAGTGACGGATCAGTTCCACGGGATTCGCCTGCGACGCGTCGACGGGGATCGCGCCAAAGCTGGCCGCCATGACCAACTTCTCGCGGTTGATGTCCACCGCGTACACGTCCCGCGCGCCCAGTCCCTTCGCCAGCTGGACGGCAGACATGCCCAGGCCGCCCGCGCCGAAGACCGCCACGGTTTCGCCCGGCTGGAGCCGCGCCTTCCGCAGCGCGTGAAACGACGTTGCGGACGAGCACATCATGATCGCGCCCCACTCGAACGGCACTTCGTCGGGCAGCGGCACGATCCCGCGCTCCGGCACGCAGATATATTCCGCATAGCCGCCGTCGCGGTGCTTGCCGATCATCTGGCCGGTCTCGCAGAACTGTTCCTGCCCCCGGTTGCACCCCGCGCACTGGCCGCAGGTGACGAGATAGTGCAGCGCAACGCGGTCTCCGATACGCGTTCGCAAGGTTCCCGGCCCAAGCGCCTCGACCACGCCCGCCACCTCGTGCCCCGGCGTCAGCGGCAGCGGCCCGACCGGCGAAACGCCCGCGCGGTAGTGCGCATCCGAGTGACAGATGCCCGCGGCCCGGATACGCACCAGCACCTCGCCTGCCTGTGGAACCGGCGTCGGCGTCTCCTGCTCTTCCAGGGGACGCCCAATCTCCGTGATTCTAACAGCCTTCAAGAGTCAGCCCTCCATGTCCTTTGAGCATGCCTGATTCCATGCTAGAATACTGAGCAATCTACCACAAAGCATCTGAGAAGCGAAGCCTCACAGGACTCTCCCAAAGGCCCCTTCGTCGAGCCTCGTTTCTCCGCTTGTTGCCGGTAATCCACCCACCCCCAAAGAGGACTTATGGCAAAGATTACGTTTATCGGCGCGGGCAGCACTGTGTTCGCGAAGAATCTCCTCGGCGACATCCTGGCCTACCCGGAACTGGCCGATTCGACCATTGCGCTGTACGACATCGACGCGGAGCGCCTCGGCACCACGAAGATCGTGGCGGAGCGGCTGGCAGCCGTGCGCGGCGCGCATCCGAGCATCGAGACGCACCTGGATCGCGGCGCGGCGCTGCGCGGGGCGGACCACGTCATTTCAATGTTCCAGGTCGGCGGCTACCGGCCATCGACCGTCATCGACTTTGAAATCCCCAAGAAGTACGGCCTGCGCCAGACCATTGGCGACACGCTCGGCATCGGCGGCATCATGCGCGGGCTGCGCACCATCCCCGTGTTTCTCGACCTCGCGCGCGAGATGGAGGAGGTCTGCCCGGACGCCTGGCTGCTGAATTACGTCAACCCGATGGCGATCAACACGATGGCGATCCAGAAGGCGACCGGGGTCAAGAACGTCGGCCTGTGTCACAGCGTGCAGGGCACGGTCGAGCACCTGGCCGAAGACATCGACGTGCCTGCTGAGGACATCCGCTACGTCTGCGCGGGCATCAATCACATGGCGTTTTACCTGAACTTCTGGCGCCGCACGCCCGATGGCGGGGTCGAAGACCTGTATCCCTACATCCAGCGCGTCATCGACGAGGGCCGCGTGCCGGAAGACAACATGGTGCGTTATGAGATGTTCCGGCGGCTCGGCTACTTCGTGACCGAGTCGAGCGAGCACTTCTCCGAATACGTGCCCTGGTTCATCAAGCGCGACCGGCCCGACCTGCTGGAGAAGTTCAATATCCCGTTGGACGAGTACATCGCGCGCTGCGAGTTTCAGATTGCGGGCTGGGAGTTCGCGCGCCGGCGGATGGAACATCCCGATGAGGTCTCGGAAGAGGAACTCCAGGCATTCATCCACTACCTGCGCAGCCAGAAGCTGGCGTCGCACAAAATGATCGAAGGCGCGATTGAACAGGTGCTGGAGTTCGACAAGCCGAAGCAGAGCCTGGAATACGGATCGGGCATCATCCACAGCATCGAGACGAACACGCCGCGCGTCGTTTACGGCAACGTGCTCAACCACGGCCTGATCGACAACCTGCCGCAAGGGTGCGCGGTGGAGGTGCCGTGCCTGGTCGATGCGAACGGGGTGCAGCCGACGAAGATCGGCGCGCTGCCGACGCACCTGGCCGCGCTGATGCGCACGCAGATTGGCGTGCAGGAGCTGACGGTCGAGGCCGCGCTGACCGGACGCCGCGAGGCCATCTATCACGCGGCGATGCTCGACCCCCACACTGCGGCCGAGCTGGACCTCGACCAGATCTGGCAACTAGTGGACGACCTGATCGAGGCACATGGCGAGTGGCTGCCGGTGTACAAGTAAGATATAGCGCAATCGCCTGACTTCGCCGCTTTGCGGCGGCGCAAGTCAGGCAACTTATGCTACGGCTTTAGAACATTCCGGGCGGGTAGATCAGATAGACCGTGCCGCCGGAGTTGCCCAGCCACAGCGGCTCGAACTCCGAACGCAGGTACGTCCGCTGCACCTCCGCGTCGCTGGCCGCAGCCGGGTCGTTCACCATCGGGTTGCCCGACGCGTCAAACCCGACGATCACGCCCAGGTGGCCGCTGCTGGCGTCGATGGGCGCGCCGGTGAGCTCGCCCTTCTGCCATGCGTAGCTGACGACGACCGGCACCCCCGCCTTCACCCACGGCTCCACCTTATCCAGCCCCGTGTAGCGAACCACGTACGCTTCCATGCCCCGGCTCGCCGCGTATGCGGTGTTAAAGGGCCAGTTGCCGTGCCCGTCGTACACATAGTCGTACACGCCGTTGACCGCATTCCGCACGCGCTGTTCGCACGGCCCAGCGTCGATGCCCCAGAAGCCGAGCACCATCGAGGTCGATGTCGGGCTGCACCAGACGTTGCCGCCGTCCGGGTAGATCATCTGCGAGCATTCGGGGACGGCGAGCAGCGTGTTCCAGTTGGCCGAACTGCCTGCGCTGGCGGCGAATTTCTTCGGCGCGGGCGTGTTGTAGGTCAGGCTGAGGCGCTGGACCGTCGGAATCGCGCTGTTTGCGCTGAACAGGCGCACCTTGAGTTGGAGCGCCGTGGCCGTGGCCTTCTTCGGCGTGAGAACGAGCGTATCCGTCGCGACGTAGCCGTCGGCGTCGCCTTGCAGCTTAACCGAGTGGCGCTGGATCGTATCGGTCCCCGACGCCCACACGCCCATGTTGTACCACTTCGTCCACCGGGCGCCGATCTGCGCGCGGAGCAGCACTTCAACCCACGTGCCCGATGGCGTGGTCGCGTTCCACGATGCGATGGCTTCGGTGAAGGCGAAGTTGACCGGCAACACCGGCCCGGTGGCCTCGCCTACCTTGTACGCGCCGCCGTTGTACATGCCGCCGGGGTCGGTTTCGGTGGTTGCCGCGCTCAGGTTGAGCGCAAGTTGCGTTCCGTCGTGGACGATCCCGCTGCTCGAAAAGCCGGATAGTTCTGCGCCGGACCACTTCGTGAAGCCGGTCTGATAACCGGGACCTTTGCTGCCCGCAAACGCGGTGGCAGGGAGCGCGGCAAGGACGAGGGTGACCAGCCCGAGCCGCAGAAGAGTGGTTGCAGTGCTCATTGGTCTCCTTTGCGCAAGTGGATATCAGGGGTGCGCGTATTATAACGCACGGTGGGCGTCAGGGAAGCGGCTGCGCATGAACAAGGGGCAACAGACGGTCGACTTCGCCTGCGTCAAACCGGCACGCGTCCCACGTCAGCGTGTTCGCCGCAGCAGTTGCGATGCCTCGCCGGAACGCATCGATTGCCGACTCCTCTCGCAGCAGCCCGGCCACGATGCCCGCAGTCATCGCGTCGCCTGAGCCGATGGGGTTGACGGCATCGACCGGCGGCGGGGCAGCGCGCCACATCCCCTGCGCCGTTGCCAGCAGCGCGCCCTGCTCGCCCACGGTAAGGATCGCGTTCGTGGCCCCTGCCTCTCGCAGCGCCAGCAATGCTGCGCGTTGTTGCTCGTGGTCTTTGACTTCGCGGCCGAGGAGTCCCGCGGCTTCCGCCGCGTTGACCTTGACGATATCCGGTCCAGCAGCCAGTCCGACACGCAAGGCTTCCCCGTACGTGTCCAGCAGCGTCAGCGCGCCGTGTTCTCTTGCGCGACGAATGAAGCGCCCGTAGAGCGAATCGCCCGCCGTTCCCGGCGAGCTGCCGCACATGCAGACAGCACTGGCGCCTGGCAGCAACCGCTCAAATGCCGCCTCTGCGCGCTCGGCGTCCTCTGCGGCGAAGGGCGCGGCCGGCGCGTAAAACGCGCGCTGCGTACTGTGCCGGTCGATGACCGTGATTTGCAGCCGCGTTTCGCCGCTCACCCAGACAGGCACGCCTTCGAACGGATCATCCCGCCACACTTCGGCCACGTTGCGCCCGATCATTCCACCGAGCGCCACCATCGACACCGCAGGCACACCGAGGATGCCGAGCGCGCGGGCGACGTTGTTGCCCTTGCCGCCGGCAATGTGGGTGACGCGGTGGGCTTCCGTGCGGTAAGTTGGGCGCATCTCGTCGACGAAGTAAGTGGTGTCGAGCACGGGATTCAACGTGATGCAGACGACGTATGGACGGCTGACAGGCATACTGAACGCTCCATGCGCAGGAAGAAGTATGGGGCAGTATACCGCCAAAAACGGTTTTGTCTCAGTTGCGGTATAATGAACTTGTCTCCAACCCAGTAAGACCTTCGCGCGGTCTCCGCACCATTACGGCAGCATCGCGTCGCATCCCACACGAAGAGGAAAGCCATGAATTCCACCACCACACTTGGCGTCATCGTCGGCTCGCGCGAGTTTTTCCCCGCCCACCTCTGCGAAGCAGGCCGCGAGGACATGCTCCGCGCGCTGGCCGAGGAAGGCATCAAGACGATCGCGCTGACCGGCGCGGACACACTCTACGGCGCGGTCTCCACGATTGACGATGCGCTCGTCGCGGCCGAGAAATTCGCGGCGCACGCGAAGGAGATCGACGGCCTGATCGTCACCCTGCCCAACTTCGGTGACGAGAAGGCGGTTGCCGAAACGATCCGCCAGTCGGGCCTGAACGTGCCCATCCTCATTCACGCCTACCCCGACCGTCGCGGGCGCATGGATCATGCGCGGCGTCGCGACTCGTTCTGCGGGAAAATGTCGCTGTGCAACAACCTGTACCAGTATGGCATCAAGTACACGCCGACCTGCCTGCACACGGTCGACGTGGATAACCCGTCGTTCAGGCAGGACGTGCGGGATTTTGCCGCGACATGCCGCGTGGTCAAGGGGATGCGCAAGGCGCGCATCGGCGCGCTCGGCGCGCGGCCGGCTGCATTCAATACCGTGCGCTACTCGGAGAAGATCCTGGAGCGGCAGGGGATTTCAGTCGAAACGCTCGACCTGTCGGAAGCGTTCGGGCGGGCGAACAACCTGTCCGCCGATGACGCGGCGGTCGTCGCCAAGCGCCGGGCCATCGACGCCTATGCGCGGACGGCGGGCGTGCCGGAGGTTTCGCTTGACCGAATGGCGCGGCTCGGCGTGGTGATCGACCAGTGGACCGCGGCCAAGCGGCTGGACGCGACCGCGATCCAGTGCTGGACCGCGATGGAGGAGCACTTCGGGACGTTCCCTTGCACCCTCATGAGCATGATGAGCAACTCGCTGATGCCCTCCGCGTGCGAGACGGACGTGGCGGGCGCGCTGGCGATGCGCGCGCTGGCGCTGGCGTCGGGCCAGCCGGCCGCGCTGATCGACTGGAACAACAATTTCGAGGACGAGGAAGACAAAGCGGTCGTCTTCCACTGCTCCAACCTGCCCGCGCAGGTGTTCACCGACATCCCGGTGATGACCTATAATCCGGGCACCGGTGAGAGTTTCGGGAACGAGAACTCGTACGGGATCATGTACGGCCGCGTGAAAGCCGAGCCGTTCACGTATCTGCGGATCGCCACGGACGACTATAGCGGCGGCCTGCGCGCGTACGCGGGCGAGGGGAAGCTGACGGATGACGAGCTGGACACCTACGGCGGATACGGCGTGGCGGAAATCCCGCACCTGCAGGACCTGCTCCAGTTCATCCTGCGCAATGGCTTCGAGCACCATGTCGCGATGACGCAGGCGCGCGTCGGGGCGGCGATTCGGGAGGCGCTGGGGAATTACCTGGGGTGGTCGCTGCACTACCACCAGTAAGCGCAAAATAAAACCTGACAGGTCTTCGAGACCTGTCAGGTTTGCGCTCAACCCCGCGTTCGGCTAGTACTTGCCGTACTCGCGCGTGTAATCGAACATGGCCTTGAGGTTCGCCGGATTGGCCTCGTCGAGCATGATCGCCGCGTCCATGATCAGGCCGGGCTTGCCCCTGGTGTAGTCGATGATCTTCTTGCAGTACGCCTTGACAT
>CAZPTI010000138.1:0-12893 GCA_964588925.1 uncultured Anaerolineales bacterium | reverse complement strand
CGCACGACGGGCTTCGCGCTTCGCTTCCTCCCGTGGCCGCGCCCGTTCTCTGTCTCGGCAGCGAATGGCGCGACGGCGAGTGGGGTCGCGACGACGAACCGGAATCGCTCGGCGGCCCGGACGATCCCGTTTATATCATCTACACGTCCGGTTCGACCGGCGCGCCGAAGGGCGTCCTTATCCCGCACCGCGCGCTCTCGAACCACTCGCCCGCGATGGTCGGCCATTACAACCTCGCCGCGGGCAACCGCATGTTGCAGTTCATCAACCCCGGCTTCGACGCCGCGGGCGAGCAGTTCTGGCTGCCGTTGATTTGCGGCGCGGCGGTCGTCTTCCCCGGCGAGGAGCGCGAGCGCCTTGGCGAGCCGCTGGCTGCCTTCTGCGAGCGCCACGCCATCACGCACGTCCACCTGCCTGCGCCCGTCTGGCACGCCTGGGTCGACGACCTTGCGGCAAGCAATCATCCGTTCAACGCGCCGGTCAAGACCCTCGTCCTCGGCGGCGAAGCGCCGTCGCCCGAACGCGTCGCCGCATGGAACAAGCTAATTCCCGCGCCGTGCCTGTTCGTCAACGCCTACGGCCCGACCGAAACCACCGTCACCGCCACGCTGCGCGCATCATCCAGCGCCGGCCCGTACCCCGCGGCCTATCCCATCGGCAAACCCATCGAAAACGTGATCGTCCGCGTGGTGGACGACCGCATGCGCTGGATGCCCCAGGGCGCGCCCGGCGAACTGCTCATCGGCGGCGCGGGCCTTGCCCTCGGCTACCTCAACCGCCCCGACCTGACCGCCGAGCGTTTCATCGAGCTCCCGCTCGAAGACCCGCTCGCGCTCGCAGCCTCCTCTGAGCCCTCTGCAACCTCTGCGGCAAAGCCCGTCACGCGTTTCTACCGCACAGGCGACCTCGTTCGCTGGTTGCCTGATGGCAATCTCATGTTCGCCGGCCGCGCGGACGACCAGGTGAAGATTCGCGGCTACCGCGTCGAGCCGGGCGAAGTCGAGGCCGCCGTCGCCGCGCTCCCCGGCGTGGCAGGGGCCGCAGTTGTGGCGCAGAAGAAGGAGGGGGCAGCCCCGCGCCTCATCGCCTATGTCGCGCCGGAGTTAGTCGACGTCGCCGCGCTGCGCGCCGCGCTCGCCGCGCGCCTGCCCGACTACATGCTGCCCGCCGCATGGGTGACGCTGCCCGAAATCCCGCTCACCCCCAACGGCAAGGTGGATCGCCGCCGCCTCCCCGCGCCCGAAATCTCGGACGCGGAGCAGCGCGCGCCGTCCACCCCCGAAGAACAGCTTCTCGCCGGCCTCTTCTCCGACCTGCTTGGAGCAGGCCTGCTCGGCGCGGAGAAGGTGAGCGCAGACGACAGTTTCTTCGACCTCGGCGGGCACTCGCTGCTCGCCACGCGCCTCGCCTCGCGCATCCGCGAAGTATTCGGCGTCGATGTGCCGCTCCGCGCGCTCTTCGAGAATCCGACCGTCTCCGGCATGGCGCAGGTGGTTGCCGCAGCGCGCGGGGACACAGGCGGAACCCTCGCCGCCCCGCCAATCCAGCCGCTCCCGCGCGGCGCGGACGGCCTCCCCCTCGAACCGCCGCCCCTCTCCTTCGGCCAGCAGCGCCTCTGGTTCCTCGATCAGTTGGAGCCAGGTTTGCTCTCCTACAACACGCCCGCGGCGATCAGGCTGGAGGGCGAGCTTGACCTGAACGCGTTGAGCTACGCGCTGGACGGCATCATCGCGCGCCACGAAGTGCTGCGAACCACCTTCGGCGCCCGCGGCGGCGAGCCTGCGCAGATCATCGCGCCGCAGCAGACCGTCGACCTGCCCGTCGAAGACCTCTCCAACATGGCGGACCCTGCCGAGCGCGAAGCCGAAGCCCTGCGTCGCGCGATGGACGAAGTGCGTCAGCCGTTCGACCTGGCAAAGGGCCCGCTGCTCCGCGTCCGCATCTTCCGCCTGGCCGAGCGCGATCACCTTGCCATCCTCACCGCGCACCACATCGCCGCCGACGGCTGGTCGCTCGGCATCCTCGTCAGTGAGCTCGCCGCGCTTTACGAAGCGAAGCGCGCAGGCGCAGAAACCACGCCCCTGCAACCTCTGCCGGTCCAATACGCCGATTACGCCGCGTGGCAGCGCGCGTGGCTGCAAGGCGCGCAGGCCGTGGAAACCACGCCCCTGCAGCAACAACTCGAATACTGGAAGCAGCAACTTGCCGGCCTCCCTGCGCGGCTCGACCTGCCCACCGACCGCCCGCGGCCCGCCGTGCAAACGTCCAACGGCGCAACCTGCTCCTTCCGCCTCACCGGCGAGCAGCAACGCAGGCTAAACGCGCTCGCGAAGCGCGAGGGCGCCACGCTCTACATGGTCCTTCTGGCCGCCTATCAGACGCTCCTCTCGCGCTACTCCGGCCAGTCCGACATCGCGGTCGGCTCGGTCGTAGCCAGCCGCAACCGCCCCGAACTGGAAGGGCTGATCGGCTTCTTCGTCAACACGCTCGTCTTCCGCGCGAAGTTCGACGGCAATCCATCTTTCCGTGAGGTAGTCGCCCGCGCGCGCGAAGCCGCGCTCGGCGCGTACGCGCATCAGGACGTGCCCTTCGAGATGCTCGTCGACGCAGTTCAGCCGCGCCGCGAGATGAGTCACACGCCGCTCTTCCAGGCCGCGCTCTCGCTGCAAAACCTGCCCATGCCCGCGAAGCCCCTCCCCGGCCTCACGCTCCGCTCGGTGGAGGTCGAACGCGGCACCGCGCAGTTCGACATGCTGCTCACCTTCACCGAACTTGACGAAGGTCTCGGCGCGTCGTGGGAGTACAACACCGACCTCTTCGACCGGTCGACCATCGAGCGCATGGCCCGCAACCTGAGCCAACTGATCGACGTCGCGCTCGCCGACCCGGATCAGCCGGTCGCCACGCTGCCGATCCTCGCGCCCGAAGAACGCGCGCTCGTGCTGGACGCCTGGAATCAGACCGCAACCCCCTTCCCCGACGACACGACCATCCACGCGCTTATCAGCGAGTGGGCTATTAAAACGCCGGATGCGACCGCAGCCGAATTTGCCGGTGGCGGCGCGCTCACCTACGCGGAACTCGACGCTCGCGCGAATCAACTTGCGCGCCACCTCATCAGTCTCGGCGTTAATCCCGGCGCGCTCGTCGGCCTCTCCGTCGAACGCTCGCTCGACATGGTCGTCGGCATCCTCGGCATCCTCAAAGCGGGCGCGGCCTACCTCCCGCTCGACCCGAACTATCCTGCCGAACGCCTCGCCTTCATGTTGAGCGATTCGGGCATCAATGTCCTGCTCACCCAGTCCGCCGTGCTCCCGCGCCTCCCGCTCGCGCCTGACTCGGCGATTCGCGCGGTCCAACTCGACGCAGAGTGGCCGGAAATCGCCACGCAGCCCGCCACCGATCCCGCCGTCGCGGTTGGCCCGTCCGACCTCGCCTACTGCATCTACACCTCCGGCTCGACCGGCCGGCCCAAGGGCGCGCTCCTCGCGCATCGCGGCCTCTGCAACCTGGCCGACGAACAGGCCCGGCAGTTCGACATGCGCCCCGGCAAGCGCGTCCTGCAATTCTCCGCCTTCTCCTTCGACGCGTCCGTGTGGGAGACGGTCATGGCCTTGCGTTCCGGCGCGACCCTGATCCTCGCGCCGCAGGAAACGCTGTCCTCCGGCCCCGAGCTGCTCAAGCTGCTCCAGTCCGCGCGCATCACCACGGTCACGCTACCGCCCTCGCTGCTGGCGCTGCTCTCGCCGTCCGAGTTGCCCGAGTTGGAGACCGTCGTCGCCGCGGGCGAACGCTGCACGAACGAAATCGTGGCGCAATGGGCGGGCGGGAGAAGGTTCTTCAACGCCTACGGCCCGACCGAAACCACCGTCTGCGCGACGATGCGCCGCTGCGACGCCTCGGAGGACTGGCCCTTCGGCGGTCCGCCCATCGGCGGCCCCATCGCCAACTTCCAGTGCTACGTCGTCGACGCAGCCGCCGGAGCGGGTCTCCAACCGCAGCCCATCGGCGTCCCCGGCGAGCTGCTCGTCGGCGGGGTTGGTGTGGCAAAGGGCTATCTCAATCGCCCTGAACTCACCGCGGAACGATTCATCGAAGCCCGCCGCGAATTTGGCAAAATTCGCAGCGAAAAGAGGCTCTACCGTACAGGCGACTTGGTGAGGTGGCTCGCGAACGGCGAGCTTGAGTTTATCGGCCGCATCGACGACCAGGTCAAGGTGCGCGGCTTCCGCATCGAGCTCGGCGAGATCGAGGCCGTGCTGCGCGAACATGAAGGGGTCAGGGACGCAGTAGTCGCAGTCCGAGGCGACATGCTCGTCGGCTACGTGATCCCCGCGGGCGACAGCGCGCCGTCTTCCGCCGACCTTCGCGCGCACCTGCGCCAGCGCCTGCCCGAATACATGACGCCCGGCGTCTTCGTCACGCTCGACGCGTTCCCCCTCTCCCCCGCGGGCAAGGTCGACCGCCGCGCCCTCCCCGCGCCCGACGCCTCGCGCCGCGAGACAACCGCCGAATACGTTGCGCCGCGCAGCGAAACCGAATCCGCGCTCGCCGCCATGTGCGCCGAGTTGCTCGCCGTCGAGCGCGTCGGTGTCAACGACAACTTCTTCGAGCTGGGCGGTCACTCGCTGCTGGCGACAAAGCTCATCGCGCGCATCCGCGACGCCTATCAGGTCGAGTTGCCCCTGCGCGCCCTCTTCGAGAAGCCGACCGTCGCGGGTCTGGCGGAAGCAGTCGACCTCGCAAAGGCCGCGCCGCAGCCCTCTGTCCCCGCCGCGCCGGCCATCACCGCGCGCTCGCGCGAGGGACGCCGCGTCAGCAGAAGCCAAATCGACGGCGGGCAGGGAGGCGCATGATGGCAACCGACGTGCGCGAACCCATGCCCGCCGAGAACATCCCCCTGGACGACGAAGCGTCACAGAGTGACGTGTTCGTCTTCCCGATGTCCTTCGGCCAGCAGCGGATGTGGTTCCTCGACCAGTTCCAGCCCGGCAGCCCGTTCTACAACATCCCCTCCGCGATCCGGCTCACCGGTGAGCTCAAGGTCGACGCGCTGCGCCGCGCGCTCAACGAAATCGTCGCGCGGCACGAGGCGCTCCGCACGACCTTCGCCACGGTCGACGGCGAGCCGTCGCAACTGATCGCGCCCGCGCTGGCCCTCGACGCGCCGCTGATCGACCTCAGCAGCCTTCCCGAAACAGAGCGCGAGGCCGAGGCGCTGCGTCTTGCGCGCGACGAAGCCCGCCAGCCGTTCGACCTGCAACGCGGCCCCCTCCTGCGCGCGAAGCTGATCCGCCTCGCGCCTCGCGAACACATCGCGCTCATCACCATGCACCACATCGTCTCGGACGGGTGGAGCATGAACGTGTTCGTAGCCGAACTCGCCGCGCTCTACGCCGCGTTCTCCGCCGGCCGGCCATCGCCTCTCCCCCCGCTGCCCATCCAGTACGCCGACTACGCCGAGTGGCAGCGCGAGTGGTTGAGCGGCGACGTGTTGCAGGCCGAGATTGCGTTCTGGAAGGAAAAGCTCGGCAATCCGCCCCCGCCCGTGCTCGAACTGCCCGGCGACCGTCCGCGGCCCGCCGTCCAGTCCGCCAACGGCTCCACCGTCCACACGAAGTTCCCGCGTCCTCTCAGTGACAGCCTCAACGCGCTCACCCGGCAGGAGGGCGCGACCCTCTTCATGACCCTGCTCGCGGGTTTCTACGCGCTGCTCCACCGCTACACCGGCCACACCGACATCTGCATCGGCTCGCCCATCGCCAACCGCCAGCGCGCCGAGCTAGAGCCGCTCATCGGCCTCTTCATCAACACGCTCGTCTTCCGCAGCGAAGTTAGTGGCGAGATGACCTTCCGCGAGTTGCTGCGCCGCGTGAAGGAAGTCGCGCTCGAAGGCTACGCGCACCAGGATTTGCCGTTCGAGATGATCGTCGACGCGCTCCAGCCCGAGCGCGACATGAGCCACTCGACCCTCTTCCAGGTCATGTTCATCCTGCAGAACGCCGGCTCCGCCGTCACCATGCGCCCGCAGGATTCCTCCGGCCTCTCACTGAAGATGGTTGAAGTGGACGCGGGCACCTCCACCTTCGACCTCACGCTGAACATGACCGAGCAGGCGGACGGCCTCGCCACCTCCGTCGAATACAACACCGATATTTTCGACCGCAGCACCATGCAGCGCCTGCTCGGCCACCTCCAAGCGTTGCTGACCGCCGCAGCCGCCGCGCCCGACACCAAAATCGGCCTGCTGCCCCTGCTCAGCGCGAACGAGCGCCGCCGGATGCTGGTCGAGTGGAACGAGACGGGCGCAGAAACCGATCCGCGCGCGGCGTTGCCGGTTCACCGCCTGATTGAGCAGCGCGCCGCAGCCACGCCCGATGCCGTCGCCGTCATCGCGCCCGACGAGAACGGGACGCCCGCCGCAGTCCGCCTCACCTACGGCGAGCTTGACCGCCGCGCCAATCAACTCGCGCACGCGCTCCGCAAACATGGCGTCGGCCCCGAATCCATCGTAGCGATCAGCGCGGAGAAGTCCGCCGACATGATCGTCGGCCTGCTCGGCATTCTCAAGGCTGGCGGCGCCTACCTCCCCATTGACCCCAGCTACCCAGCTGAGCGCATCCGCCACATGCTGGCCGACTCTGGCGCGTCCATCCTCGTCACGCAAGCGCGCGTGCTGGACCGCCTACCGCTCGGCGAAGATGCTCCGACGGTGGACCGCGTCGTTTGCCTGGATGCTGACTGGCCCGACGTTGCCACAGAGCCGGACACCGCGCCTGCTACTGACGTCAGCCCCGACAATCTCGCTTATGTCATCTACACCTCCGGCTCCACCGGCCAATCGAAGGGCGCGCTCGTCGAGCACCGCAACCTCGTCAACGCCTATCTTGCCTGGGAGGACGCGTACCGGCTGGTCGATCCGGTCAAGACGCACCTCCAAATGGCGAGCTTTTCGTTCGACGTCTTCACCGGCGACCTCGCGCGGGCGCTGTGCTCCGGCGGAGCGCTCGTCCTCGTCCCGCGCGACCTGCTGCTGCAACCGGAGGAGTTGTACGCGCTCATGCGCCGCGAGCGCGTCACCTGCGCGGAGTTCGTCCCCGGCGTCCTCCGCCCCCTCATCCAGCACCTCGACGACACCGGCCAGAAGCTCGACTTCATGCAGGTGCTCGCATGCGGCTCGGATAGCTGGTTCATGGGCGAGTACCGCCGCTTCCTGCGCTTCTGCGGCCCCGAAACCCGCCTCATCAACTCGTTCGGCCTGACCGAAACGACGATCGACACCTGTTACTACGAAATTAGCGCGAGTGACGCGGCTGCGCTCGGCGGGTTGAGCGCGGACCAAATCGTCCCCATCGGCCGCCCCTTCGCGCATCAGCGCATGTACGTGCTCGACGCCTACGGCCAGCCCGCGCCTGTCGGCGTCCCCGGCGAGCTTTACATCGCCGGCCCCGGTGTCTCCCGCGGCTACCACCGCCGCCCGCACCTGACCGCCGAACGCTTCCTGCCCGATCCATTTGTAGACCCGACGGGTTTCGACCGCCACAAAGTGGCGCACCCGTCGGGTCTCGCCGCGCGCATGTACCGCACCGGCGACCTCGCGCGCTACCTCCCCGACGGCAACGTGCAGTTCCTCGGCCGCGCGGACAATCAGGTCAAGATTCGCGGCTACCGCATCGAGCCGGGCGAAATCGAAGCCGCGCTCGACCGGCACGAAGGCATCGCCGCGTGCGCAGTCAACGCGCCTACCGATCCCAGGGGCCAGCGCCGCCTCGTCGCCTACTACGTGCCGCGCCGCGGGCCAGCCATCCCGTCCGTCACCGCATCGGACCTGCGCCGTTTCCTCCAGGAGCGCCTGCCCGACTACATGACGCCGTCCTTCTTCGTCGAACTGGAGCGCCTGCCCCTCACCCCGAACGGCAAGGTGGACCGCCGCAATCTCCCCGCGCCCGACTGGACGCAGCGCGCGGCCGAGGATGAATACATCGCGCCGCGCACTGAGACCGAAGCGCGCATGGCCGCGCTGTGGGGCGAGGTGCTCGGCGTCGAACAGGTCGGCGCGTCCGACAATTTCTTTGAGTTGGGCGGGCATTCGCTCCTCGCGACGCAGCTTGTCTCGCGCCTCCGCGCCGAATTCAAGGTCGACCTGCCCCTGCGGAATATCTTTGAGTCGCCCACAGTCGCCGCGCTTGCGGAGCAGGTCGACGCGGCAAAGCTCAAGGGGCCGGAAACGGAACGCCAGGCGCCTCCCATCGTCGCCCGTCCGCGCGACCGCCGGGCCGACGGCGCATTCGCCGCGCCGGTCTCCTTTGCCCAGCAGCGGCTGTGGTTCCTCGACCAGTTGGAGCCGAACAGCCCCTTCTACAACATCCCGGAAGCGATCCGGCTGCAGGGCGCGCTGGACGTCCCCGCGCTGGAACGCGCGCTGAATGCGGTGGTTGCGCGGCACGATGGGCTGCGGACTTATTTCGCCGCCGAGAACGGCATCCCGCAGCAGATCGTCGCGCCGTCGGTCACAGTCGCGCTGCCCGTCGATGACGTCTCCGCGTTGCCGCGTGCGGAGCGCGAGGCCGCCCTGCTCCAGGCGGCAAACGAAGAGGCGCAGACGCCCTTCGACCTCGCCCGCGCGCCCCTCATGCGCGCGCGCCTCGTCCGTCTCGCGCCCGACGATCACGCGTTCCTGCTCACCACGCACCACATCATCTCGGACAACTGGTCGAGCAACGTGCTCATCCGCGAAATGGCCGCGCTGTACGACGTCCAGACGCGCGCCACGGACAAACCCGTCGCGCTCGCGGACATCCTCCCGCCGCTGCCGATCCAGTACCCCGACTTCGCCAAGTGGCAGCGTAGCTGGCTGCAAGGCGCCGTACTAGGCGAGCAAATCGACTACTGGAAGACGAAGCTGTCGGGTGCGCCGCCGCTCCTCGAGCTGCCCACCGACCGCCCGCGGCCCTCCGTCCAGACCTTCCGCGGCGCGTACGAAACGTTCTCCCTGCCGAAAGAGACGTCCGACGGCCTCCGCGCGCTCTGCCAGCGTGAGGGCGTGACCCCGTTCATGGCGCTGCTCGCCGCGTTCCAGACGCTCCTCAGCCGCCACTCCGGGCAGGACGACGTCGTCATCGGCTCGCCCATCGCCAACCGCACGCAGGAAGAGCTCGAAGGCATTATCGGCTTCTTCGTCAACACGCTCGTCCTCCGCACCGACCTGTCCGGCGATCCCACCTTCCGCGACCTGTTGCGCCGCGTCAGGGAAACCACCCTCGGCGCATACGCGCATCAGGACACGCCCTTCGAGATGATCGTGGACGCGCTCAACCCCGAGCGCAACCTGAGCCACTCGCCGCTCTTCCAGGTCATGTTCGCGCTGCAAAACATGCCCCCGCTGCGATTGCAGGCCGGGCGCGACGGCGGATTGAGCATCAGCGCGATCCAGGCGCACAGCGGCACGTCCAAGTTCGACCTCACCCTTTTCATGGTCGAGACGGGCGGTCAATTCTCCGGCGCGCTGGAATACAACACCGACCTGTTCGACGGCGCAACCATCGCGCGCCTCATCGAACACTTCACGATCCTGCTCGCCGGCATCGCGGCCGATCCTGGCCTCCGCCTGTCCGCACTGCCGCTGCTCAGCGACGCGGAGACGCGCTACCTGCTCCACGAGTGGAACGCGACCGACGCCGACTTCCCCGCCGACCTCCCCGCGCAACGCCTGATTGAGGCGCAAGTCGCGGCGAACCCGACTGCGACTGCCGTCCTTGCGCACGGAGCGAACGGCGAACCGCTCACTCTGACTTACGCGGAGTTGAACGGCCGCGCGAATCAGCTTGCGCGGCGACTGCGGTTGCTCGGCGTGGGGCTGGACGACCGCGTCGCGATCAGCCTGGAGCGCGGTGTCGAGCTTCCCGTCGCCATGCTCGCGGCGCTCAAGGCCGGCGCGGGCTACGTCCCGCTCGATCCCTCCTACCCGCCCGACCGCCTCGCCTACATGCTGGAAGACTGCGGCGCTTCAGTGCTGCTCACGCAGGCGCGCCTCATCGAGCGCCTCCACTCCGAACGCGGCCCGCGCACTGTTCTTGCGCTTGACGAGTGCTGGGACGACATTGCGACGGAGAGCGCCGCGGACGTGGAAACCATCGCCACGCCCGACAGCCTCGCCTACGCCATCTACACCTCCGGCTCCACGGGCCGGCCGAAGGGCACGCTGATTCACCACCGCGGCCTGGTCAACTACCTGACGTGGTGCCGCCGCGCATATCCACTGGGCGAAGGCAACGGCGCGCCCGTCCACTCGTCCATCTCCTTTGACCTCACCGTCACCAGCCTGCTCGCGCCCCTGGCCGCGGGGAAAACCGTCCACCTGCTGCCCGAAGGTCTGCCCGTCGAGGTGCTGACGGACGCGCTCCGCGGTCACGGCGGCTACAGCCTGGTCAAGATCACGCCCGCGCACCTGCAACTGATCGGCCAGCAGCTTGCGCCCGAAGAAGCGCAGGGCCGCACCCGCTCCTTCATCATCGGCGGCGAGAACCTCCTGGCCGACCACGTCGCCTGTTGGCGCGCTCACTCGCCCGAAACGCGCCTCTTCAACGAGTACGGCCCGACCGAAACGGTCGTCGGCTGCTGCGTCTACGAAGCGCCCGCAGACGGCGACATCGGCGGCTCTATTCCCATCGGCCGGCCCATCATCAACACGCGCCTCTACATCCTCGACCGCCACCTGCGCCCGGTCCCCATCGGCGTCGCGGGCGAGCTTTACATCGGCGGTGTCGGCGTCGCGCGCGGCTACCACGGCCGCTCGGAACTTACCGCCGAACGCTTCCTGCCCGACCCGTTTGCGAAAGACCCGACGGGTTTCGGCGCGCGCATGTACCGCACCGGCGACGCGGTCCGCCTGCGCGCCGACGGCATCCTCGAATACCTCGGCCGCCTCGACGATCAGATCAAGATTCGCGGCTTCCGCGTGGAGCTGGGCGAGATCGAGGCCGTGCTATCCGAGCATGATGCGATCAAAGAAGCCGCGGTCGTGGCGCAAGGTTCGGGCGCGGACAAGCGCCTGGCCGCGTTCATCGTGTTTAAGCAGGGCAAAGCCGCAACCGCGGCCGACCTGCGCGCCGCGCTCGGCAAGCGGCTGCCCGACTACATGATCCCCGCGGCCTTCACCGCGCTCGACGCGCTCCCGCTCACCTCGAACGGCAAGGTGGATCGGGGCAGGCTTGCGCGCACCGAAGGTCACGCGCTCGACACGGGCGATGCTGGCAAGCCGTTCGTCGCGCCCTCCACGCCCACCGAGCAGATCCTCGCCGGCATCTGGGCCGACCTGCTGCGGCTGGACGACGCGGGCCGCGTGAGTGTCACCGACAGCTTCTTCGACCTCGGTGGGCACTCCTTGCTCGCCACCCAGCTTCTCTCGCGCATCCGCGACGCGTTCGATGTCGACCTGCCGCTGCGGACCCTGTTCGAGGCGCCCACGCTCGGCGCGTCCGCCGCCGCGGTCGATGCCGCGCTCGCGGGCAAGCGCCGCGGGGATGCTCCGCGCCCTGCGCACATCCCGCGCGACGGTCGCCCGCTGCCCCTTTCGTTCGGCCAGCAGCGCTTCTGGTTCCTCGATCAGTTGGAGCCGGGCAACCCGTTCTACAACGTGCCCTCCGCGGTGCGGCTGAAGGGCGCGCTGAACGTCGACGCGCTCCATTACGCCATTGACGAGATCGTCAGGCGGCACGAAGTGCTGCGGACAACCTTCCGGCAGGAGGGCGGCAAGCCGGTCGCAGTCGTCACCGAAGCAGTCCCCGCCGACCTGCTCGCCCTCTCCGACCTCTCTGCGCTTCCGGCGGACGCGGCCGAGGCGCAGTTGCGCGAGCTGGCGACGCGCGAAGCCTCCGCGTCGTTCGACCTCAGCCGCGGTCCGCTCTTCCGCGCGCGCCTGGTCAAACTCGCCGCCGACGATCACGTCCTGCTGCTTTGTATGCACCACGTCGTCTCAGACGCGTGGTCGAACGAGGTGCTCGGCCGCGAAGTTGCCGCGTTCTATACCGCTTATGCCACGCAGACGCCCGCCGCCCTGCCTCCGCTGCCCATCCAGTATGCGGATTACGCCGCGTGGCAGCGCGCGTGGCTCCAGGGCGAGACGCTCGCGGCCGAAGTGGAACACTGGCGGAACGAGCTTGCCGGACTGCCATCCGTCCTTGAGCTGCCAACGGATCGCCCACGGCCTGCCGTCCAGTCGTACCGCGGCGCAAACGAAACCTTCGCGCTGCCCGCGGACGTCTCCGCCGCCTTGACCGCGCTCGCGCGCCGCGAGGGCGCGACCCCGTTCATGGCGCTGCTGGCCGCGTTCCAGACCCTGCTCCACCGCTACACGGGCCAGGACGACATCCCCGTCGGCGCGCCCATCGCCAACCGCACGCGCGGGGAGACGGAGGGCCTCATCGGCTTCTTCGTCAACACCCTCGTCATGCGCGGGCGGCTCGGCGGCAACCCGACGTTCCGCGAGTTGCTCAAGCGCGTCAAAGAGGCCGCGCTCGACGCCTACAGCCATCAGGACTTGCCGTTCGAGACACTGGTCGATGCGCTCCAACCCGAACGCAGCCTGACCTACAGCCCGATCTTCCAGGTGCTCTTCAACCTCCAGTCGACCCGGCCCGCGGGCGCGCAGGCGGGCGGCTCTGCCGATGCGCTCCGCATCGAGCCGTTCGCCGCGCCGGGCAACACGTCGCCCTACGACCTCACGCTCTCTATGTCGGAGGGGCCGGATGGCATAGCAGGCACGTTCGAGTACAGCGTCGACCTGTTCGATGCAGGCACAATCCGCCGCATGATCGGCCACTTCACCGAACTGCTCTCGGCCGCGGTGACGCAGCCCGACACGCGCATCGGCGCGCTCCCCCTGCTCACCGCCG
>CAZPTI010000137.1:1584-13264 GCA_964588925.1 uncultured Anaerolineales bacterium | reverse complement strand
GTCACAACTCCACCCCCTCTCGTTCGATGCTGCGCAACACACCCGGCTTCACCGTCTCCAGCGGCGCGAGGTTGATTTCGATGCCCGGCGCCAGCCTCTCGACCGCGCCCCACGCGCGCCAGAACAGCTCCGGCGCGATCCCCTCCGCCGCCAGATCAACGTCCGACTCCTCGCGCCACCACGCGCCATGCGCGAGAGAACCATAGAGAATGACGCGGGTCGCGCCGAACTGCTTCTTTAGAATCTCAGCCGCGTCCCGCGCAGCGATGTGCGCCCGCGCCTTGCGATCCGCCAGCGCGGATTCACGCTCCGCCTCGCGCTCGGCGGCATGCCGGCGGTAAGCCGCCAGCTTCTCAGGAGAAATCGAAGCGCTCATATGATCATCACCGTCACGTCCATTATAGCGCGATTCAAGTCAGTCAATTAGCGAACCGCCGGCTCCACATAAGTCTCGATCAAATAGTAAATCGCGTCATGGTTCGGCAGCTCCGCGCGCATCGCCACCACCAGATCCTTATCCGGCCGCGCGAACACAATCTGCCCGCCGCGCCCCAACGCCATATACGCGGGCAGCTTCGCGTGCGTCCACCACTGGTAGCCGTATCCCGTGCCGATCTCGCTGTCCGTGTCCGAGTGCCGCGCGGTCGCGCTTTCCACCCATTCGCGCGTCACGATCTCCTTACCGTCCCACGTCCCCCCGCGCAGGAACAGATACCCCAGCTTCGCCATCTCCCGCGCCGACAGCCGCAGCCCCCAGCCGCCGAGCGCGGTCCCGTTGCGGTCCGTCAGCCACTGCGCGCCTTTAATCCCAAGCGGCCCCAGCAACTCTTGCTCCGCAAATTCCTGTGGTGGCATCCCGCTCGCCTTGCCAACAATTGACGTGAGCAGGTGCGAGCACCCGGAACAGTAGTTGAACTCCGTCCCCGGCTTCGCGGTCAGCGGCAGGTCGAGGATGAACTTGACCGGGTCAGCCGACATGTAGAATGCGCCGATCGTCGGGTCGTCCTCCGTCCACGCCAGCCCCGACCGCATCGTTAGCGCATCCTCCAGTGTCATCGCCTGTTTCGCCGCGTCCATGTTCTCATACGCGCCCGGCAGCAGGTCGATCACGCGCTGATCCAGCCCGCCGAGCAGCCCCTTCCGCTGCGCGATGCCGATCAGCGTCGACGCAAAGCTCTTCGTCACCGAGAACACCTCGCCGCGGCTGTCCGGCCCCTCCCCGCGCCCGTAGTGCTCGAACACGATATATCCGTCCCGGATCACCACCACGCCCTTGATGTTCAACCCCTTCAGCTTGATGTAATCCGTCATCGCCTTGAGCCGCGCACCGTCGACGTCGTGCGCCGCGGGGTCGGCGCTCCGCCAGCCGTCTGTCGGCCAGTAATCGCCTCCGACCGCAGACCTGGTTGCGTGCGCACCGGGCGTGCCGATCCCGCAAATCGCCTCGGTTGGCGTCGCCGCAGCGCGGGCGCCCTGTTTCGCCATGACCGCGCACCCGGCCAACAGCGCAGCCACAACAATCAGCGCAACGATAAGTAGCGGCATGCTGATAGAGAACCCTTTCAAGGTGAAGCTCCTTTGCTCAGTTGCCCTGATTCTACCACTGTTCTCGCGCGGGACGCCCTTCGGTCTCCGCAACCTCCGCGCTCCGTGTCTCCGCTCCACTCCGCGCCTCCGCGTTCCAGGCACTACCCTCCACTCCGGCATAGCGTCAACCGCAACAAATAAATCCCGTTGACTTCCCGCGCCATCCGCGCTACAATGCCCGTTGTCGTCACCAATCGGAGGGAACCCCATGAACTCAGCCGCCACACCCAAACGCCGCCCCTGGACCATCATGGTCTACATGGCGGGCGACAACGGCAAGGTGTTTCACACCAGCAACGGCCCCCTGCGCCTCATGCCCGAGATGACTTCCGCGGGCTACAAAGACCTGTGGAAGATGGGGCAGGTCGGCACAACAGATGCCTGCGCCGTGACCTGCCTCTTCGACACCCTGCAAGGCTCCTACCTGGTCGAGGTGCGCAAGGGCAACGGCATGGGCAACAGCCTTGTCCGCTCGATGGCGGAAGTCAACATGGGCGACCCGGAGAACCTGCGCGCCTTCATCGTTCGCTCCGTCGAAGCCTACCCCGCCGATCATTACGCGCTGGTCCTCTGGAATCACGGCCTGGGCTGGCTGGACGTGGACATCTACAGCCCCGTGCGCTCTTCCGAAGAAGGCAGCACCTCCCACCGGCCCGTTTTCCGCTCCACGTCCGCAAAGTTGACTGGCGGCGAGACGACGCGCCCCATCGCCTTCGACGATTCGAGCAAGGACTTCCTCGACACGGTTGACCTCCGCTGGGCGCTGGAAGAGGCGCAGGCCGCCACCGCCGTCCGGCTGGACGTGGTCGGCATGGACGCCTGCCTTATGGCGATGATCGAAGGCGCGCGCGAACTGGCTCCCTACGCCGATTACTTCGTCGCCTCGCAGGAGGTCGAGCCGATGGAGGGCTGGCCCTACCCCGGCATCCTCAAGGCGGTCAACAAGCAGCCCGGCATAGACGGCGCAGCGTTCGCCCGCATGGTGGTCGACGAGTACGCGGCGAGCTACGGCGGCAAGACGCGCAGCATGGACGAGACCGTCACCCAGTCGGCCATCGCCACGGCGCGCACCGAGAAGACCGAGGCGCTGGCGAAGGCGCTCGTGGATGCGCTGATGCTCGACCCTGCGCCCATGCTCCGTTCGATGGCGCAGCGCGCGGCCGACGCAGCGCTCGTCTTCCAGGATCGCAGTTACCGCGACCTCGGCTCCTTCGCCCGGCAACTGGCCTCCGAAGCGGAGTGGTCGACCCACCGCAACGCCCCCGCAGTGCATTCCGCGGCGCAGGCGCTGGCCGCTCACCTCTCCGCCCGCGACGACGAGGCCCCCGTCCTGCGCGTCGGCTTCACACCCGCCTACGAGCGCGCGACCGGCCTGTCCGTCTTCCTCCCGCGCGCGCTCAACCCGCACCGCCGCGAGGAGGCCATGCAGGCCTACCGCACGCTGCTCTTTGCTCAGCGCACAGGCTGGGACCGCCTTGTCGAGTGGCTTTTGTAGGGGAGGCTGATTATGCGATTCCGCCGCGATCTGGCCGCGCAAACCATCGCCGCCGTGGCTGCCGCGCTGCGCGCAAACTGGCCCGCGCTCTCCCCCTGGCAGCAGGAAGCGGTGCGCGAGATCATCCGCGCGCGCGGCCCCGAGATCTACGATACAGACGCGTTGAACCGCGCCGGCCCTATGATCGAGCTGCTGGAGGAAATCGCCAGCCTCTCACCACTTCCGGGCCCCGTGCTTGACGCGCTCAAGGCCGGCGAGGGACCTTCGCCGGTGTTCGTAAAGCTCAACGAGGCGCAGCGCGATCAGGCTCTCGCCGCGCTCCAGTCCGTGTATGATGCGCGGACCTATGCGTCCCCGGCCGACCTTGCCGACGCGCTGCGGCTGAGGATCGCGCAGGTCTATCACACCCTCGATTCAGCCACGCGCAGCCGGTGGGAGGCGCTTGACCGCGCTTATGCCGGGGGCGGCAGTCCCATCGAATACCTCGACGCCGTCGATGCCCTGCTCGGCGAGCGCCTGCCATTTGTCCGCGAAGCGATCAACGCGGGCAAGACATGGTCCGCCATCCGCTACCGCAGCGCGGCAAAGCCAAAAGGCGCACGCGACGAATCCCCGCTGGAGTCCTTCCCGCCGACATACGGCATTGCGCCGCCCGGCCGAGATGTTACACCTGCGCAAGAGGCGCCGGTCCGCGTCCGCCGCTTCGCCAACGTCTACTTCCCCGCGCAGGTGCATGCCGCGCAGCAGTCCGTCCCGTTGATCGTCCACATCGCGCAGCAGGCCGCCGCGGGCACTGTCACGGTGCGGGAGGGGTCGAGCGAGATCGTCCTGACAGTGGGCGACCTCCAGATTTTCGTCCACGCGGAAGACTTCGACGTCCAGTACGGCCTCGGCGGCGCGGAATTGCCCGCGGTCCCGTTCGGCGCGACCGTCGCCGTCCGTCCCTCAGCCAACTCCGAGCCGGTCATCTTCTTCCTGACGCCCGCCGCGCCTGGCGCAAAACGCATCAGCGTCGAGTTCTACCAGGCGCGCAAATGCATCGGGTCGCTGGCGTTCGGCGTGGAAGTAGTGACGGCGTTCCGCGTTCCCGCGGTCGGCCGCGCGGAGATCACGCCGGTCGCGCTGGCAGCCGCGTCGGGCCAGAGCGCGCCGCCCGAACTGGCGCTGCGCGTGATCGCGCTCGGCGACGGCCTCTCCTATGAGTACGTGTTGACCTCCGCAGATGGCCGCTACGACCAGCGCAAGCTCGGCCGCGTGACGCTCAAGAGCGACCCGGCCGCCTTTTTCAAGACAATCACTGATGAGCTAAGCTCGCGCGCCCGCATTAACTCGGACGAGCGCGAGCCGGGCGACGAAGAGACTGCGTGCAGCCGGTTGGAAGAGATCGGCCGGCGGTTGTGGGCCGACTTGTTGCCCGCCGAGTTCAGGGCCGAATATCGCGCTGGCAACCTCAACGCGTACAAGGGCAAGGGGTTCGTCATCACATCGGACGAGCCGTGGATTCCGTGGGAGATGGTCCGCCCCTTCGAGCGAGAGGGGGGCCGCGCGGTGGTGAACGATGCGCCGTTGTGCGAGCTATTCCGCCTCTCGCGCTGGCTCAGCGGCAGCGGCGCGCCGGGCGCGCTAACAGTTAAGCGCGGCGTGGTAGTCGCCCCGCGCGACAATCTGCAATCGGTGCAGGCGGAAATCGACTACTTCAAGCAGGTGTCAACGCGCGGCGGCCACTGGTCGGTGCCCGTGCTGACCGCGGCTGATGTCCGCCGCGAGATGGAGGAAGGCGCCGCGCACGTCTTCCACTTCTCCTGCCACGGCAACTTCCAGGCCGACGATGCGGACGAATCGCGGCTCAAGCTGGAAGACGGCTTCCTTATGCCGAGCAACATCCGGTTTGACGATAAACTCGCCCTGTGGCAGAGCGCGCCGCTCATCTTCCTCAACGCATGCCACGCGGGCCGCGTCGGCATCAGTGTCACCCGTCTGGGCGGCTGGGCGGAGGCGTTTCTCGCGGTCGGCGCGACCGCGTTCATCGGCTCGCTGTGGGCGATCAATGACAGGCTCGCCGCCAGGTTCGCCCGCGAGTTCTACGATCGCCTGTGGGGGTGGAGTGGGGGCGCGCCGCAGACGGTCGGCGAGGCGTTCTACGCCGCGCGCATGGCGATCAAGGCGGAGGACGAGGCAAACCCAACCTGGCTCGCGTACGTGCTCTACGGCGATCCGAACGGACGTATCGTTTTCGGGGGCTGACCCGCTTCTCGTGTATAATGCTGCGCCATGACCACACCGATGCGCAGCCAGTATCTGGCGCTGAAGCGGCAATACCCGGACATCATCCTCCTCTTCCGGCTCGGCGACTTCTACGAGACCTTCGACGACGACGCGAAGATCGTATCGAGCGTCTGCGACGTGGTGCTCACCTCGCGTCCGGTGGGCGGAGATGAGCGCGTGCCGCTCGCCGGGGTGCCTTATCACGCGGTCGACAACTACATCGCCAGGCTGATCGCTGCCGGATACCGCGTCGCCATCGCCGAGCAGATCGGCAACGAGCCGCCGAAGGGCGAGAAGCTTGTCCCGCGCGTGGTGCGCCGCGTGGTGACAGCGGGCACGCTGGTCGAGCCTGCGCTGCTGCCCGAAAAATCGAACAACTACCTGGCCGCCGTGGTGTTCGGCCCCGGCGCGGCCGGCCTCGCCTACACAGACATCAGCACGGGCGAATTCGCCGCCACCGAGATCGCCGACCCCGCCGAGTCCCTCCTGCGCCTGTCCGAGGAGCTGGCCCGCCTCAACCCCGCCGAAGTCCTCTTTCCGGTCAAAGACCCGCGCTGGCTGAAGCGCGCGGGCGAGGGCGGCGCAGGGGAGGGCGAGACGGTCCCCCAGGCCCTCCAGCCCTACCACGTCACGCCCTACTTGGCGTGGCGCTTCGAGGAATCGGCCGCGCGCGAAGCGCTGCTCGGTCACTTCAAGGCTGCGTCCCTTATCGGCTTTGGCGTGGACGACAAGCCCCTCGCCGCACGCGCGGCCGGCGCGCTGCTCCAGTACCTCCAGGAGACGCAGAAGGACGGCCTGCCGCAGATCACGAGCCTGCGCGCCTACGGGTTGGGCGAGTTCATGACGCTCGCCGAGGCCACGCGGCGCAACCTTGAACTGACGCAGAGCATCCGCAGCGGCTCGACGCAAGGCTCGCTGCTCGGCGTCCTCGACGCCACGCTCACGCCAATGGGCGGGCGCCTGCTGCGCCGCTGGCTCGGCCAACCCCTGCTCAACGTCGCCGCGCTGGAAAGGCGACTCGATGCGGTCCAAGCCTTTGCGGTGGATGGCATCTTCCGGGCGGAAGTGCGCGAGCTGTTGCGCGGCCTGGGCGATTTAGAGCGGTGGACCAACCGGTGCAGCCAGGGCATTGCGCTCCCGCGCGACCTCATCGGCATCCGCGAGGCGCTCGGTCGGGTCGAGCGGCTAGGCGCGCTTCTGGCCGGGCGAAACGGTGAAGCCACAGAGGTCTCTCGGCGTTCTCGGAGTCCTCTGTGGCAAAGCCATGACGCCGCGCCGCTCGACGGCTGCCCGGACCTTGCGCGGCTCCTTGCGCAGGCCATTTCCGACAATCCGCCCGCCACTCTCGCCAGCGCGGGCGTCATCCGCCCCGGCTACTCCGCCGAACTGGACGGCATTCACCTCGCCACGCGCGACGCCAAGTCATGGATCGCCAACCTGGAAGGGGTGGAGCGGCAGCGCACGGGCATCAAGTCGCTGCGCGTGGGCTACAACCGCGTCTTCGGCTACTACATCGAGGTCACGCAGGCGAACGCCGCGCTTGTGCCGTCCGACTACATCCGCAAGCAGACGCTGGTCAACGCGGAGCGGTACATCACGCCCGAGCTGAAGGAGTACGAATCGCTCGTGCTCAACGCGGAGGAGCGCGTGCTGGAGCTGGAGGGCCAGCTTTACCGGCAGGTGCTGGCGCAGGTCGCAGCAGCCGCGCCACAGCTTCTCGCCACGGCTGCGGCTGTGGCGGAGCTGGACGTGTTCGCCAGCATGGCCGAAGTGGCGGAGACCAACCGCTACACGCGCCCGCGGCTCAACGAAAGCGGCGTGATCGACATACGCGAGGGCCGCCACCCCGTCGTGGAGAAGCTGCTGCCCGACGGCGCGCGCTTCACGCCGAACGACGCGCGCCTCTCGCCCGAACAGGCCATCGTCATCCTCACCGGCCCCAACATGGCCGGCAAGTCGACGTGGATCAGGCAGGTCGCGACCATCGTCCTCATGGCGCAAATCGGCTCATTCGTGCCGGCTGACGAGGCAACCATCGGCCTGGTCGACCGCATCTTCACGCGCATCGGCGCGTCGGACGAAATCGCCCGCGGCCAGTCGACCTTCATGGTCGAAATGGTCGAGACGGCGAACATCCTGCATCACGCTACCGCGCGCTCGCTGCTGATCCTCGACGAGATCGGCCGCGGCACGAGCACCTATGACGGCCTCGCGATTGCCTGGGCCGTGGTCGAGTACATTCACAACCACCCCGGCCTGCGCGCCAAAACGCTCTTCGCCACGCACTACCACGAGCTCACCGACCTCGCCGAGCGCCTGCCGCACGTGGTCAACATGAACGTGGCCGTGGCCGAGCAGGGCGACACGATCGCCTTCCTGCGCAAGATCGTCCCGGGCGCGGCCGACCGATCCTACGGCGTCCACGTCGCGCAGCTTGCCGGGCTGCCGCGGCCGGTCGTGACCCGCGCGCAGGAGATCCTGGCCGACCTCGAAGCCTCCGGCGCAGCCGGCCCGCGCCGCTCCGCGCTCGGCCAGCCGGTGCTCTTCCAGCTTCCGCTCTTCTCGATGGAAGACCCGGTGATTGCGGAACTTAAGGCGCTCGACGTGAACAACATGAATCCGCTCGCCGCGTTGAACAAGCTGTACGAGCTGCAACAGCGCGCGCGGAAGGGGGAATAGCGCATAAGTTCGGTTCGCGCTATGGCGCATGAAGTGGTATAATTGTCTGTGAGGTGGAGCATGCTCAGGACGAAGAAGAAGAAGTTCACGGCGGCGGAGTACCTGGCGATGGAAGAGGTCGCGCCGTATAAGAGCGAATACCACCGGGGCGAGATCTTCGCGTTGTCAGGCGGGACGTGGGACCACAGTGTCATTGCGAGCAATCTGACCCGCTTGCTCGGCAATGTCCTCGCCGGCCGGCCGTGTCGGGTGGTGAATAGTGATCTTCGTATTCATGTCAAGACCGAGGAACTCTACACGTATGCTGACGTGGCAGTTGTGTGCGGTAAACCCCGATTTCTGGAGCGGCGCACCGACACCGTTCTGAATCCTGTTCTGATCGTAGAAGTTCTCTCGCCTTCCACTCGCGATTACGACCGCGGCGCAAAGTTCGCGCTTTACAAGAGCATTCCGACCTTGCAGGAGTACATCCTTATTGACTCGGACAACGCGCAGGTGGAGTGTTTCCGGCGCCGCGACGCGGGCTGGATGGTTGCCGCGTATCCCGGGTTGGAGGGCAGGCTTCAGTTCGAGTCGCTGGACTGCGAAATCAGCCTGAAAGACCTTTACGATGGGGTGACCTGGCTGGAATAGTGCGTTTTCCGTCCTTGCTTCCCTCGGCCCGGCCCCGGTCGGGCCGTTTCATTGCGATCCCATGAGGTAAACTCTCTTGACCGAAACCGTATTCTCGCCCATGCTCGCCAGGGAGCTGGGCTTGCCCCTTCACTCTGTCGCCGCGACGGTCGACCTGCTCGACGGCGGCAACACGATCCCCTTCATCGCGCGCGACCGCAAGGAAGCCACCGGCAACCTTGATGAAGTGCAGATACGCCAGGTGCAGACGCGCCTGGAGTACCTCCGCAAGCTGGCCGAACGCCGCGCGGCCGTCAAGGAGGAAATCGCGTCGCAGGGCAAGCTCACCGACGAGTTGAGCGGCCAGCTTGACGCAGCGGCCACGTTGCAGGCGCTGGAGGACCTGTACCGCCCGTACAAGCCGAAGCGCCAGACGCGCGCGGCCGTTGCCCGTGAACGCGGCCTGCAACCCCTTGCCGACCTGCTGCTTGCGCAGGACCCGAAAGTCGATCCGGCCGTTGTTGCAGCGCAGTACGTCAACGAGCAAGTGACCGATGCGGCCGCCGCGCTCGCCGGCGCCCGCGACATCCTGGCGGAAGCGGTGAGCGACGACCCGAACACGCGCCTGCTCGCGCGCCAGCGCTTCGCAGCCGACGGCTTCGTCGTCAGCAAACGCGCGTCCGAGACCGCTGATGAGGCAGGTCGCTACCGCGTTTACTACGACTTTCGCTGCGCGCTCCGCGCGGTTCAGCCGCACCAGTGGCTCGCCCTCTCCCGCGGCGCAGCCGACGGCAACCTCAAGGTCGAGATCACCACGCCCGACGCAGACATTGCGATGGGCATCGTTCGCCGCTGGACGAAGGCCCCCGGCAGCCGCGCGGCCGAGCAACTGCGCCTCGCCATCGAGGACGGCTACGACCGGCTGCTGCGCCCATCGGTGGAACGCGAAGTTAGCGGGCAGTTGGGCGAGTACGCCGACGACCATGCCATCCAGGTGTTCGCCGCCAACCTGCGCAACCTGCTGCTCCAGCCGCCCCTGCGCGAGCGCGTCGTCATGGGCATCGACCCCGGCTTCCGCACCGGCTGCAAAGTCGCCACAGTCGACGCGACGGGCAAGCTGCTCAAGACGGCCACCATCTACCCGCACCCGCCGCAGAACGAGGGCGAAAAGGCCGGGCGCATCCTCGCCGGGCTGATCGAAGCGGACGGCGTGAGCGTGATCGCCATCGGCAACGGCACGGCCAGCCGCGAGACCGAGGCGCTCGTCGCCAACCTGATCCAGTCCGCGCCGCCGAAGTCGACGCTGGCGAAGGCCGCCTATATCATGGTCAGCGAGGCGGGCGCGTCGGTCTACTCCGCATCGGACGTAGCCCGCGCCGAGTTCCCCGACCTCGACGTCTCCATGCGCGGCGCAGTCTCCATTGCGCGCCGCCTGCAAGACCCCCTTGCCGAGCTCGTCAAGATCGACCCCAAAAGCATCGGCGTAGGGTTGTATCAGCACGACGTCGACCAGGGCAAGCTCGGCGCGGCGCTGGACGCGGTGGTCGAGACGGTCGTCAATCACGTCGGCGTCGACGTGAACACCGCCTCCGCGCAACTGCTCGCCTACGTGTCGGGCATCAGCAAGCGGCTTGCCGGGGCCATCGTCGCGCACCGCGACGAGAACGGCCCGTTCGACTCCCGCGCGGACCTCAAGAAGGTCAAGGGGCTGGGGCCGAAGGCGTTCGAGCAGGCGGCGGGCTTCCTCCGCGTGCCCGGCAGCCGCAACCCGCTCGACAACACGACCATTCACCCCGAATCCTACGCGGCGACGAAAGCGCTGCTCGAAATGGCCGGCCTGAACCTGAAGCTGAAGGACCTGCCGAACCTGCTGCGCAAGTGGCTGGCGAGCGAGGGGCTGTCGCTGGAAACGCCGGGCGAGAAGTGGGCGACGGTGGCCGAGTTGCTCGGCGTGGGCGAGCCGACCCTGCGCGACATCGTTGATGCGCTGCTGCGCCCCGGCCGCGACCCCCGCGACGACCTGCCGCCGGTCGTGCTGCGCCGCGATGTGCTGAGCATCGACGACCTGCGCGAGGGGATGACGCTTAAAGGCACGGTTCGCAACGTAGTCGACTTCGGCGCGTTCGTCGACATCGGGGTCAAGCAGGACGGCCTCGTCCACGTCAGCAAAATGGGCAAGAAGTACGTCCGCAACCCGCAGGAAGTGGTGGGTGTTGGCGACATAGTTGACGTAACGGTAATCAGCGTGGATCGCGAGCGTGGACGCGTGGGTCTGGCGCTGGCGACAGGGGAGGGCGCATGAGCGACTTGCTGCGGCGGCTGCTGGAGTCCGCCACCCTTGACGGCCCGGTGTCGGACGTACGCGCGGGCACGCACTGGACGCTTGTCGCTGCCGAGACGCAGCGCGGCCAACGCGCCGGCCTGGCGTCCACGCAGATCGCGCACGACCTGGAGCACGGCCATCCCGCCGTGCGAGACGCCGGGCAACTCATCGGCCGCCGCGCGCGCAACCTGGCCGGGTGGGTGCTGTCCGACAGCGTGACTGAGCGGAGCATCGGCTTCGCCGCGCTCAACGCGCTGATCGAAGTCGACGAGGCGCGCTGCAAGCCGCTGAACGCCGAGGAGCTGATTATCGAGCGCGGGCAGGGGCGCCACGTCGCAATCGTCGGCCACTTCCCGTTCACCGAGCGAGTGCGCGCCGCCGTGGGGCGCCTCTCCGTGCTGGAGATCAACCCGCAGCCGGGCGACCTCCCCGCGTCCGCCGCGCCCGAGGTGATCCCGCAGGCCGATGTCGTCGCAGTTACCGGCATGACGCTCGTCAACGGCACCTTCGAGTCGCTCGCCGCGCTGACCGGGCCGGACGCGTTCGTCCTCCTGCTCGGCGCCACCACGCCGCTGACGCCGGCGTTGTTCGATTACGGGGTGGACGCCATTTCGGGGACAATCGTCGACGATATCGCGCTCGCCGCAACGGCAGTGAGCCAGGGCGCGAACTTCCGTCAGATCAAGGGGAAGCGACTGGTGACAATGTTGCGGGGCTAG
>CAZPTI010000137.1:0-1484 GCA_964588925.1 uncultured Anaerolineales bacterium | reverse complement strand
CGCGAACTTCCGTCAGATCAAGGGGAAGCGACTGGTGACAATGTTGCGGGGCTAGAGACGGTTGCGTTTCTGTTGGAGGGTCTGGAAAGGGAAAGGTGAAAGCGGGGGAAAGTGACGAAAGTCGAAAAGGGAAAGCCCGAAACGCTCGCCCAATAGGTCTCACGCCGCGGCCGCGGTCGGGTGCGCCATTATTACTCGGGCCGAAGGTTTCGCTGCCTTCGCTTTTCGACTTTCATCACTTTCCCCCGCTTTCGCCTTTCCCCTTCCAAACTCACCAACAACAAAAACAAACCGCCGCACCTACGGCGCGATATGCACCTCCTCAAACAACCCTAACCCGTTCAGCGTATCAAACGCATTCGTCCGCACCAGCCGGTTCGGGTCGTTCAGCGCCGTGTAGAGCGCGGTCAACGCCGGATAGTACTTCTTGTCGTACTCGTTCAGCGTCTTGCCCTTGAGCGCCGGGCCGACGATGCGACAGGTCGCCCGCGTGGCGCGAACGCGGATGGGGTCGCGGCCATCCCCCATCGCCTCAACCAGCCCCGGCAGCGCGGGGTCGCCGATCATCGACAGCGCGTCGGCGGCCGAGTCGCGCATCCATCCGCTGGCGTCTCGCAGCGCAGCCAGCAGGTGCGGAATGGCGGCTTCGGCCCGAAGCTCTCCTAACGCCAGCGCGGCTGCGCAGCGCGTCGGCTCATCCTCGTCGGTCAGGCGCTCGATCAGCAGGCGCTCGGCCTCTGCGCCGCCGATGAGCGCAAGGCTGCGCACCGCCCACCAGCGCCGGTCCGCGCTCGGGTCGCTCAGCAGGGGGCGCAGCGCGGGCAACACGAACGGCTGCGAGGCAAAAGCGCGCGCCACGCGCTCCGCCTGCTCGTCATCTCCTGCGGCTACGGCGTCCAGGAGGGCCTGTATAAGGTCGGGTGTATCGGACATTGGGTCAACTCGGTTTCCAGCCAGCTCAGTGGCAAATCGTCGGGCAGCCGCCACAGGTGCGCCGCGCACCCCGCGCGGCAATCGCTGCTGCCGAACCCCGGCACGGGCGCGAAGCACCCCTCCAGCGCGGCCAGTCGCTGCGACCACGCGCACTCCCGCCGCTCACCCCCATATGCCACAGAAACGGCTATAATGGGCGCCACGGCGTCAAGGTAGTCGATGTGCCACCGCAGCGTCTTGCGCCCGCTCAGGTGCCGCTCGATGCGGGCTGAGGCGCCGCCGGGGCCAAGCGCGCTGCCCGTGTAGACATACACGCCGGGGACAAACGAGCATAGTCCCAGCCGGCCGATCTCGACATCGACGCAGTTTTGCAGCAGCAGGACAAGCAGGTACGAGCCGCGTTCGTCCCGCCGCCGCAACTGAAAGGATGCGCGTTCTGGGCCTGCCTGTTCACGCATCTCGCAATCATAAATGACGCTCAAGCATGTGTCAAAGGCCCGTCGGGTTTTCAGAACCCGACGGGTCTCATGGCGACGGAGTGATGTTGTGTC
>CAZPTI010000136.1:0-13287 GCA_964588925.1 uncultured Anaerolineales bacterium | reverse complement strand
ATCGCAGCATCCCCAACCCGCCCGGGCTCGAACACTGAGGCTGGCCGCCATGATGAGCAATAAGGTGAACGACGGTGCTGCGAGAAGGAGCGCAACCATGAAGGAGTTGCTCAGCAAACACCTGAACGGGGTCGATCTCCCCGGCACGATGGCTCTCACGTTGGTCGTGTGGCTCTGCAGCCTGGTGTTAGTCGCACTGATTGTCCTCCCGTTATTCGGGGCAAAAGTCGCGTTTACGGTTGCGGCTGCGTTGCTGTTGGGATCCCTCGCCTTGTGCTGGGGCATCTGCACGTACCATGTTGCCAAAGGAGCTGATAACTAATGCTTCACGATCCAGTCTGTGGCCAGCGCATTCAGCGCGGCCGAGCCTACGCTCGCGTACAGCACGACGGCTACACCTACTACCTGTGCTGTCCGCGATGTCAAGCTGACTTTGAGGCCAATCCAAGCTTGTTCGCCCGTGAGGATCACGGGGAGAAAGTCAGACGGCCGCAAAGTGGTCCGACTGGCGCGAAGGCGCAGCGGCGTAGTCTCTCCTATCGATAGAGGAAGCAAATCAGTGTTGGGCGGGATGCCACCAGCTAACAAAAAGCAATACAGGGTCTTGATCCAGGAGGCGTTATGAGTGCAACTTCAGTTCGTAGCAGACGGTCGTCAGTGCAGTTCGAGGATCCGGCGTTTGCCAGGGCGCTGTTCGGGAGCACTGCCTGGGCTTGGCTGTGGCTCGTTGTGCGGCTCTACGTAGGCTACCGCTGGCTCACATCAGGCTTGGGTAAACTGAGCAACCCAGCCTGGACCCAGACTGGCGAAGCGCTGAAAGCCTATTGGCAGAATGCTGTGCGCGTGCCGGAGCCACCAGCCAGACCACCTATCTCCTTTGACTGGTACCGATCCTTCCTTGAGACTCTCCTGGCCGGCGACCACTACGTCTGGTTCTCGAAGCTGGTCGTGGCGGGAGAGGTTCTGATCGGCATTGCCCTCGTGCTGGGCGTGTTCACGGGGGTTGCGGCTTTCTTTGGGGCGTTTATGAACTGGAACTTCATGATGGCGGGGACGGCCAGCATCAATCCTGTGCTCTTTCCGCTCGCGATCCTCCTCATCCTGGCATGGAAAACGGCAGGGTGGTGGGGTCTGGATCGTTGGGTGCTGCCGGCGCTTGGCACGCCTTGGCGGCTCGGCACGGTGTTCCGGGGTGATCAGGCGCTGACTCCTGAGACCGAACCAACGCGAAACACAGGCTGACGAACGCAGTGCCTGACGCGGAGAGTCAGGGGAGTAACCTTCGCCTGAGCCTTCCTGTCTGCCGATAGCCAATCGCCGTCCCGCGAATACGGTCTGTAGCCTGCGTTCGCAGGACGGCCCGTTTGTCTGCGCCAGGTTTCAGAGAGCGTGTAAAGTGAAACCATTACAACCTCTCCTGCGACGATTTAACCGTACAACGTTCTGGGCGGGGCTTGCGCTGGTCGCCCTCATCGGCTGGACCATCGACGCGGTTGTGATGTTTCTGCGCATGCACGAGTCGGTCCAGGCGGGCCTCAGCGACTTCCTGGCGCACTTCTGGTATGTGGTTCCGGTGGCGTTGGCAGTGATTATCCTCAGCCGGCTTAGGCCGAAGGCCGAGCTGTTAGGGTTTGCGGTATATGACGAGGCTGGCCGCTTGGTGCGGCAGGAGGGCGCCTGCGGGCTCAGTGAATCAGTCCTGCAACAGTCACTTATCGCCATGCGAACCGGGCAGTCACAGAACTTGCACGGCTTGTGCCTGCCATCGGGCGCCCAAAGTTACTTCGTGCGCCAGGGTGCCTACACGTTAGTGCTTACGTATTCGGCTCCCGCAGAATCCGACGCGCTGGAAAGCGGCGTACAGCGTTTGCGAGCCGACCTCCCGCCCACCACCTTCGATGTCTTCGCCGGGTTGGAGCCCCAAACTGCTGCTACCGCATTGAATGTGCTATGGTCACCGGTCAAGCGCGAGGTGCTCAGCTACCTCTATCGCTACAGCCACTCGGCAGCGCAAGTGGTGGATCTTGCGTACAGGTTAGGCAGCGACGAAGAAAGCATCACCGCCGCCCTGGCCGATCTTGAGCAGTTGGGGATTGTGGAGCGGATGGAGGCGTGCGAGCTGGTCTTTTTCCGGCTGAATCCCGACGAGGAGGTGCGGCGGGTGCTGCGAAACTTGTTTGACTGGCAGGCCACCTGGCATCTGCAGCTCACGCGCCTGTCGGAAATGGTTGGAGAGCCGCGACCAAAAGTGCGCGAGTCAGCGACCAACGGACCTATAGGGGACGCCAGATAAGGCAAGTCAACCTAACCTACCCCTTCGATCTGCCCTCTGCCGGTAACCGGTCGAGCGCCAGCCAGTCTCCGTCGGTCGTCTGCGTGAGAAGGGCGGTCAGCCAATCGGCTGTTAAGAAGGTCAGGAGAGCGAGCGCCAGTTTTGTTACCCAACGCGTGCTCCCCTGACCTTCTCCTCTACCCATTTTCCACAGATGCACTCGCGCTACGCGTGGCTCCCGTGCGATCCCTGGTTCCCGTGCTCTTTCCCGACATACTTTTGCGGCTCCTTGTCGAAAGCGCGCTTGCAGCCTGGAGAGCAGAAGTAATAGGTGCGGCCCTGGTATTCTGATTGGCCGGCCGCCTGTGCCGGGTTCACATCCATCCCACACACCGGATCTTTCTCCATCGTCTGTTGCCTTTCTGTACTGAACGTAAGCTTAACAGTTCGGGTGGGATGACCACTGGAATACTGTCGATGGTCATCGCCGCCACAACGCACCAATTGCTCGCCATTGTGCAACCCCGTCCGCACGGCGAGAACCGCCAAAGTACGCGTCATGAAACAGGCAATTCGCGCGCCTGCGCGACTCCCAGATGCAGACCCTTCCTCGCTAAACGATAGGAAAGCCTGGCAAGCAAGATTGCTGGGTCCAGGCCGGGCAAAATCGCCCTTGTGGAGCTGTCGCAAGGCGAGTTATTTTAGGGACGCCAGTGGGCGCTCTCATTGCTGGCATGGACCGTTGGGACACTGCCGGGCGCCGTAGTCGCCCTACCAAATGATGGGCGCCCCCGGGAACACAGGGAACGCGCCGGGTTCGTTTAATCCCCAGATGCGAGATTAAGCCGGCGGCATGAAAGGAAGGGTTGATGAGACATATAACGCGAACTTATGGCAAGGTCTCGTTGCCGTTGCTCTTCGGACTGGCGATCGTGCTGACGGGCTGCGCGCAGGTTGCACCGGCCCAGACATCGACAACAGCAGTTCCGCCAACGCAACCGCCGGCCGTTAACACAGCGCCATCTGCGGCGCAGGAAACGACGTCGCCGCCTGCGTCACCAACGCTCGCGTCTCCGCTTGCGACGCCGCCGGCCGTCGCAGCGATACAGGGCGCGGTGTGGGTCGCCAATGAGCACGGCAACAGCATCACGGTCATCGATGCCGCGACCAACCGGGTCGCCGCAACGCTGACCGGGATCGAAGGCCCGCACAACTTGCAGGTTGCGCCGGGTGGCGACTCGGTGTGGGCGGTTAGCGGGCATGAGTCGCTGGCAGTCATGATCGACGCGGCCACCTACCAGGTCCATGGCGTCGTGGCGACGGGCAAATCACCTGCGCACATCATCGTATTGCCGGACGGCAAAACCGCATACGCCACGAATGGCGATGACGATACGGTCACCCTGATCGACGTCGCAACGATGAAAGTGACGGCTACGGTTCCGGTAGGCGACTATCCCCACGGCCTGCGGCCAAGCCCTGACGGCAAGTGGGTGTACGTTGCAAACGCCAGGGAGACGACCCTCAGCGTGATCGATACGGCAACAAACAACAAGGTGGCCGATATCGAGGTCGGGAAAGCGCCGGTCCAGGTCGCCTTCACGCCCGACGGCAAGTTCGTGTACTTCTCGTTGAACGGTGAAAACGCGGTGGGCAAGGTGGATGTTGCCACCCGGCAACTCGTCGGCAAGGTGAACGTCGGCGTCGGTCCGATCCAGGTCTTCGTCACGCCGGACGGCCAGTATGTCCTGGCCGCGAACCAGGGAACTGAGGCCAGCCCGAGTGACACGGTCTCGATTATCGACACATCGACCCTCCAAGTCGTCGGCACGGTGAAAACAAACGCCGGCGCGCACGGCGTGGTGGTCGAGCCGGCGGGGAGATACGCGTACATCGCCAACATCTACAGCGACACAGTGTCTGTGCTGGACATCGCCGCCCAGTCGGTCGTAGCGACGGTCCCCTCCGGGGACGGGCCGAACGGCATCAGCTTTTCGCCGCTCGCGCCCACACTGCGTGGCGAGGTTGCGTTGCAGGTCCCCCACATGGAGGATGCACCGGCCAACGAAGGCATGGAACACTGACGCAGCGTGTTTCTATCTGTGCGCCTTCCACTCGAACGGCGCTGGCGCGTGCGCCTTATAGCGGATGAGAATGGCAGGCAGGAGGTGAACACCGTGAAGGCACAATCGCAACGGTACATCCGACCTTTGAGCTTTGACTGGCTTACGCCGCTCTACGATCACATCCTTCCCATACTCCTGCCCGAGGACGCCCTGAAGCAGCAGCTTATCGAGCAGGCGCACATCGGCCATGGCGCGCGGGTGCTCGATCTGGGCGCCGGCACGGCCACCTTGACCCTCATAATCAAGCAGGCCTATCCGGATGCGGAGGTCGTGGGGCTGGACGGCGATCCTCATATACTCGAAATCGCCCGAGCCAAGGCCTTGGCAGACGGGGTGGCACTCCAGCTCGACCAGGGACTCGCGACCCAACTGCCATACGATGATGCAACCTTCGACCGAGTTTTCTCAAGTCTTATGCTGCACCATCTGACCAGCGATCAGAAGCGCGGAGCACTGACTGAGGTGCGTCGCGTGCTGTGTCCGGGTGGGGAGCTGCATATCCTTGACTTCGGCAAGCCGCACACCTTCCCGGCCTACCTTATCTCGCTCGTGATGCGCCACGTTGAGCAGACGGCCGACAACATTCGCGGCCTGCTGCCCGAAATGCTGCGCGAAGCCGGCTTCGTTGCCGTGCAAGAAACGGAACGGCGAATGAGCACCGTGGGTACTCTTTCGCTTTACCGCGCTCGAGTAGAGGCGTAATCGTTTGTCTCTGCAATCGGTCCGAGCGCTGATCGCGTGCGGGTCTTCTTATGAAGGATTACCGAATGACAACACGACTCTTGCGCCTGCGCGCCACCGTTGGCCTGCTGGCCCTGATGCTACTCTTAGCCGGGTGCGCGACCGTAGACGCTCCGAAGAACGCGCCTGGCTCTGGCGTCGCGACAACCACGCAGACCGCCTCGTCGTTGACCGGCCTGCCCAAGAACAGCGAGGGCTACGTCGATTTGACGGTCCAGCAGCTCAGCGACGCACTGGCGGCGAAAGACTTCACGCTCGTCAACGTCCATGTCCCGTATGCCGGCGATCTGCCCAAGACGGACCTCTCCATCCCGTATGACATTATCGCTCGGCAGACGAACGCTCTGCCAGGCAAAAACGCGCTGATCGTGCTGTACTGCCGCAGCGGAGCGATGAGTACGGCGGCTGCGAAGGATCTGGTGGGATTGGGCTATATGAACGTGATGGAACTTGACGGGGGCATGGCCGCCTGGGAGGAAGCAGGGCTTCAGGTGTTGCAGAAGCAATAGAGCGAGCGGTACGACGGCAGGACGGACTAGGCCAAATGGGCAGGCGTTAATGAGCATTCTGGCGCGCCCTTAGTCTGGCGGGTTCCTGTACAATCTTGACTTGGGGCGGTCACTTTGCCTCGAATCTCCTCTGCCCCAGCCCCATCCGGAGGTATAAATGACACGTAAAGCATACGGAACCAAGAAGGGTGCGCGACAGACGCCAAGAAGCTCCCTTCCCCTCTATCTCATCGGCGGCGCGCTTGTGCTGATCATCGTTGGCGTGTTCGTTCTGTTGCGCGGGTCCGGCCCAACCAGGGCAATTGAAGTGACCGGTCAGCCGAAGTTGGCGGTGAATCAAGAAAAGATCGACCTCGGCAAGGTGCCGCTCAACAAGACGGTCAGCGTTGCGTTCGAGTTGAGCAACGTCGGGGACAAGCCGTTGGAACTGCAGGGCATCCCGCAAGTTGAAGTTAAGGAGGGCTGTTGACCGCCTACCGCTGTCGTCGGTTCGACGACCATTCAGCCCGGCGAGTCCACCACGTTGTCGATGCAGTTCATGATGCACGAAGGCATGGACGGCCCGCATCATTTCCGCGTTCACGTCAAAACAAATGATCCCGATCAGTCGGAAAAGGAACTGATCGTGTTGTCCGATTGGGGTTAATTGAACCGTGAAATTGTCTGTCCCGCTGCTCGTCCTGGTCCTGTTTGCGATCCTTCTTGCGCCTCTGCCCGCGGCAGGGCAGACTGTCGGCCCCGTTCAGCCAGCGGTCACCGCAGCCTCCGCGCAGGTTCAACCGCACAGCATCCTGAGCGTCAAAGTTATGCTTCAGAGCGGCAGTCCCGGCGAGAAACTGCGCGCAGACCTGCAACTGACCGACGCCACGGTGACACTCTACGCGATTGCCGGGCAGAACGCTGTCTATTCGCGCGAGGCTAAGCCGGGCGCGGACGGGAGTGCGCTCTTTCAGGATGTGCCGTACCAGGGAGGCTACGGGTTCGGCGCCGTCGCTCGCGTCGGCTTGACGACTTACATGAGCGAGCTGATTAGCCCCGCGGCGGGGGCATCCGAAGTGATCCTGCCGGTCAGAGTCTTTTCGACGACCACAGATGCAAGCAGGTTGCGCATCAGCCAGGCCTACGTGCTGGCAGAGGCCGCAAATGAAGGCACGCTACAGATTAGCAGCTTGTTCATCCTTTCCAACGACGGCGACAAAACCATCGAGGGTGGGGTGCAGGACGCGGACGGCGAAGCGACCAGCCTTTGGTTCCCGCTGCCCACCGGAGCTCAGGATGCGCAGTTTGAACCGAACAACCAGGTGAACTTAGCCCTAAGCGAGGGTGGTTTCGTCGTTCGGTCCGGTGTTCCGCCGGGTGAGGGCAGCGGCCGCGTCGGCGTGCGATACACTCTCCCGTACAGCGAGTCGCTGCATCTCGAGAACCGGCTAGCCTACCCGATAGACAGGCTGACCATCTTCGTCGCCACGCAGGGTATTACCCTGACCAGCCCGTTGCTGATCAGCCTGGGCACCCAGCCACGCGAAGACGGCGTGACGATGAACGTTTGGGGGGCTGAAAAGATCGCGGCCAACCAGGCGGTCGCGTATGAGCTGAGCGGCAAGCCTGAGCTGCCCGTCCCCGCAGTCAACTCGCACACGGCGCCGGCCGCGCAAGCGCCGGCAACCGTAGGGGATCGGATCGCGCAGTTCTTTACCGGTCACAATCGTGCGGACTTGTACGGCTTCGGGTTGATCGCATTCGGACTTCTGCTCGCCTTGTTGGCGGGCGCCTGGTGGCTGGTTCACACCCGTTTCGCACCTGATCCGCTGGTCCGACAGGAGCGGGCATTATTGGCCGCGCTGGCAGACCTGGAGGATGACCTTGAGGCCGGACGGATTGAACAGGAAGACTACGACCGGCGGCGCGGGTTGCTGACGGATGCGCTGGGGCGCTGCTGGCCCCGCGCCTGTGCCTGAGCTCGACGCGGGGTAAACCGGTTCGAGCGCGGAGAACACATGACTGATCAAATCACAGACTCCATCGGTGCTACAGAAGTCGGTGCGGCTTCGGAACTTGAGGTGATCGGCAGCATCGAGAACCTCCTTGTCGCAGAACGCCGCCGCAGGGTTCGTCGTCGTCGGATTGGACCGGGGGTGAAAGCGGCAGTTCTGCTCATCACGTTTCTCTTGGGCATCGGCAGCGGCTATCTGCTCTGGGGCAACACACCCGAAACGCAGGCGCAGAAGCTCGAAAGGGAACGCGCCGCCCTGGCGAAGCAGGTCAACCCGGAGACTGGCTTCGAGCTGCCGATGAGCTATGGAAACATGGGGCCCCAGTTGATCTCGATCGGCGCCATCGACAAAGCGCAGTTCGTGAAGCTCTACCAGGACAAGGGCAAGCCGCTAACCGAAGAGCAGCTTAGTGTCCTGCAGACAGCGGTCGACGGCCGCGTCAGGATCGACAAGTCGAACAGCGATTTCATGCTGAACTTCTTCTGGGCCGTCGGCCTGGTTAATAAGAACCCAATCTTGGAAACCGGCGAGATGATGGAGGGCGGCCGCGGCCAGGTGGGGAACTTCGCCTCGACAGGAGGCTGGACTCTGGGCGCGAAGCCAGCGACGGAACTCTACTCCAATGTCGAGATCATCAAGTTGACGCCAGACCAGCAGGCACGCGTCGAAGAGGTCTCGCAGAACACGTACCGCCCGTGCTGCGGCAACTCGACGCATTTCCCGGACTGCAATCATGGCATGGCCTTGCTCGGCTTGCTCGAGCTAATGGCGTCGCAGGATGCAACTGTCGACGAGATGTTCCTGGCCGCCAAGCAGGTCAACGCGTTCTGGTTCCCAGACCAGATGCTCGAAGTCGCTACCTACTTCCAGGCGGTCGAGGGCAAAGATTTCGAGGCCGTGAATGCAAAAGAGGTCGTGAGCGACAAGTACTTCTCGGGCAACGGATTCCGCCAAACCCATCAGGCGCTCCTCGAGAGAGGGCTGCTGCCTCAGGCGCCCTCGGGCGGACAAAGCTGCGCCGTGTAGGGTTAGGAGACCTCATGCGGCCGCGAGGCCCCTCTTGCTCCTACGGAGTGCCGTCTTCAGGCTGATCGCGGCGGCGCGCGTCTCTTGGGTAAGAGACGCGCGCTTACAGTACATTCCTGTAGCCCTCTGCCCACTCGGCCAAGGACGCTGCTTGAACGTACAGCCTCTTTAGTTAATCGACCTTAACTGCAAGTATCTCTCTGATGCGCAGCTCAACGCGGACCAGCACGCTCACGAGCGCAAAAATGGGTTGGTCCCCGCAACCAGGACAATCGAGCACGATGGAAACCCACAAGGTGTAGCTGAATCTACAAGGACCGGGACCACCGCTGCCATCTCTGGCGAGGCGCGGCAATGACGGAAAAGCGACCTGTGGACCCGAAGCATCGGATCGGCACTTTATCTCTGTATCAGTGTTGTATACCTTCCGGTTGATACCTATGATAAGAACATTTATCTTGGGTATTCTGGCCGAAATCGGGTATAATTAGCCCGAAATCGACGCGCTAACGCCCATTCCTTACCCAAGATAATGTGGAGCAGGCAGCCGGAGGTCTTGCGTGACCCAAGATAACGAGGGAACCGAGGCCTTGCTGGAAGGCTTCAAGAAGTGGCTCGTCAGGCATGATCGCAGCGCTCACTCGATCCGCGCCTACCTATCGGACGTTCGCCAGTTCATGAGTTGGTGCGGTGGCGACAGTGAGGCATCCTTCGAACTGGCGTTGATTGGCGATGAGGACGTACAGAGTTGGCGCGATCAGCTGGAACAGAAGGCCATGCCCGCAACCGTAAACCGCAAGTTGGCTGCGCTCTCGACCTTCTTCGGGTGGGCTATCGAAGTCAGACTGGTCACGACCGACCCAACAAGCAACATCAACGGGGTCGAGCAGCAGGCCGTCGCGCCCAAGGCGCTCACTGAGGCCGCGATGAACAGGATCCTCCGCAGGGCCAAGGAAAGCGGCAACCTGCGCGACCACGCGTTGCTGGAACTCCTCGCTGCCACCGGGCTGCGCGCGTCTGAGGCTGCAGGCCTCATGGTCGGCGATCTCACGTTGGGTGAGCGCAGCGGCTGGGTCACGGTGCGGATGGGCAAAGGCCGCAGAAGGCGAAAAGTTCCAGTTCATCTGCGAGCGCGTAAGGCGCTCAATACGTATCTGGAACAGGAACAGTTGAACGAGCCCAGCGCGCGCGCCGCACATGCAGCCGATCCGCTTTTCCGCAGCCGCGCTGGCGAACCACTCACCTGTTATGCGCTGTGGTATACGGTGAAGAAGTACGCGCGCCTGGCTGAGGTGGAGGGCGTGACGCCGCACACCTTCCGGCACACTGTCGCAACGCGCTTGGTACGCGATCCGGAAACGGACCTGGTCACCGCGGCGACATTCCTGGGCCATAGTCGCCTGGACACTACCGCACGTTATTCACAGCCCAGCGAGGAAGACTTGACGTATGCGGCGGAACGTATGCGCCGCCACGCCACCAGTGGCGGCGTTGACCGCGATCTGAAGTAGGTGAGACCTTGACACATACGGATGTGAAAGGTAGATTAGCCACAGGTCGCTAAGGTCCGGGTAGTCATCAATGGGATTGCGGCCGGTCTATTTCCAGCGCTGAACAGCGGCATACACATGCTGGATCGGGAGGCAAGAAAGGTAAGTTGCGGCCCGACGGGAGATCATCTGCCACGGCAGTTGGTCCGCTGTCGGGTCACAACTCATCCCAACCCTGGAGGCAGACTATGTTCAGCAGTCCCATCGCCTACGCATGGCTCGCGTGGTTGCTCATCGTCGTCGCCGTGGTGGTGCTGCGCTTCTCGGTGCAGCGTCAGAAACAGCGGCAAAAGTCTCGGACGACGGCCAGTGCCAACCCTGACAGCGTTGCTCCCGGCGAGCCACACCAGGCTCGCAGTTCAGCTTCGCTGAAGGGAAAGCCGCGCGTAGCGGAACCCCCGGATTATCGAGGGCAACTCATCGCCGCCGGGATCATCCATCCGGCGCCCGAGTTGTCCGCGCCTGATCCGGCGACCGAAGCGTGACCGGCAGACCTGCGGTCACAGGGTGAGCGACGCTCGCCCCCCTCATGCCCGACACACCCGTCGGGCATGTCTTATTTGTGAAGGCGCCATGACTGAGTGGGACCAGCCGCCGGCAGAATTCAACGCGGTCGAGTTGATGCGGATCGACCCACCGGCTAACGCGCGGCGCTACTACCGCATCGCTTGGGAGTCGACGCTCTTCGATGAGTATGCGGTCACGCGTGCATACGGGCGCAAGGGCGTCTGGCGGCGCACACGCGTTACCCCCTTCCCCACCCTCGAGGCCGCCTGGCCGCTCATTCGAGCGAGCATCAAAGCGCGGCTCCGCCACGGGTACACCCTGGTCCACGACAGCCACAGGTAGCGCCGGCCGTAACCGGGTCAATCGAGTAGGGGGCGGCGATGAACCGCCCCCTCTCACACCACCGGACATGCGGGTCCGCATCCGGCGGTTCGTCAAGCACTACGCAGTTGGAGATAGCGCTCGGTGATGCTGCGAAGCCCTTGCTGCTGCCAGAAGGCATTGCTAAGACCCCACTGCACGATAGGCGTTGCTGCCATGCGCCAGGGACCGTGTTGCACGGCTCCTAGCCCAGCCAATCTGGGTGGAATGCCCAGTTTGACCAGTTCGCGCCAGCGAGTCGTGCCGCGCTTCCAGCGTTTCCACACCAGTTGCCGCAACCGCCGCCGAATCCATTCGTCCAGTTCCTCAAAGACACTTTTGGCATCCGACAGTCGGAAGTAGCCGATCCAGCCCAGCGTGTACTGATTGAGTTCCTGGATCACTTGCTTCAACTGTCCATGCCGCGTGCGTCTCGTCAGTCGCCGCACTTTGGTTCGGAAACGGTCGAGCGCCTTGGGGGCCACCCGCACGCGCATGCCCTTCCGCCGGTAGAAACTGAAGCCTAAGAACTTCAGCCGCCACGGCCGGTTGACGCTGCTCTTGCGTGCGTTGACCTTCAGGCTCAGCCTTTCGATGAGGAATCGCGTGACGCTTGCCATCACCCGCTCGGCGGCTCGCTCGCTTGCCACGTAGATATTACAGTCGTCGGCATAGCGTACGAACCGCAGCCCCCGCTGCTCCAGTTCCTTGTCCAGGTCGTCCAGCATGATGTTCGCCAGTAATGGTGATAGCGGGCCGCCTTGTGGCGTCCCTTCTTCGCTGTCCATCACCACTCCGTTGATCATCACGCCCGCTTCCAGATAAGCCCGGATCAGCTTCAGTACGCGCCGGTCCTTGACCACCCGCGCCACGCGCGCCATCAGTTTGTCGTGGTTGACCCGGTCGAAGAACTTCTCCAGGTCAATATCCACTACCCAGTCGTTGCCGTCTGCGATGTACTGCTGGGCCACTCTGATCGCGTCATGCGCACTTCTGCCCGGCCGAAAGCCGTAGCTGTGGTCCGAAAACCGAGGTTCGAATAGTGGCGTGAGTGCCTGTGCCATCGCCTGCTGAATCAGACGATCGATCACCGTCGGGATGCCCAGCAACCTGACCCCGCCGTCGGGTTTCGGTATCTCCACCCGCCGCACCGGGCTCGGCTTGTAGCTCCCGTTGTCAAGGGCCGCTCTGACTTCCAGCCAGTGCTCCTTCAGCCACGGACGCATCTTTTGCACCGGCATCCCGTCGATCCCCGGTGCGCCTCCGTTGCCCTCGACCCGCTTCAGCGCCAGGAACAGGTTGTGCCGTTCGAACACCTGCTCCCATACGCCGTCGCCTGCCACGTTGGGCTCCCCCTTGTCTCGTGCCGGGGATGGCTCGGCCCTCTGCGCGGTCCCTTGCGGCTTCACCACTACGCCCCGCTCAGTAGGTCCACTAACAGTGGTTTTTCGGCCTTCCATACCTATCCCGCGAACTGCTCAAGTTCGAGTCCGTCTCGACGTTCGGCCCTTCCCGCCCGACGGGGCGGTACTATGGCCTCGGCTGACTCCTGGCGCTGCAACCTAACCTCACGATCAGGCTTACCGCTTCTACGGCTTGGCGACAGGTCTCCCCAGGTAAGAACGTTGACTTTCCCGGCACACCTGCCCCATTTACCACGCCAGCCCTTGATTGCATCGGGCTTTGCTGTCTCATGCCAGCTCGCCCGGCTGCTATGGCCTCAGATGGGGTTCGTGTTCCTCAGGTCGCCGATTTGCCTCCGGCTTCCTCCAGACCCCGCCTCACGGCGACGCCCTTGCCTTCAGCTAGCGGTTGGTGCAATCAACCTCCGCAGCGGTCTTTCACCGCCTAGCCAACGCCCGTGCTGGGCGCACAAAAGAAAGGCTCAACCGGGTATGGTTGAGCCTTAGCATGGCGAGGGCGAGTGACCTCTCAACCGGTGCGCGGCGTGAGCAATGCGAGAACGTCAGCGAGGCCGCGCAGGTCGCCGAGCGTCACCACCCGGGCGGCGATTTGGCTCATGGCGCCTGGATCGCAGTCGGGTGGGATCAGGATGGCGGAGGTGCGGGCCTTGTCGCCGGGCAACGCCAGCGGGATCGAGCCGTCGCCATCGGTCACGAGCAGGATGATGTGGACCGGCCAACGCCGCCAAGCGTCGGCCAGGAACTCGAACGCGGTGCCCCCGTAAGTGAGGCTTTCCGG
>CAZPTI010000135.1:773-13321 GCA_964588925.1 uncultured Anaerolineales bacterium | reverse complement strand
CCCGCGCGTTCCGCGCGACTTTCGACCCACCTTTTTGCAGCGCGGACACGAATGCAGGTCGAATAAGCGAATCTGCCGCGCTCAGCGCCAGGGGGTGTCGACTGGCAGTCATTGCAATTCGCTTATTCGACCTGCATTCGTTTATTCGAGATGGCCGCGCGCCACCCCCGCGCAATCTACTGGCTACTCCGCAAAGAGCAGGCGCACCCGCGCAATCCGCCGCGGCGCGGTCTCAAACCCCAGCTCGGCCAGCAGCTCATCCGGCCGGCCCGTCGCGCCCGGCTCCGCGCGCATCGTCACATCGAACCCGTGCCCGCCGCTGACCGGCCCGGTGTAGCGCAACTCCTGGATCAGCGGACGCAGGTCGTAGCGCGAGATGTCCTTGCCCTTGCGCCGTTCGCGCCACGCCTCCGTCCGCGTAAGGAACTCCGCCAGCCGCTCACAGAAAGACATCTCGTCGTCGTCCGTCTCGACTTCGACGCGGTAGCTGGCGCCGTTCACCTGCGACTGGAGCGACGGCGCCTCACGCGGCACCGGCTGCGCTCTCACCGGACGCACCCCCGGCGGCAGCGCGCCGGCCAGCCGTTCAACGAACGCTTCGGGCTGGAGCTCCTCATTCAGAAACACATCCGCTACCTCAGCCTCGCCGGTGAAGCCGACCGGCAGGGCCGCGGCAAACTGGAGTCGCGCCTGCGGGTTGAACCCCTGCGTATACGCCAGCGGCAGCCCGGCGCGGCGGATCGCGCGCTCCCACGTCCGGTGCATATCCAGATGCCCGACATACTTCACCGAGTCATCGGTCCGAAACCAGACTCGCATCCTCTGAGCATACGTCTCGTTCATGACTGGGATTCATGGGATGAAAGGATTACAGGATTACATTCAACAATCCCAGTAATCCTCCCATCTTCTAAATCTTAGTTCTCCTTTGCGGCACGCGCGGTCCGGCGGTCAGCGCCAGCTCCGGGCTCATCTCTTCGTTAAAATACAGCGGCACCGGCCGCGCGCTCACCGGCTGGCGTTCCTTGCCCTTGCCGAGCGCGGGGCACCCCCACGCATCATCCGGCGCGTCGCGGCGCTCCTCCTTGAACTGGCCGAGGATGCCGCACGAATAGCAGTGCTCGCGGCAGTCGTCGACCACGCCGCCCTGCAGGGAGTGCCGCCACTCGTCGGCCAGGAACCGCTTCGACACGCCCGCGCTGATGTGATCCCACGGCAGCGCCTCGTCGGTGCTGCGCTCGCGGCGCGCGTACCAGTCCGGGTCGATCCCCGTCTCGCTGAACGCCTGCGCCCACGCGCGCTCGTTGAACTGATCGCCCCAACCGTCGAAACGCGCGCCCAGCTCCCACGCGCGCAGGATCGCGGGCGCAAGGCGGCGGTCGCCCCGGCTCAACGTAGCCTCCAGCAGCGTCTCCTTCGGGTTGTTCCAGCTAAACTCCAGCCCCGGCGCGCGCAACTGGCGCTCCAGCAGGCCGATCTGGCTGCGAATCGTCTCCTCATCGGCCAGGGACGCCCACTGGAACGGCGTGTGCGGCTTGGGCACCAGCGTGCTTACACCGATGCGCACGGACGACTTCTTGCCAAGCGACTGGAACCCGACTTTGCGCACCGCATGGGCCAAATCCGCAATCGCCTGCACGTCATCCAGCGTCTGCGTGGGGTGGCCGATCATGAAGTACATCTTGATCGTAGTCCACCCGCGGCTGTAGACCTCGCGCGCGGTGTCCAGCATCGCCTGCGTGCTGATCGGCTTGTTGATCACGTCGCGCAGCCGGTCCGTGGCCGCTTCCGGCGCAAAGGTGAAGCCCGACCGCCGCCGCCCCTTCTCCAGCTTCTCCATCAGCTCCACGCTGAACGACTCGATGCGCAGGCTTGGCAGGCCGATCGACAGCTTGCCTTCGCCGTGCCGCGCCACCACGCCGCTCACCAGCTCGCCGATCTTGCTGTAGTCGGACGAGGAGAGGGAGAGGAACGAGACCTCCTCGAAGCCGGTCTCGACAACCATCTTGTCCACCGCGGCCAGCACCTCTTCGACCGGCCGCTCGCGCACCGGCCGGAAGATCATGCCCGCCTGGCAGAAGCGGCAGCCGCGTGTGCACCCGCGCTGGATTTCGATGGCCGCGCGGTTGTGGACGATGTCGATGAACGGCACGACGAACTTCGTCACGGGCGGCGGGAGGACGGTGACGATACGCTTCACGACCACGGGCGGCGCGACGGGGTTAACCGGACGCGTGGCTTCAAGCGTCCCGTCACCGTTGTACGTCGCTTCATAGAAGGAAGGCACGTACACACCCTCAAGCCGCGCCAGCAGTTCAAGCGCCTCGCGCCGGCTCTTCCCCGCGCGCCGCGCATCGGTCCACGTCCGCGTGATCTCGACGATGGCCTCCTCGCCCTCGCCAATAAAGAACGCGTCGAAGAACGCGTGCATCGGCTCGGGGTTCATCGAGGCCGATCCGCCCGCAATCACAAGCGGTTCATCGGTGCGGTCTGCGGCCAGCAGCGGAATGCCAGCAAGGTCAAGCGTGGAGAGGACGTTGGTATAAAGCTGCTCATACGGCAGGGAGAAGCCCAGCGCGTCGAACTGACTCAGCGGATGCCGCGTCTCCAGCGAGTAGAGCGGCAGCCCCTCGCGCTTCATCGCTTCGAGCATGTCGACCCACGGCGTGTACGCGCGCTCGGCCAGCATGTCGGGCTGTTTGTTGACGATGTCGTACAGGATCGCCAGCCCGAGGTTGGACATGCCGAGGTCGTACACGTCGGGGAACACGAGCGCCAGGCGGTAACGCGCGGCGTCCCAGTCCTTCACGACCGCATTGTACTCGCCGCCGGTGTAGCGCGCAGGCTTCTGAACAAAGGGCAGGATGCGGTCAAGGGCGCGCGAAATCGAATCCGGGGTGTGTTGCATGACGACTCTCCTCGTTCCCGGCAGGGGCCGGGGCGGGACTTGAACCCGCAAAAAAGATGACGCGACGGGTTGCGTCGCATCACCATCATATCACAGCTCGTCTCAGCCGGCGATTCTCAGCTTACCCGCGCGCTCAATCGCCGGCGCCTTCCACAATGCGCGATACGCGATCACCGCAATCGCCACGTACGCGCATGTCTTGGGGATCATCAACATGCCGATGGCCGGAACCTGCGCCACCCACAAAATGACCGGCGCATAGAACGCGAATGATGCCAGGACCATCCACCCGACCCACTTGAAAGCCGTATCGTTCGTCCGGTAAGCGTCACGCAGGATCAGCACCATCACGCCGACGCCCTGGATTGTCAACAGCGCGTTCCGCATCAGGCTCCAGTCATACGGCGCAATCACCTGTTCCCACCGGTTTTGCGGGAAGGCCATGAGGACAAGCCGCACCGCGCCCACGGCCAACAAGCCCCAGCCCATCACGCCAAACCGCTTGCGGAAGCGGAGCCGCCACACGTCGACGAGCAGCATGTAGAACAGCGTCACCGTGTAGGCCGTCGACAGCGCGCCCAGACCCACGAGCAGCGGATTCGCCTCCAGCCCGCCCCGCGCATACGCAACCACGCGGAACCCGACGTGCCCGGTATCGCCGAGCGCCAGCAGGGCGAACATGAGCATAATCCGCTGCGCGACCGGGCGATCCGCCGCGGCGACGCGGCCCCGGTTGCGCCACATGAGCGCGACGAGGCTCCAGACGACAACAAGGTAGGTCACGTTGAACGCGACTTCGACGGCAACCCGCGCCGACTCTGGCATGATATACCCTCCCGCTCGCGCGTTATAAACGGTTCGTAGTAGGCGCTTCAGCGCCCGTCGCGGCGGCTTCCGCCGCATCGCGGTTCAGCATCCGCATCCCGTACAGCAGCGCCACCAACTGCACCACCGCGCCCGTCCAGAACGACAGCGTGTTGTGGATGTCGTACGCGAACCCCGCCCACAGCGGCCCGATCCCGCGGCCGAGCGACTGGAACGAGTTGTTCAGCCCCATCGCGGCGCCCTGGCCCGTCTTCGCGCGCTTTGAGACGAGCGACGTGACGCTCGGTTGGAGCAGAACATTCCCGCCGTTCATCACGAGCGCGCCGACAATGAGCGAAAGGCGGCTTGCGGCCAGCGCCAGCAGCAGGAAGCCCGTCATGCTCACGACCAACCCGCCCTTGATGATGCTCGACTCGCCGAACCGCTTCGTGAGCGGCCCCATCAGCCCGCCCTGCATGATCACGGCCATGATGCCGAGCGCGCCCATGAGGACGCCCACGTCCGCCGGCCCCATGCCAAACTTCTGCGCGCCGTAGAGCGCCAGCACGGCCTCCATATTCGACAGCGCAAAGGTCATCAGGAACGCCAGGAAGAAGAGGAAGCCCATCGGCCCGCGCAGCCCGTCGAGCAGTTGCGTCGCGCGTGAGCCGGTAGGTTCGGCGTGCAGCCCGCGCTTCTCCGGCGGCAGCGACTCCGGCAGCATGACGAAGATGAACGCCGAGGCAAGCAACGCCATGAACGAGGCCGCGAAAAACGGGATCGACAGATTGATCGCATTCCCGGTGGCGTCCGTCGTCACCTGGAGCAGGCTGGCAATGCCCGGCGGCAGCGGCGGGTGGACGTGGGTCAGCACGCCGCCAAGCATGGGGCCGAAGATCATACCGACGCCCATCGCCGCGCCGAGGATGCCCACGCCCTGCGCGCGCTTTTCGTGCGGCGTGATGTCCGCGATGTAGGCCATTGCGGTGGGCAGCGTGGCCGACGAAATGATGCCGGACAACGCGCGCGTCGCGGCAAACTGCCAGATGTTCTGCGAAAGGCCTTGCAGCAGGAACGTGACCGCATAGCCGAGGATGCCGATCAGTAGGATCGACCGCCGCCCTACGCGGTCCGACGCGCGACCCCAGAACGGCGCAAAGACGAACTGCATCAGCGAGTAGATCGCCATGATGAAGCCGAGCGCGGCGCCGGTCGCGCCGAAGTGCGTCACATAGAACGGCATCAGCGGGATCGCGATGCCGAAGCCGATCATCACGATGACCAGCGACGCGGCGAGGATGATCAGCGCGGTGCGCGGTCGCGGGTTGGTCGCCTTCATGCCGGGCGTGGAAAGTCGAGTCAAGCAGATTTCTCCGACAGGAATTTGAAGATGGCCGTGTAGTCTTCCTCGCCCAGCCCGTGCTGACGGGCGAGCGCGTAAATCTCCTTCGCAGCGTTGGGCGAAGGCATCACCGCGCCCGCTTCATACGCGGCCTGGCTGACCATTTCGAGGTCCTTGCGCAGCCACTTCAGGGGGAAGGAGGTCGGGAAGGTCATGGTCTCGAAGTTGCGCCGCTTGCCCGCCATGTAGGGGCCGACCATCGGCGCGTTGAGCAGCGAGTCCAGCAGCAAGCCTCGCTCCAGCCTCAGCGCCTCGCCCAGGACGAGCGCTTCGGAGAACGCCAGCACCGCCTCGACCGCCGTCGGGTCGGCGAGCATGGTAAACAGCACATCAGCGCTGCGGCCAGCAACGGCTCCGCCTTCTCGCGCGTCCGGTTGTGGACGTCCAACTCATGCCCTGCGTCCAGCAGCCGCGCGGCCATCCTGCTCCCCATAATCCCGAGCCCGACAAAGCCAACCGTCATCTTGCTTCTCCTCCCGCGCGGGAATACAGCCGGTCAGTATAGCACCGGTCGCGAAACGGAGCGCAATTCGACTTATGGCACTTTGAGGCCGGAAGCGCGGCGGCTGGCGCTATCCTCTCCGCCCCCGCGCTTTTGCGCCGATAAGCCCGAGCGCGGCAATGCCGGACCCCAGCAGCAGCACCGTCGCCGGTTCGGGAATCTCCGCTGGAGGCAGTGGCAGGGTTGGTGTCGCGGTTGCGGTCGGCGCTGGCGTGAACGTGGCGCGTGGCGTCGGCGTATAGTTGCCGGTGGCCGTGGGACTGGGCGTCAGCGCGCTGGCGGGACAGATTTGCTCGAACGTGAAGACTGGGGGCGGGACGCCTTGCGAAAAATTGCCGTCTCCCCACGACCAGCCGTCCACGTCTCCATTCCGCACTGAATGATACGCCGGCCCTACTTGCGAGTACTCCCATTGACCGTCGATCAGGTCGAAGTACGCCCAGTACTTGCAGTCAGGGAACGGACACTGGCAAAAGCAGTCGTCCGCCGGACAGCCCTGCCCGCCAATTGCGCACACGGCTCCGGCAAGGTCGATCACAGGTTGAAGCCCTGACAGAAGCAACAGTTCGTCGCCGCTGATCTCCTCTTCCGTGAAACTGACGCAGCGCTTCAGGTAACTGCCGTCGTCAAAGCGAACGACAAGACCGGCGTGATGTGGGCCGTCGCCGGGTGTTACGGGTGGCGGCGGGGTGATAACGACGGTCACGACGATTACGGTGACTTCCGAGGTTGGTGGCAGAGGCGTCGCGGCGGCAGGCTGCCCCACCATCAACATCAGCGCAAACGCCAATGACAGGACGACTACCAGCCGCAACCGCGGGGACACATGAAAGGCGCGCATCGGGCAACTCCTTCGAAGCATGAGCCGCGTCGCTCCATACTGCGAGGACAGGACCATTATACACCCGGAGACGGTTCGTAGTGAGCGCTTTAGCGCCGGTCGGACGGGCAAATGGGCGCTGGCGCTGAAGCGCCTGCTACAAACCTAACGCAAGTGACATTTCTCACATACTCCACGCCCCTCCCCGTGGCATACTGCCCGCCGTGAGGGGCAACACCAAACCTCAACACCATCTCCCCCACGGAGGCTTCTCTCTCGATGGACACCCCCATGTTTTGCTACCAGTGCGAACAGACCGCCCGCGGCACGGGCTGCACCGTTCTCGGCACGTGCGGTAAGGACGCGCGTGTGTCGGCGCTGCAAGACCTGCTCGTCTACGAACTCGAAGGCATCGGCTTCTGGGCCAACGCGCTGATCGAGCGCGGCGAGGTCATCGAGCCGGCGGTCGATTTCTTCACCATCGACGCGCTCTTCACCACCCTGACGAACGTCAACTTCGATCCGGCGCGCTTCATCGCCTATCTGCGGCAGGCAGCCGCCTGTAAGATGGCGTTGCGGGCAGCCGTCGGTGTGATCAACGGCCCGATCCCTGCCGCGGCGATCTACACCCTGCCCCAGACGGCGGAAGCGATCGAGGCGGACGCGTTCAGCATCAACATCCGCCCGAACGCAGAGGCCAACCCCGACGTTCAGTCGCTGCAGGACACCGCGCTCTACGGCCTAAAAGGCATGGCCGCGTACGCCCATCATGCCTGGGTGCTCGGCTATCGCGACCCGGCTATCACGAAGTTCACCTACAAGGCGCTCGCCGCGCTGCTCGACAACGCGCTCGGCGTGCCGGAGTTGCTCGGCCTGGCGCTTGAACTGGGCAAGGTCAACCTCGGCTGCATGGAGCTGCTCGACCGCGCCAACACAGAGAGCTTCGGCCACCCCTACCCCGCGACCGTGCCGACCACTACGCGCAAGGGCAAGGCTATACTCGTCTCCGGCCACGACCTGCGCGACCTGGCGCTGCTTCTGGAGCAGACCGCGGGCCTGGGCATCAACGTCTACACGCACGGCGAAATGCTCCCTGCGCACGGCTACCCTGAACTGCGCAAGCATCCGCACCTGGCGGGCAATTACGGCGGCGCGTGGCAGAACCAGCAGCGCGAGTTCAGCGAGTTCCCCGGCGCGATCCTGATGACCACGAACTGCCTGCTCGAACCGCGCAATGGCTACGGGAAGCGGCTCTACACGAGCGGCGTGGTCGGCTGGCCCGACATCCCGCACATCGACGAGGTTGACGGAACGAAGGACTTTTCACCCGTCATCGCGGCCGCGCTGGCAGCAGAGGGCTTCGCAGTGGATGAGCCGGCCGGCGGGACCATGACGACCGGCTTCGGCCACAACGCGCTGCTGAGCAACGCGGGCGTCATCGTCGATGCGGTTAAGGCCGGCGCGATCAAGCACTTCTTCCTGATCGGCGGCTGCGACGGCGCAAAGGCGGGACGCAACTACTACACGCAACTGGCAGAACAGACGCCGAGCGACACGATTATGCTCACGCTGGCCTGCGGCAAGTACCGCTTCAACGACCAGGACTTCGGTCAGATCGGCCCCTTCCCCCGCCTGCTCGACGTCGGCCAGTGCAACGACGCGTACAGCGCGGTGAAGGTGGCTGCGGCGCTGGCCGAGGCGTTCAACTGCGGGCTGAACGACCTGCCGCTCACGCTCGTGCTCTCGTGGTTCGAGCAGAAGGCGGTGTGCATCCTGCTGAGCCTGCTGTCGCTGGGCATGAAAAACATGTACCTCGGCCCGACGCTGCCCGCGTTCCTGACGCCGAACGTGATCCAGGTCCTAGCGGACCAGTATGGCATCCAGCCTATCAGCACGCCGGAGGGTGATCTCGCGGCGATCCTCAGTTAGAGGTTTGCTTGTAGTTCGATGTTCATCTGTGTAAGCCGGAAGCTGCGGCTAACTGCGCCGTTCTGCCACACAACGAGAACGCCGCCGACCTGCTGGTCTGGCGGCGTTTTTCGTGGCCTCGGGAGATCGGCGCGTCGACTGCTGCCGGTCGCCCACACAACCGCTAAACTATCGTCGATTCTACTCGATCGAGATATAGCGCGTGTCGTCCGAAGAAAACGAGAACAAAGGCTCGAATATCACTAGCAAGCCCTTCTCGTCCTTGCTCATAGACAAAACCTCCCAGCCCTCGGTTGCGCCCCCGGCGAATAGGGTGGCATCGAGCTGCGGTTCGGGGGCAACCACAGAGGGAGATTCATAGACGACGTTCTTTTCGCCCGCCATCTTCAAATATGCGCCGTTGATGTTCTCGCCTCGATCTGGGTCCTCCGCACCCAGATAGCGCGCCTTAAGCTTAACAAGGACATACTCCTGACCAGCAGGGGCCGGGTCGTTGAAGCTATTCGCTTCTTTGATCCGCTTTGCGGCTTCGTCGCCGCGAATAGCCTCCACGATACTGATCTCCCAGCGGCCAGCAACCAGGGTATCTCTGACTTTGGCCGGGTTGTCTCTCTTTAGGCCGGTTTCGGTGGGCTTAATCTGCGCCAGCGTAGGATCAGGCGTTATGCTGGCGTTCTCATCAATTGCCACAAACCGCATAGCCTCAGTGTCAAAGGACATCATTTCGCCAACAATAAACATCAGGTTCTTTTCACCCTCAGGAACCTCGAAGACGATTTGTCCTTCTACCGCACCCTCTGGCAGCAACTCGCCCTGAAAGGGCTTGGGCGGAGTTACTGCGACACGGCTGTAGGTGATGTTGCGGTCGCCGGTCACGCGAAGGTCGATTGCAAAGCTGGCGCTCTGCGCTTCCTGCTTCGTCGAAATGTTCTTAAGCGCGACGGTTGCAATAAGGTACTCATAACCCTTCCGCGGCGGGTCATTGAACTGATTAGCCTTCGCCACCGCGTCAGCCGCCTCCTTGCCGCGAATCACATCCGCAATGGTTATTGACCACGTCTCACCCTTGAATTCTGAACCCAGGGGGAGCGGATTGCTGCGGCTGACCCCTGGCTCCGATGGCGCAGGTGTTGCCGTGGGCTCAGGGGTTGCGGTCGGCTCAGGTGTCTCCGTATTCTCAGGCGCACGGGTAGGTTCGGAAGTTGCGGCAGGCAGAGATGCAGGAGTGGTTTCCATTTGAGCAGGTTCTGTGGCAGATACCTCCGCAGAGGGCTGCGCAACAGCCACCGGCTTCTCAGAGGCAGTGTTCGGCGCGGTGGTCGAGCCGCCACAGGCGGACAGCGCCAGCGCAAGAGTGAGCGCGACGAAAAGGAGGCGAGGTTGCTTCATTGGCTCTTCCTTCCACACTGAAGATGACAGGAGATAACTCTTTTGATCTATCCTCGGCAATTATAGTTAAGGAGTTGGTTGAGGGCAAAAAAGCTGGCCCGCGGAACTGCGCTAGCGAAGCAATACGAAGAGGCGCGCGGCCATCTCGAATAAGCGAAAGCGCGCCTGCGGGCGTTCGCTACTCAACTGAGTTGAGCATAGGAAACGGGTAATCGGCCCGTTGTCGGTGCTTGAGAGTTAGCAGGATTATGCAAGTAGCGGGTAACTCACTGCTCGATGTGGTGGACGTTCCACTCGACGCAATCACCGAATGCGTAAGCGTCCGTTCTCGTAGACAGCAAATCGGTCGACGAGATCATCGCCCTGTTGCTCGACTATCAAAAGGACAACTCTGACCTTCTCCGCACGGGCGCTTCCGGGCATTCGAAGTAATATAACGCCTGAACGGGATTCGCCCGACTGATAGACCAGGGCTCCGAAATCAGGATCCTGGGTGATGATGATACGACCCCTCTGAAACTGCCCACGAAAGAATGCGGTGGTCTTCCATTCCTGGGTCCACCTCACCTACAAAGGCCGCGTCGTGCCCTGAGAGTCGCAACGCAATAGCGACCCCTCGTCCGACGTTATGATCAACAAGAAAGCGCATCGTCAAGACCGGGATCGGAGCACGTAGACCCGCTCTGACTCAAGAACGTCCGCGGCATAGAGCAGCGCGGCGCGAATATCATCTATCTCCAGCCCCGGATACTCCTCAAGCAACTCCTCATAAGGGACTCCTGCCGCTATGGCCGAAACCACTTGCGCCGCGCTCAACCGCATTCCCCGAATAACAGGCTTCCCCACCAGAATCGCAGGGTCAACCGTGATCCGCTTCAGCAACGCATCCTTATCCTGCTCGGTCATGTTGCACCTCAACGCCATTGTATAGCATGGAAACTCCCTCTTGACAATCCTTTTGATGCGCGTATAATGGAATCGTTTTCATGATACGCATATCACAAGCGTCTCATGATTCTCCCCGCCCTACCCTTCCTGCTCGGAGCAGAGCGTGCCGACGATTAACGACGTGGCAAAACGCGCGGCTGTCTCACCTGTGACCGTATCACGGGTGCTCAATGCTGCGCCGAACGTGAACGAAGCCACGCGAGCGCGCGTCCATCAAGCCATTGCTGAGCTTGGATATGTCCCTAACGTTGCCGCGCGCAGCCTTCGCTCGCGCCGCACGCGCTCCATCGCGCTCATTCTGCCCGACATCACGAACCCCTTCTGGCCCACCGTGGCGCGCGGGGTGGAAGATGCGGCGCAGCGCGGCGGCTACACCGTGCTCCTCTGTAACTCCGACGAGAATGCGGACAAACAGGCCCGCTACCTGGAAGTCGTCATCAGCCAGCAGGTCGACGGCGTTGTCATCGCGCCCGCGGACTCGGACGCGGCCAACCTCGCGCCCCTGCGCGAACGGGGCATTCCCACCGTCGTGCTCGACCGTCGCGTCGACGGCTGGGACGTAGACACGGTGCGCGGCGACTCGGTTGGCGGCGCGCACATGCTCACACGGCACCTGATCGAGCTGGGCCACCGGCGCATTGCCATGCTGACCGGCCCGGCCAACACGTCGACTTCGCAGGAACGCCTCGCGGGATACGAAGCCGCGCTCAAACGCGCAAGCATCGAAGCTGATCGCGATCTCATCCGCTTCGGCGAGTTCCGCCAGAACTCGGGGCAGGAAATGGCGCACGCAGTGCTCGGGCTGCCGCAGCCGCCCACCGCCATCTTCGGCGCCAACAACACCATTGCGCTCGGCGCGCTGACCGCCATCGGCGAATGCGGGCTGCGCGTGCCGCAAGACGTGGCGCTCGTCTGCTTCGACGACGTGTCGCCCTCGTCGCAGCTTTTCCCGTTCCTGACCGTGGCCGAGCAGCCCGCCTACCAGATGGGCCTAGAAGCCGCGCAACTGCTCTTTGCCCGCCTCGATGACGGTGAGGCGGTCCCGCCCAGACAGATCATGCTGCCGGGCCGGCTCATCGTGCGTTACTCTTGCGGGAGCCGGCGGGATGAGTCAATGCTGTCGCTGCCGCTGCCACAAAGCGAATCGTTTGTAGTGCGCGCTTGAGCGCGCCGGGCGCTGAAGCGCCTACTACGAACCAGATACCTCCCTGGAGGGCGCAATGAACCCGACCATGACCTCTCGCCAGCGCGTGCTGACCGCGTTTGCGCACCGCGAACCCGACCGCGTCCCCTGCTGGCTCGGCGCTTCGCCCGAATGGCGCGCGCTGGCGCGCGATTATCTCTGCCTGAAGGATGACGAGGCGCTGTCGGAATACATCGGCGACGACTTCCGCCGCGTCCACAGCGGTTACGCGGGGCCGGAGAAGAACCACCCGACGAGGAACCTGACCAACCCCGATGCGACCTATCGCACCCCCTTCGGCGTGGAACGTTACGGGTACGGCTACGGCATGCCCCTGCACGAGCCGCTGAAGGAAGCGCAAACCGTCGCGGAGATCGAGGCTTACGAATGGTGGCCCGATCCAGAATGGGTCGACGTGTCGGGCGTGCGCGCCGATGCGCTGAAGTACGACCGGCAGTACGCCATCCTCGGCGGCGAGTGGTCCCCCTTCTGGCACGACGCCATCGACCTGCTCGGCTTCGACGGCCTGATCTACGCCATGCACGACAACCCGGACGTGGCGAACGAGGTCATTACGCGCTGCGCGGATTACTATCTGGCCGTCTCGCGGCGTATCTTCGAGGCGTCCGGCGACGCGATCGATGTCTTTTTTATCGGCAACGA
>CAZPTI010000135.1:0-763 GCA_964588925.1 uncultured Anaerolineales bacterium | reverse complement strand
CGTGCACTTCGGCGACGACCTGGGCGCGCAGAACGGCCCAATGATCGGCCCGCGCCAGTTCAGGAAGTTCATCCTCCCGCACCTGGAGCGTTACGTCGACCTCGGCCACGAGTTCGGCAAGGTCGTCGCGCTCCACTGCGACGGGTCGATCCGCCATTTCATCCCCGACCTGATCGCCATCGGGCTCGACGGCATCCAGTCCGTCCAGCCTTACTGCGCCGGCATGGCGCTCGACGGCCTCAAGCGCGACTTCGGCGACAAAATGTCCTTCTTCGGCTGCGTCGACACGCAGGCGCTCATCGAGGGCACACAGGCCGAAGCCCGCCAGCTCACCATCGACACGCTCAATACCATGATGCCGGGCGGCGGCTTCATCGCCTCCCCCAGCCACGATTACCTCCTGCCGGAGACGCCGGTGGAGAACGTGATCGTGATGTACGAGACGATCAAAGAATGCGGGTGGTACCGCTAAACCAGCAAGGAGGCTCCCCCATGCGCATCGGACAGGTTATCGGTATGCCGCCGGAGAACCTGGCGGAGTACAAGCAGTGGCACGCAGCAGTCTGGCCGGAAGTGGCCGACATGATTACGCAGTGCAACATCCGCAACTACTCGATCTACCACAAGGACGGCCTGCTCTTCGCCTACTTTGAGTACGTCGGCGAGGACTTCGCGGCCGACATGGCGAAGATGGCCGCGCACCCCAAGACGCAGGAATGGTGGGCCATCCAGATGCCGCTCCAGCGCCCCCTCCCAACCCGCG
>CAZPTI010000134.1:4516-13338 GCA_964588925.1 uncultured Anaerolineales bacterium | reverse complement strand
ATGGGGTGTCAAGGGGATTTCCGAAGTTGCGCGTGCGAAATCGTGAACCGCACCCCTCGCGCGACAGGCGCTTGCCAGGAATCGCGACTAACGTTACATTTCCCCTATCCACACCACCCGATCAGGGGGCACCATGAGCCAGCATGTCGCACCCGAAGCCGCCGCGCTGCCCCGCCAGGGCCGCGCCCGCGCGGACGTCATCGCGGCCATGCAGGCCGCGCGCCGCGAAGACACGCAGTGGCGCGACGGCCGCGCGTTCAGCATGGTCTATTACGCGGGCGAAGACATCCTCGACCTGCTCAAAGAGGCGTACACCCTCTTCTTCTCCGAAAACGGCCTCAATCCCACCGCATTCCCCAGCCTGCGCAAGTTCGAGACGGAGGTCGTGTCAATGACGGCGCGTCTCCTGGGCGGCGACGAGTCGATCGTGGGCAACATGACCGCGGGCGGCACTGATAGCATCCTTGCCGCGGTCAAGACCGCGCGCGATTGGGCACGCGTCCACCGGCCGCAGGCGAAGTCGCCGGAGATCATCCTGCCCGAGACCGCGCACCCCGCGTTTGACAAGGCCGCGCACTACTTCGGCCTGCGCGCGGTCCGCACTGCGCTCAACAGCGGCTTCCGCGCAGACCCGGCCGCCGTTTCCGCGGCCGTGAACGACAACACCGTGCTCATCGTCGCCTCCGCGCCGTCCTACCCGCACGGCGTCGTCGATCCCATCCTCGCGCTGGCCGAGATTGCAACCTCGCGCGGCATTCTGTGCCACGTTGACGCGTGCGTCGGCGGGTTCGTCCTGCCCTTTGCCGAGAAGCTCGGCTACCCTGTGCCGCCGTTCGACTTCCGCGTCCCCGGTGTCACCTCCATGTCCGCCGACCTGCATAAGTACGGCTATGCGGCAAAGGGCGCGTCCCTCGTGCTCTACCGCGGCGCGGAGTTGCGTAAGTTTCAGTTCTTCGTCACAACAAGCTGGCCGGGCGGCATCTACGCCTCCCCCGCGCTGGCTGGCACGCGGCCGGGCGGCGCGATTGCGGCTGCGTGGGCGGTGATGAACTATCTCGGCGAAGAGGGCTATTGCCGCATCGTGGACACGATGATGCGCACCGCCGCGCAGATGCGCGAAGGCATCGACGCGATCCCCGGTCTGCGCGTGCTCGGCGCGCCTGACATGTGCGTCATGGCAATCGGCGGGGAGGGGGTGGACGTGTACGAGGTGGGCGACGAGATGCAGGCGCGCGGCTGGCATCTCGACCGCCAGCAATTCCCGCCTTCCCTCCACCTGACCGTGACCTACGGCCATGCGGGCATCGTCGACCGCTTCCTCGCGGACCTCCGCGCGTCGGCAGCCGTTGCGCGGCGTCCCAGCCTGCGCAAGCTGCTCAACCGCTTCACGCTCGGTCTCGTGCGCCTGATGACGCGGCTGCTGCCCGCAAAGTGGGTGAGTCGGTTGACAAAGGTTGCAGGGAGCAGCGCGGGCAGCAGCCTCAGCGGTCGCTCCGCGCCGATGTACGGCATGATGGCCGCCCTGCCGAACCGTGGGGACGTGGATCAGATCGTGCTGGATACGCTAGATGGACTGACGCGACCATCGGGGACATAGACCCGACGGGTTTTCGAGAACCCGTCGGGTCTTTCGGGCAACGAGGAGGAACAGATGAGGCAGATCGTCGCAACTCCCACTGACGCGCCGCGCCGCGTCCGGCTGCCGCTCTTCACCAAGCTCATCTACGGCTCGGGCGATTGGGGCATGGCGAGCTACAACACGCTGCGCCAGATCTTCTACGCCATCTTCCTCACCGACGTCGTTGGGCTGGACCCGCGGCTGGCCTCCTTCGCCGCGTTCGCCGGCATCCTGTGGGACGCCATCAACGACCCGGTCGTCGGCACGTTCAGCGACCGCGTGCGCACCCGCTGGGGCCGCCGCCGCCCCTTCTTCCTCATCTTCGCGATCCCGTTTGCGCTCGGCTTCCTCTTCCTGTGGTGGGCGCCGCCGTGGAACAGCCAGCTCGCGCTCATGCTCACGGTGATGCTCGCCTACATGCTGGCCGACACGCTGCAAACGCTCGTCGTCGTGCCGTTCCTCTCCCTCACGCCCGAGCTGACGCCCGACTACGACGAGCGCACGTCGCTGACCGGCTACCGCATGTTGTTCAACCTGCTGGCGTCGCTAATCACCGCGGCCGGCGCGCCCGCGATCCTCGATGCGGTCGTGGCGGGCGGCGGCACGCAGCAGCAGGGCTACTTCGTCGTGGCGGCGCTCTTCGGCGGGCTGGCCGCCTTGCCGTTCCTGCTCATGTTCGTCTTCCTGCGCGAGTCACCTGCGCCGCCATTGGTCGAGGGCGAGCGCCACGAGACCCCGCGCGAAGTGGCCCGCACCCTCTGGGGCAACGTGCCGTTCCGCTTTGCCACCGCGCTCAACATGCTCACGTGGGTCAGCCTCGACCTGGTCGCGCTGATGCTGCCCTTCTTCCTGACCTACTGGCTGGCGCAGGGCGACTTGCTCGCCCAGGCGAACCTGTTCGGCATGTCGGTCGGGCTGGAGACCGCGGTGCTCGGCCTGCTCTTCATCGTGGCGATCCTGTTCCTGCCGTTCTGGGCTTTCCTCGCGCGGCGGCTCGGCAAGCAGGGCGCGTTTATGGTCGGCGCGGCGTTCTGGGCTGCGGTGCAGATTGCGATTGTGCTGCTGCGGCCGGGGCAGATGCACGCGGTGCTGCTGCTGGCTGCGCTCGCGGGCATCGGCGTCTCAATGGCGCAGGTGCTCCCCGACGCGATCTTTCCGGACGTGGTGGAGTGGGACGAACTGCGCACGCGCCGCCGTCGCGAGGGGTCGTACTATGGCGCGAAGAACTTCGTCCGCAAGCTGACCGGCGCGCTGGCGATCTTTATCGCGTTGCAGGCGCTCGGCTGGTTCGGCTACCAGGCCCCGCCTCCGGGCGTCACGCAGTTCAGCCAGCCACCGTCCGCCCTTGCCGCGATTCGCATCCTAACCGGCCCGGTGGGCGCGGCGTTGCTGATCGTCGCGCTGGTGGTGGCGCGCTCCTATCCGCTCACTCGCGCGCGCTATGAGCGCGTCCGCGCGCTGCTGGCGCAACGCGCCTTGAGGCATCAGGCCCGCGCCCCATCTCCTTAGCCGTATCAAACGCCTTAAGCGCCCCTTAAGTTCCCCTTGAACCTACGCTAAAGACGCCACGAGCCTAAATCGGTTAGGCTGGTGGCGTCACTGTTTGATGAGCCGGATGTGACCCGTATCGAGACTAGACGACGATGACTGAGTTGTGAGGTGTGTGTTGATGGAACTAGTGGCAATGCTGCTAACGGGGGCGTTCGCGCTCACGTTTGTCGCTTTCACCGGGAAACCGAAGGATCGGAAGGCTAAGGCGCAGCCAATTCGCGTGCGCGCCAATTACACCCGAGAGTATGAGCTCCGCCGGCGGGGCTTGATTCGGTAACGTTTCGTTTAGGGCGAAACACCCCTGCGCGGATTATCTGGCGCAGGGAAGGCATCATTCTATCAATAGTTCGTATTGAGATGAGGGAGTAAGTGAGATGACGCAGGCAGATGAAAACGCGCTCGTGGAAGCGGCGCAGAGTGGCGAGCTTTCCGCCTTCAACACGCTGATCTCGGCCTACCAGCAGCAGGCTTACGGCATCGCCTATCGCATCCTCGGCGACGCGGACAGCGCAGCCGACGCGATGCAGGACAGCTTCATCAAGGTCTACAACCGCATCCACCAGTTCCGCGGCGGCTCGTTCAAGGCGTGGCTGTTCCGCGTGGTCATCAACACCTGCTACGACCGCATGCGTGGGGACCGCCGGCGCCGGGCCAAGCTGCTCGACGGCGACGAAATCCTGCCCGAGCACGATTATCGCCTGATCGACGCCAAGCCGAGCCCGCACGAGAAGGCGGAGTCGAGCGAGTTGATGCGCGCGCTGATGAGCGAAATCCGCAAGCTGCCGAAGGAGCAGCAGCAGGTGCTCATCCTGTGCGACCTCGAAGGGTTGGCCTACCACGAGGCAGCATCCGTCACTGGCTCGAACCTGGGCACGGTCAAGTCCCGCCTCAGCCGGGCGCGCGCCAAGATGCGCGACGCATTGACCAAGAACGGCATTGTCCCGCAGGCAGCCATGCTCCGCGAGCGGCAGTACGGCTATCAGCAGCCGCTGATGATGGGGGCGACGGACTGAGATGGCGGACGCGCGGTCACACGAGACGAATGTTAGCGGGGTGCGCCGGGCAGGGATAGTGCTCGGTCTCGGCTTCGGCGGCTTTGTCGACGGCATCGTGCTGCACCAGATCCTCCAGTGGCACCATATGCTGACGGAGGCGGGCTACCCGCCTGACAGCGTGCGCAACCTGCAAATCAACACACTTGCCGACGGCCTGTTTCACGCGTTGACATGGGTCATTTCGCTGGTCGGCCTTGCGATGCTCTACCGCGCCACAGTGGGCCGCCAGCACCGTCCGTCCGGCCGCGTGCTCGCCGGCGCGATGATTATGGGGTGGGGCATCTTCAATCTGGTCGAAGGGCTGCTCAACCACTACATCCTCGGCATCCACCATGTGCGCCCGGGGCCGAACCAGGCGCTGTATGATGCGGCGTTTCTGGCGCTGGGCGCAGTGCTGACGCTGATGGGGTGGTGGATCAGCCGGAGCAGGGAGCGGGAGACCGCAAGCGCGGCGGCGTAAGAGACAGCGCATGGTTTCACTCTTCAGGTGATGCGCGGCCATCTCGAATAAGCGAATAGAGGTCGAATAAGCGAATCGCGCCGTGACGCTGTGGGTGTCCACAGAACTTGCTGGCGCGATTCGCTTATTCGACCTCTATTCGCTTATTCGAGATGGCCCCGTACCACCCGTCCCGCGTCCAGCGAGTCGGTGCGCCCAACTTCCAACTTGTGGTAAACTTCCCGCATTTAGCATAATCATTTAAGCCATGAGGAGTCCCGCATGAAGGCCCTTTACTTCACCGAGCACGGCGGCCCCGAAGTCCTCCGCTACGACGACCTCCACGACCCCACGCCCGCTCCAGGCCAGGCGCTCGTCCAGGTCAAAGCCGTCGCGCTCAACCACGTCGACCTGTGGGTGCGCCGCGGCGGACCCGCGTTCGAGAAGCTGCCCAAGCCCCACGTGGGCGGCGCGGACGTAGCCGGCGTCGTGGTGGATTACGGGGACCGCGCGACCGGCCCTGCCACCGGCACGCGCGTCGTGATCGATCCGGGCGTCGTGACCGGCGAGGACGAGTGGACGCGGCGCGGGGAGGAGAGCCTGAGCCCGTCGTACCACATCCTCGGCGAGGACGTGTGGGGCGGATGCGCGGAGTACGTCGTCGTGCCCGCGGTCAACCTGCTCCCCATGCCCGACGATTTCGACTTCCCGGAGGCCGCCGCGCCGCTGCTCGTCTACCTCACCGCCTGGCGCATGCTGAACACGCGCGCGCAGCTCAAGGCGGGGGAGACGGTCGCGATTGTCGGCGCGGGCGGTGGGGTCAACAGCGCGGCGATCCAGATTTGCAAGCTGCTGGGCGCGACGGTCTACGCAATCACGTCGAGCGAGGAAAAGATGGCGCGCGCAAAGGCGCTCGGCGCGGACCACGTGATCAACTACAAGGCGGAGGACTGGTCGAAGGCCGTGTTCGTGGCGACCGGCAAGCGCGGGGTCGACGTGGTGGTCGACAACGTGGGTGCGCCGACGTGGACGCAGAGCATCCGGGCCTTAGCGCGCGGCGGTCGGCTGGTAAACGTGGGCGGTACGGGCGGGCCGGTGGTGGAGATGGACCTGCGCCTCGTCTTCCGCAAGCAGATCAGCATCCTCGGCAGCACGATGGGCAGCCATCAGGACTTCCGCGACGTCATGTCGCTCATCTGGCAGCGCAAACTCGCGCCGGTTGTGGACAAGGTGATGCCGCTAAGCGAAGGCCGCGCCGCGCACGAGTATCTGGAGAAGGGCGAGCAGTTCGGGAAGGTCGTGCTGACGCCGTAAGTTGGTTCGTAGTGGTCGCTTTAGCGCCGGGCACTAAAGCGCCCACTACGAACCGGCGCGTTACTCCTGCTTCAACCGCGCGCTCAGCTTCTCCAGCATATCATCCACCATCGCGCCCAGGTCATACTCCGGCTGCCAGCCCCATTCCTCGCGCGCGGCCGAGTCGTCAATCGTCTTCGGCCACGAGTCCGCAATCTGCTGGCGGAAATCGGGCTTGTACTCCACCTCGAAGTGCGGCAGCCGCTTCTTAATCTCCGCCGCCAGTTCCCCGGCAGAGAAGGTCAGCGACGCAAGGTTGTATTCGCACGCATGCTTGAGCTTCGTCGCGTCCGCATCCATCAGCATCAGCGTCGCGCGGATCGTGTCGGGCATGTAGATCATCGGGAGCACTGTGTCCTCGCGCACGAAACACGTATACCGCCCCTTCCTGATCGCCTCGTAGAAGACCGCCACCGCGTAGTCCGTCGTGCCGCCGCCGGGCGGCGTCTCGCTTGAGATCACGCCGGGGTAGCGGATGCCGCGCACGTCGAGCCCGAAGCGCCGGTGATAGTACGCGCCGAGCATCTCGCCCGTCACCTTTGTCACGCCGTACATGGTGGTCGGGCGCAGCACCGTCTCCTGCGGCGTCAGCTCCTTCGGCGTCTCCGGCCCGAACGCGGCGATCGACGAGGGGTGGTAGATGCGCTCCACACCCACCTCGACCGCCACTTCGAGCACGTTGTATAACCCGCCGATGTTCACGGCCCAGGCGAGCCGCGGCTTCTCCTCCCCCGTTGCAGAGAGGATCGCAGCCATGTGGTAGATCGTGTCGATGCGGTGCCTGCGGACCAGCGCGAGGAGCGCGTCGCGATCGGTCACGTCGAGCCGCTCCGAGGGGCCGCACTCAGCCAGGGTGCGCGGCATGGGCGCCACGTCGGTCGCGACGACGTTCTCGCTGCCGAACTTCGCGCGCAGGGCGACCGTTAGCTCGGTGCCGATTTGCCCGCATGCGCCGGTGATTAAGATGCGGCTGTTGTTGGATGAGGGTGTCATGGGGGAGCCTCCGTTAGCCGCGCGACGTGAAGGCGGTGAAATCGGGTGCGGCCGGCGCGCTGATCGCCGCGGTCAGGCCGAGGGCAGGTTCTTCAAGGACGCGTTCGGCGCGGTTGAAGCCGAGATTCGCGGCCGTCTCCGCGTCAAAACCGCGTGTCCGGCTCAATGTCAACGTGACCGGCGCGCCGAGCGCCTTGCTCCAGAACTGCGCGGTCGCGATGCGCAGCGCAGGCTCAAGGCACAGCCCCGCGCCCTCCTTGAGCGGCAGCAGCGGTTGCAGGCCGTCGAGCAGGCGGTTCAGGAAGTCGGCAAGGCGGCGGTCGGGCCGGTCGATCTCGTTGGCGGGCGCAAACAGGTCGAGAACGCGCGCGGCCCAGCCGTAGTAATCCTCCCCGCCGCGCAGCAGGTCGAGGCTGGATTCATACTTGCTGCGGTAGCTGAGCCGGGCCTGCGCGAGGCCGGTTTCGACCAGCGCGGCCACCTTGCCGGGGTCCCATTCGTCCTTCAAGACCAGGTCGAGCACGTTCCAATCGCGCAGCGCCTGAATCGCGGTGGACACGTCCGCGTGCCCGGAGACGATCACGCAGCACGTCCCCTCGTCCAGCTCCGCGATCTTCTTCGCGAGCACCTTGCCGGTCAGTTCGCGCTCATCTTCCTTGAGGCGCAGGTCGACAAAGACCAGGTGAAAGTGCTGCCGGTCGAGCAGCGCCTTGCCCTCGTCCAGCGAGGAGGCGATGCGCACGCGCGTCCCCGCGGGCGCCGCGGCTTCGATGCTCTCGGCCAGCAGCTCCTGCCAGGACGGGTCGTCGTCGATGACGAGTATGCGGTTTTGGGTGATCAATGGATGCTCCTGTTATGCTAATCCAAACCTGACGGGTCTTGACCGTCACGAAGTGACGCACCCGTCAGGTTTACGCGCCAGTCGTCCGAAATATCAGTTTGAAGCGCGTCCCCCTGCCGGGTTCGCTGCTCACTTCGATGGTTCCGCCGAAGCTTTCGACCTGCCCCTTCGTCCACCAGAGGCCGAGGCCATGCGTCGGCGCGTAGCTGTTCGCCGTCGTGGACGCGGCCGGCTCGAAGATGGACGCAAGGCGCCACGGTTCGATGCCGATCCCCACGTCCTCCACTTCCAGCGACGCGCGATCCAGCGCCGGCCCGCGCGTCGCGCGTACCGTAATGGTTCCCCCATCGGGCATGGCCTTCGCGGCGTTGTCAAGCAAATTCCAGATGATGCCCGGCAGGCTCGGCCCTGCAAGGACGTGGATCGGTTCGCCGGGGAGCAGGGCGTTCACGCGCACCGCGCCGCGCTCCGTCAGGCCCGCGCGGGCAACGGCCTCCGCGACCGCGCCTTGCAGGCTGACGGGCTGCGGCGCGCGGCGTTTGAGTTCAGCGCGCAACTCCTGGATGATCGACTTCGACCGCGCCAGGTCGCGCTCCAGCCGCCCGATGAACTGCTCGACATAAGGATAACGGGCGATCAGTTCGGGATAAAACTCTTTGCGCTTGAGCATCTCGACCCAGCCGCTCAACGCGCCCACCGGGTTGTTGAGCCGGTGCACGATGTCGCCAGCCAGCCCGCCGATGGCCGCGAGTCGCTCCACCTCGAAGCGCCGCGCGCGCTCCACCGCGACCGCGGCCTGCCCGGCCAGCGCCAGGAGGGTCTGCGCGTGCTCGGCGGTGAAGAAGCCGGGCGCGGGGCTCTCCAAATTGAGCACGCCGAGCACGGTCTCGCCGCTGATCAGGGGTACGGCCAGCTCGCTCTTCATCTCCTCCCCGAGGTCGGCGTAGACCTTCGCGAAGCGCGGCGGGCGCC
>CAZPTI010000134.1:0-4506 GCA_964588925.1 uncultured Anaerolineales bacterium | reverse complement strand
GATAGCGGTGATAGCGGCTGTCCGCGTCCACGTCGGGCACGTAATGCGGCTGGCGGCGCGCCGCGGCCTCGCCGCTGACCGAGTCGCTCAGGCTGACGCGCGTGCCGATGGGTTCGCCGCCGGTGGTCGCGACGATAATCAGGTGATCCCCGTCGATCTCCAGCAGTTGCCCGAAGGTCGTCCCGCCAATGGCGAGCGCCTCGTCGAGCAGGGTGCGGAGCGCCGCGCTGTCGCCGTGTTCGAGCGCCTCGCAAAAGTAGCCGCCGCGCAGCTGCGCGAGACTCGTCAGCCTATCCCGCTGCGCGTCGCTGAACCCTTCCTCGCGCGGGGTTTCCACGTTCAGCACGCCGACCGGCGCGCCGTCAGGCGCCAGCAGCGGCGCGGCAAACTCCGCCCGGATGCGCTCCTTCTCGCGCTCCAGCACGCGCTGATAGCGCGGCTTGTCCGCGACCATCTCGGTGATGCGGGGCGCGGCGTTGCGCTGCATCGTCACGATCCAGTAGTCGGACTTCTCCACATCGGGCACGATGACCGGCTTGCGCGCCTGTAGCGCGAGGCCGCTGACGGACTCGCGCACGCTGAAGCGCAGCCCCAACTCGCGCGGCGGGATGTTCGTCGTGTAGTGGACGACCAAATCGCCGCCGTCGGTGAGAAGAATCTGCCCGAACCGCCCGCCGACCAGGCCAAGCGCGCGCTCAAGCACGGTGCGCACGATGTCGCCTAGCTCCGTCTCGCGCGCCAGTTGCAGGCTGATCGCGCTCAGCGCAGCGGCTTCCTCGCGGGAACGCGCCAGCTCGATGGCGAGCGCGGCGTGGTCGGCCAGCAGCCTCAGCAACTCAATCTGCTCCGCGGCGAACGCGCCGCGCTCCGGGCTTTCGATGTTGAGCGCGCCGATGGCCCGCGCGGACTCGCCCTCGCCGATCAGCAGCGGCACGACCAGCTCGCTCCGCATGAGTTGCGCGGTGCTGCGGGAGGGTTTGTAGACGCGGCGCAGGTCCGCGGGCATCTCGGCCAGGTCGGGGATAAAGATAGGCTCGCGGCGCAGCATGCTCTGCCCGCTGACGCAATCCGCGATGGGGAAGGTCATGCCGACGTCGCCCTTGTGCGCCTCGTCCGCCGCGCGGATGCGGACGCGGTCCCCCTCGCGCAGCAGCAGCCAGCCCACGTCGAACGGCGTAAGGTCACGCGTCCGCCGCAACACTTCGGCAAGGAACGCATCCAGGTCAATGCCGGGCCGCATCGCGTCGCGCAGGAGGTCCCGCGCGGTGCGGATGAGGGTGGGGAGTTGGGCGTCGGCGGGCGTGGTCATAGCGATGAAGGGCGTGGGCTAGAGCTTGCCCTGGAGTTCCTGACGGGAAGGGAAGGTGCTCAAGCGGACACCGAGACGCGCTGAACGCCGATGAACTCGTTGGAGACGGGCTGTTCAACTTCAAGGCAAAGTTCGATGGCCTCTTTGATGAGCCTCATCAACACATCCAGCGACTTTGCCTGAGTGTGGCAGCCGCGCAAGGCCGGCACGGAAGCGACGAAGTAACCGTCTTCGTCCTTTTCAATCACAACGCTGAATTCTAGTGCCATGCGCGCACCTGCTTCATCCGACTGCGCCCTACGACAGCAGGACGCAACCGAATTGTACCATAGCTATGACCAAACCGGGTGAGCGGCGTTGGCGGAATACCCGGCAGCCGCTCACCCGCAATAAAAACGATTGCGCGTTTTTCCATGCAACAGTGATATAATGCGCAAAACCAAGCGGGGCGCTCATCGCCGCTCCCGCATTTTCCTCGTCCTGTCAGTCCATTTTCACCCTGTCATCACAACAGCACTCCATCCGCAGAGGGGGAAAACCGATCATGCAAGCCGAAGCCCAGATTCGCGACGCCAAAGGGGAGTGGCGGCCCACTCCGCTGCCCGTCCCCAGCCCCATCACCAACGGCCCGTGGAAACCGCTTGTTATCCTGAAACACCTCTGGAACGTCATCTGGCCCTACAACTTCATCTACGCGGCGATGGCGTTCGTCGTCTGGATGTGGCTGACGCCGAGCGCGGAAACCACCGCGCGCTTCCGCTTCGACTGGATTGCGCTGATCTACCTTCGCAATGTGGCGTTGCTGGTCCTCGTCGCGGGCGCGCTGCACCTGCGCCTGTATATCCAACGCGGCCAGGGTATCAACTTCAAGTACTCCGATAAGTGGCTGGCGGCAAAGGATAAGAAGTTCACGTTCGGCAACCAGACGCGCGACAACGTTTTCTGGAGCGTCGTCAGCGGTTGCGGCATCTGGACGGCTTACGAAACCGTCACCCTCTGGATGTATTCCAACAACATCATCCCGTCCTTCGACATGCGCCAGCACCCGGTCTGGGCCGTGCTCATGACCCTCTTCGTGATCTACTTCCGTTACTTCCACTTCTACTGGGTCCACCGCCTGATCCACTGGAAGCCGCTCTACAAGCCGGTCCACTCGCTCCACCACCGCAACATTAACATCGGCCCCTGGTCAGGGCTGTCGATGCACCCGCTGGAGCACATCGTCTACTTCTCCGGCGTGGTGATCCACTGGATCATCCCGTCCAGCCCGTATCATGCGATCTTCAACCTGCTGCACGCGGGCATCAGCCCCGCGGTCGGGCACACCGGCTTCCATCGGTACGTGGTCAGCGACGGCAAGAGCATCGCGGCGGACAACTATTTCCACTACTTGCATCATCGCATGTTCACCGTGAACTTCGGAGTCGAAGCAATGCCGCTCGACTGGTGGTTTGGCACCCAACACGACGGCTCGCCGGAGAGCCTTGCGCGCGTTCGGGGCCGCGTCGCCCCGCAGTAACTCTGTACCGCAAGTTGGCAACGTGCGCGCGGCCTTTGGGAATCAGAGGCCGCGCGCGTACAATGTCCGGCAGCACATGACCGGACGGTTTGACTTGGATAATCTGCAACTTCGCTCCGCGGCCGTCTCTGATCGAGCCGCGATCCTCGCCATTGCCGCGCAGGTGTGGGACGGCAACGACTACCTCCCCGACGTCATCGATGACTGGCTCCGGCCCGGCCCCGCGCAATTGATCGTCGCGTCGCTCGATGACCGCGTGGTCGGACTGGCGCGCTATGTCGCCGAGTTCCCCGGCTTTGCGTGGCTGGAGGGGCTGCGGGTCGATCCGGCGGAGCAGGGCAAAGGGCTTGCAAAGGCGCTCACCGCTCGCATGGTCGAGATGGCCGACCAGTCCGGCGCAGACCTCGCCGCGCTCTCCACGTATCTGGACAACTACGCCAGCCAGAAGGTAAGCGCGGCGTTCGGCTTCAAGCCGGTCGTCGGATTTGTCTACTGCGAGGGGAAGCCGGAAGACGTGTTGCCGCACGCAGCCGCCTCCGGGCGCGCGGTCGAGGTGACGCGCGAGGAAGCCAGCCGCTTCATTGCGGCCTCGCGCAACCTCTCCGCCGGCGCGGGCTACCTGCCGCATAGCTGGCGCTTCTACCCGTTCGCCCGCAACCCCGACATAACCCTCGCGCGCATGGATCATCTGCTGGGCATCCGCGCCGCGTCCGGCCAACTCGCCGCGCTGCTCTGCCTCGGCGACCGCACGCCCCACGGCCCGACGGTGATGAGCATTGACTTCCTTGAAGGCGCGCTGGATGCGATGGTGGAGTTAGTCCGCCATGCGCTGACCTTCGCGCGCAACGAGCAGTATCTCGAAGCCATGATCCCATGCGAGGATGGCGTCGCGCTGCCGTCGCTCGCTGCACTGACCGGCCTGGGGTTTCAGGTGTGGAACGAGGGGCAGGCGGATGTGCTGGTGTTTGAGCGGCGGCCACGTCATTAAGGTGCTGGTGTTCCCGAAAATGCCAGTACTTTGTGGTAAAATAGCCCTGTGCTAGAGGAAAGCGCCGAAGAAGAAGCATTGGTAGCCGAGCTTGAACTGCTCGGCATCAATTATCTGTCTCGACAGAGTGACCGTCGGGCAGTGCAGGCGCGCCCGCCTGCCCAACTTCTTGCCGACTTGGTTCGCCAGCCAGGTGCGCGCGTGCGGCACTCGGTCATCTCCGTGTTGCTTGCGCATCCAGAATACGCCAGGGTGATCCCGGACGCGCTCCGGCAGCTCTCCGAAGACGAGCGGTCGAGCCTGCGCCTCCTCTACACCGCCGCGGTCCTGCTTCAGCAAAAGTACGCCGACGACCTGCGACAGGCTGCGCAAGGCGAACTTAAACCCCTTCCCGATCTTTTCTCAGATGAGCTTGGCATCCCTTCGAATGCTACGCTCGCTAGTCAGATCGACGCGCTTGGCCGAGTACATCGTTGCGCAACCAACGTCGTTGCGAATTGGACAGGCACTTACGACAACGTCGCGCAGAAATTGCTGCGGCGATGGGAGATGGAACGGCGATGGAGCCTGTCACCCCGGAAGCATCTCTGAATTTCCTTCGCGAAGTTGGCGCGCGCTGGCACTCCACCGCATCTATGTGCGCCCTGCAATAAGGGTCGTTTGCGGTCGCAACGGCGCCCCAAAGTCGCC
>CAZPTI010000133.1:10486-13406 GCA_964588925.1 uncultured Anaerolineales bacterium | reverse complement strand
CCCTGCTGCTGGGGCCGGACGTCCACGGCGCGACGCTCGGGCTGATCGGCTTTGGCCGCATCGGGCAGGCAGTGGCGAAGCGCGCGCAGGGGTTCGACATGCGCGTTATCTACTACGACCCCACCGCGCCCTGCTGCGACCCGGCTATCGACGCCTCGCCGGTCGACCTGGACACGCTGCTGCGCGAAAGCGATTTCGTCTCGCTGCACGTGCCGCTCACGCCCGAAACGCGCGGCCTGATGAACCGCGAGCGCCTCGCCTTGATGAAGCCGTCCGCTATCCTGATCAACACCGCGCGCGGCCCGGTCGTCGACCCCGCCGCGCTCTACGAAGCGCTCTCCGAGCGCCGCATCTTCGCCGCCGCGCTCGACGTCACTGATCCCGAGCCACTCCCCATGGACAGCCCGCTCCTGACGCTCGACAACATCCTCATTGTCCCGCACATCGCCAGCGCCAGCGTTGCGACGAGGCAGAAAATGTCGCTGATGGCCGCGGAAAACCTGCTGGCTGGGGTTCGTGGGGGGCGCCTGCCTAACTGCGTCAATCCCGAGGTGTATGGATAGTCGAAGAACAAGGTCAGAAGTCTGCATCAAGCCATGCAGACGATCATGGGCGGCGAATCCGGAGAGGCTGACTCGAGCCAGGCAGTGGCGCCCATTTGTCGTAGGAGGCGCGCCCCGCGTCGCCAGCGCAACCGTCTCTGCCGCCCTTCACCGAACGCAGCGAACGACAACCAGCAGGCTGCCTCGTCTAGCTTGCGGCCGCAGCCATGCGCAAGGACCAATGCCTCGCGCAACAATGCTTCGCGGTCGGCTGGATCTCCTAGCTCTGCCTGCACGCGCATCGCAATAATGAGCAGCGAAACAAGATCGGCCTCACGCGCAATCTCGAGCGCGTTTTCTGAAATCGAACGGCCCCGCGCTGGTTCGCCACAATCGGCAAGACATCGCGCGTAGCTCACATAGTTGCAGACAATCCGTTCGGCACTCCCGGCTGCCTCGCAATCAAGACGCTCAAAGTCGAGGTTGGGCAACGCCTTTTCATGACGCCCCTGGTGGAAAAGAATCGTCCCGCGTATGCCGATTGCACGCACAATCTCGCTTTGGTCGCCGTTTCGTTCAGCCAGATCAAAATGTTTCTCGCTGTACTGCAGCGCCTCATCCAACTGGCCGCGCGCAAGGTAAACCAGACTCAAGTTCCGGACGCTCACAGCCATTTGCCACGCCAGGTTCTCGCAATGCCCCAACTCAATCATTTGGAGAAACGCGCGCTCGGCCAGGTAGAACTTACCCGTGCTCCATAGAACTAACCCGAGATTGCTTTGAACGAGCGCGCGCAGATAGGGATCGGGGAGACGTCGGTACAAGGCCAGGGCGGCAGCGAAATCCCCCTGTGCGTCGCTGTACTGGCACCTCACCCATCTCATAACTCCGCGCAGATTGAGTACGCCTGCCAGTTCATAGCGGTCGTTAGGATCTTCAGGTGAAAGCGCAGCAAGCGCGCGTTCGCTCCACTGGATCGCCTCGCCTAAAAAGTTGCGTCGCCGCGCCAGGAGCGCACGGGCCACGCAGAGTTGCATGACGGCACGGCTAACATTTCCGTTTGCGCGGACATCGGCTTCGCATTGATCCAGTATTGCGGACGCGTTCGCGGTGTCTCCTTGCCGCAACCTGATCGCCGCGACCGAACTGGCAGCAAGCGCATAGACGGCAGGCGTCGTCTGAGCGCAGCGATCATTGATCAACTCCCCCGCCAAACGCATCGCGCTTTCAAGATCGCCTTGATCCCGCCGCAGCAAAGCAAGCTCAAGTTGGACAGCAGCGCGCGCGGCACCATCGGCGGAGCCTGGCGCGACAAGGCAGGAGGCAAGAATTTTGCCCCATGTTTCGCGATGACCCCATCGGACCGGCCAGCCTCCGAGCAACCGGGCAACCTCAAGACGTAGCGCGTCAAGGTCAGAAAAGGCCGCGGCTGCCTGCATAAGTGCGAGGATTTGCTCAATACGCGTCGCAAGGATGGACGGCTGCCGAGCAAGGACGGCTAACTCGCGCATTCGATCCATTAGGCGTACGTGGTAGTAGTCTGCCCAGTTAGTAATTCCGAGGACATCGGTGGCTGAGGGATTGACAGAAGTGTTCATGCGTTTTTAGGTCAGCTTGCGGACGACTTGCGCGCGCAGGAACGTGGCCGTAAACGGGTGCAGGCTGTACAAGGGAGTCTCAACCGGCCCCGAAACCTGCGCCAGCGCAAGATCGGCAAGCTCCGTCAACGCGTCATCCAGCGCGTCATCGGTCAGACCGCTTATCTGCGCCAGATACTCACAATCAGCACCTGTCGGCGCAATCAGCAGCATGCTGACCAGCAACCGCCGAGCGGCATCATCCAACGCATTCCACGACTCACGGTACACATAGTCGTAGAGATGTCGCGCGGCCTGACCGCCGGCGCGCTCAAGATTTCGCAGGACGTGGCCGAGCGGCAACTGCGCAAGTTGCCCGGCTAGCAACTTGAGCGCCAGCGGCAGACCCCCAACGAGACGGAAGACCTCCTCCAAAGTCTGATCGTCGACTGACCCGCTACGTCGCGTGTGGCGCTGCAACTCGGACCGTAGAAGCGCGCAACTGTCGGCGCGGGAGAGCGGAGGCACTTCCAGCGATTGGATAAAAGGATAGCCGTGTAGCGAGCGGCGGCCGGTCAAAAGAAAACGGGATGGATTGGCAAGCGAAGGCAGACGCTCGGCAAGGTCGTGCGCACTGGATGCGCCCTCCACATTATCGATCACGACCAGGTGAGACCGCGCTTTCAGAACGCGCTTCAACGCATCCTCGCGCGCCGCAAGCGTCATGGCGACTAGGTCCGGGCGGCCTAACTGCAACGCAAGACCTGAGAGCAACTCATCGTAAATCAATGGCTGGTCTTC
>CAZPTI010000133.1:10226-10476 GCA_964588925.1 uncultured Anaerolineales bacterium | reverse complement strand
CGCGCCACTCTCCGGTCAACAAGAGCTGCTGCCGCTGCGCGCTGATCCATGCGACACCCGCAAACGCGGTTCGCCCGCACTCGCACGCAAATGCGCCGGCCAGAGTAGTCTTGCCGATACCCCCCATGCCGTGCAGTGCGACGATAGCAGGCCCGACCGGATCAAGCAGCAAGCCGGCCAGATCCTCCAGTAAAGGAGCGATCCCGAACAGGCGAACCTGATCGAGACAGGGCACGCAGAAACGACGCGA
>CAZPTI010000133.1:7200-10216 GCA_964588925.1 uncultured Anaerolineales bacterium | reverse complement strand
CTGAGGCGGCGATCAAACTGCCGCACATCGACGTGCGCGGCGTTTGCCAGCTCGCTGACGGAGAAGGCTGTTGGAAGAAAGTAGCGGTGGTAAACCGCGCTCCACGCCTCGAGTGAGGCGACTGCCGCGCTGAAGTCACGCGCAAGGGCGACGAGTGGGTGCGCCGCTCCACCATGCATGGGAGCGGGAAAACGAGGCGCCGCGACTCGCCGCGCGTCCTCAAGCTTGCGCTCAACCACGACCATCACGCGCTCGCGGCTCTCTGTCCATTCGCCGAGGAAGGTAGGCAGGCCTGCCTCACCTCCGCCCGATCCGCCGTAGATCAGATCTCGGAGCCAGACTTGAACCTGTTTTGCAGTGATGGCCTGACGTTTCATCACTTCATTATATGCGCGCGCAATCCTGTTGTCACAATGAAAAGAAGTCGCATTTCTGTCCATTTCCTGTCCTGTTTAGACGGACGAAACGCTGGAAGCGCCGCTATTATGAGACTGAAATCCGGCCCATCTCAGTTCTCATGTTCATGTTGAAGAAAGGAGGAACCCGATGGAGTGTCCGAGGTGTCAGACTGAGAATAGCCCCAAAGAGAAAAAGTGCGTGAAATGCGGTCTTCTCCTGGCAGATGCGCGCGCCAGATTGTTGAGCGACGCGGAGACTGCAACACTAGAAGACCCGCAATCGGCGTCAGCTCGGCTAGATTATGCCTACGCCTTGGTGGAAAACAACAAGCCGGGCGAGGCGCGCACTGCGGCAGATAAGGCGCTACCGCTCTTCCCCCATAGCAGCCTGAATCACTATGAGTTTGCGGCTGCAATTTACGCTAGTATCGGCCAGGCGAAATACGCCGAGAGGCTGCTCGCGGACGGCGTCCTGTATAATCTCGAGCATTGCGCGGACGATTACTCTCTTGATGAGGTTGAATCGGTTGGTGACTCCTTGCGAGAAGTGGCTGCGCAGGCCGCGATTCAGGAATTTAATAAGCTGAAGCCTGACGAGCGCCGGAACAGGCGTGAATACCACCTAATGCGTTGGGGCGTCTCCTTCGATCAGAATCCTCTGCCTGAACTGGACGGCCTTGAAACCTACACCTTGGCCGCGCGGCTTGCTAATCCTGAAAAGAAGCGGCTCTACCCGCACTCAATGCAGATGACAACGCAGACCGCGCAAAAACAGATCGACCGCGCCAACACGAACCAGATCGTCAAGTGGGCAGTGATTGTAGTCATCGCCCTGGTGCTGCTTTCCTTCCTGATGAGCCGCTGCGGAGCTGCGGAGCTCGCGGTTGTCTCGCCACTCTTCTAACCGTTGATGTGAACTTGCGCAAAGGGCGCGGAGGGGATATGTCTAACGAATACTGCTGCATGTGCGCCAATGCGACCGCAAAGAGCGGATCGACTGTCTGGTGCGGCTACTATAATGAATGGCGCGACAAGTACGGAAGCTGTGTTCACTATCGTCCTGCCCGCAGCCCCCTTCGGCTCGGATCACTGATCACCCTCATGCTCGCCCTGATGCTGGCCCTTAGTGGTGCGAGCGCAATCTCGCAGCCTGTCATGGCTTCCTCAAGTCTACAGCTCTAACCGCCACCATTTGCGCTTCCTGCCAACCGTGACGGGACTGACGGTTCCGCCTCTTTTCTGGAAGAAGAAGCCGGCCTCGCCGCGTACACGAACATCGGCCGCCCGATCGATCTCAAGCTCGTGCGAACCGGACTTCAGACCGTGGAACGCGAAACCAACGAGTATCTTGTCGGCTCAGTACGCCTGACGGACTATCCCGACGTATACGACACGCATGTATACGCGCATGTGGACGGGTGGCTATTGGCTTACCACCTAAAACGCGACCCATCCAGTAAAATCATGGATCTTCGACACTACAACGGCATGTCGATTGACACGACAGTGCTGGAACTGGCGATGAAGAAGGCGCTAACCCCGGTTGGCGCGTCAAGCTTCACCACCACATACTATGACTTCCGTAATCCCAACGCGACCCATCTCATGCTCATCGCGAAGTATGGATCGGGGTGCTTCAACGTCGCCTTCGAGATACAGTTGCCTAGCGCGTTCACATTCTACGAGCGCTCCTATGCGCAGGCATTTGCTGGTGATTGCAAAGGTTACTCAGCGGGCCACATCTCCCTGGATGGAGTGCTCATCAGCAAGGTCGAAGCTGGTTGCGGTTGGGGCTGGAACTATGGGACTTTGACTGAGGCGCAGTTGGCGCCTTACGTCCTTCACAAGTTCGATTACGGCGCTCCGGGTTGCGGCACCGGGAGCGCAGGGTTGACCTTGGTTTATCGCGAGACCCGCTGATGATCTATTCAGTTATCAAGCTCCTGCTGGCGTTTTCAATGATGGCTGTGCCGCAAGCTGGGCCGGTGGCGCCTGCAGAAGACATCATCATAAACGGGGCGGACAGTATCTGGACGAGGTCAACATCGCTGGCGCCGGAAATCCAGGTTCGAGCCGTGAAAGCCGACCCGCGTTCGATCCTGCAGTCCGCTGACACTATTTGCCATTTGAACGTTGCGCTGCCCCCAGGCCAATTGCGCATGACGCTTAGTGACGTAACCGCAAGACCCCTCGTCGCTTCGGCCGACGGAACATCCACCTATGTAGTCGCTTATCCAACGGCGCTGATCAACGATCCGACAGCACCGCGTCTTGAGAGTCTCAGAGCGCTAATGATGAACGCCAGCAGCGCGGTGGTTACGTGGCAGAGTGATGAGTATGCAACGTCTGAATTGTTGTTAGGTGAAGAAGCGGGATCATTGTCAAGCCGCGCCAAAGATGATCTTTATGCAAAACAGCATAGAGTGATCATAACGGGTCTGCGATGGGGAACGCAGTATCACCTGCAGGTGCGGTCGAGCGATCGGAGCGGCAATATCGCAAGTAGTCCCGTCACTAGCTTCGTCGCTTCGCAGAAGTTGTACCTGCCCATCATTTGCCAGTATCGCCTTGCCTTTTCCGCATTTGACAACCCTCCGTAACCTATGTTAGAGTTCCGC
>CAZPTI010000133.1:4524-7100 GCA_964588925.1 uncultured Anaerolineales bacterium | reverse complement strand
CCTGGTCCTTATTAGCAAGCTCCTCGTCCTTGAGGAGCTACTTCCGCTTGGGAGGACCTGCTAAGGCCAGACCGCCAAAGTAGACCCTGAAAGCCGTAGAGGGCCTCCCGACCAGGAGGCCCTTTTATTTTCCCCGCCACCGTTGGCCCCCCGGCAACGCTGCCCGCCCCGATAGAGACGTCGATCACCACGAAGAACCAAAAGAAGCGAAGCTTCACCAAGCCTTAGTGAACCTTCGTGCCCTTTGTGACTTTGTGGTTAACGCCCACATCTTCGACAGCACTATTTCGGAGGTACAAATGCAACGGACTGGCGCCCAGATCATCTGGGAAAGTCTCATCCGCGAGGGCGTCGACGTGCTCTTCGGATACCCCGGCGGCGCGATCATGCCCGCCTACGATGCGCTGCTGGACTACCCTGTCCATCACGTCCTCGTGCGGCACGAGGAGAACGCAGCGTTCGCGGCCGACGGCTACGCGCGGGCATCCGGCAGGGTCGGCGTCTGCATGGCGACGTCTGGCCCCGGCGCAACCAACCTCGTCACCGGGCTGGCCGGCGCCATGATGGATTCCATCCCCCTCGTCGCCATCACCGGGCAGGTCGCCTCCCCCTTTGTCGGCACCGACGCGTTCCAGGAAACCGACGTCACCGGCGTCACCCTCCCCATCACCAAGCACAACTACCTGATCAAGGACGTAGCCGAAGTCGCGCCTGCGCTGAAAGAGGCGTTCCACATCGCCCGTTCCGGCCGCCCTGGCCCGGTGCTGGTTGACATCTGCAAGGACGTGCAGTTCAAGTCGACCGAGTACGATTACGACGCGATCAAGCTGCGTCTCCCTGGCTACCGGTTGAACATGCGCGGCATGGCCGACCAGGTGCGCCGCGCCGCCGCCCTGATCAACTCCGCCCAGCGCCCCGTCATCCTCGCCGGCCACGGCATCATCCTCTCCGGCGCGCACGACCAGCTTCGCACCCTCGCCGAAAGAGGTCAGATTCCCGTGTCGACCACCCTGCTCGGCATCGGTTCTATGCCCGAATCGCACCCACTCAACCTGCGCATGATGGGCATGCACGGCGAGGCGTTCGTCAACCAGGCCATCCATCACGCCGACCTTCTCATCGCGCTCGGCATGCGCTTCGACGACCGCGTCACCGGCAACCTCGCCACTTATGCGCAGAACGCCGATGTGATCCACGTCGACATTGACCCGGCCGAGATCGGCAAGAACGTCACGACCGACGTGGGCATCGTGGGCGACGTGCGCGCGGTGCTCGATCAGTTGCTGCCCCAGGTCGAGCCGCGCGATCGCTCCGCCTGGTTTAACCAGATTGAAGCCTGGCGCACCGACTCCGCCGCGCGCGACATTATGACCAACGGCCATGACCGCGCGCCCCACGTGCCCTACGTCATCGACGCCATCCACCAGGCCACCCGCGCCAGCAGCGCAACCATCGTGACCGACGTCGGCCAGCATCAGATGTGGACCGCGCAGTACTACCGTCACGAAAACCGCGACCGCTTCCTGACCTCCGGCGGCCTCGGCGCAATGGGCTACGGCGTGCCCGCGGCGATGGGCGCGAAGTTTGCCCGGCCGGACGATGAGGTGTGGGCCGTGGTGGGCGACGGCGGCTTCCAGATGAGCATCCCTGAGCTGGCGACGCTGGCGCAGGAAAACTGCGGCGTCAAAATCGCGGTCATGCGCAACGGCTACCTCGGCATGGTGCGGCAGTGGCAGGAGCTCATCCACAGCAAGCGCTACTCGGAAGTGCAGATCAAGGCGCCCGACTTCCTCAAGCTGGCCGACGCCTACGGCATCGTCGGCATGCGCGCCACCAGGCGCGCGGAGGTCATGGACGTCATCGAAGAGGCGCGCTCCATCCCCGGCCCGGTCCTGATGGACTTCGTGGTCGAAGAGGAAGTCAACGTCTACCCGATGGTCGCGCCCGGCAAGTCGCTGAACGAGATGCTGCGCCGGCCGATGAGCGAACGCATCGCGGCGGGTTATTAGCGCACAAGACCCGACGGGTTTTTGGAACCCGTCGGGTCTGTCTACGCAAGGAGGAGTTATGCCCTACATCGACCGAACCAACACCGCCAGCAACGCGCCGCACGTGCTCGTCGCGCTGGTGGAGAACAAGCCCGGCGTGCTGACGCGGGTCGCCAGCCTGTTCCGCCGCCGCGGGTTCAACATCGAGAGCCTCACCGTCGGCCACACCGACTCGCCCGAAATCTCGCGTATGACCATCGTGGTCGACGCGAACAAGACCGATGCGACGATGGTCGAGCACAACCTGTACAAGCTCGTCAACGTGATTGAGGTGCAGGATGTGACGCGGCAGCCCGCTGTCATGCGCGACCTCGCGCTTATCAAGGTTGCGATCAACGAGAAGACGCGCTTCGAGGTGGTGCAGTTGGCTGACATCTACCACGCCAAAGTGGTCGACGTCTGCCCCGATTCCATGATCCTTGAAGTGACCGGCCCGGAGGCGAAGATCGACTCCATTGCGGAGATGCTCCAGCCCTACGGCATCCTCGAGATGGTGCGCACGGGTCTGGTGGCAATGGTGCGCGGCTC
>CAZPTI010000133.1:0-4424 GCA_964588925.1 uncultured Anaerolineales bacterium | reverse complement strand
TTATTGTGGCGAACATCTACTACGACAAAGACGCGGACATGGGGCGGCTTGCCGGCAAGACCGTCGCCGTTATCGGGTTCGGCAGTCAGGGGCACGCGCACGCGCTTAACCTCCGCGATTCGGGCGTGAACGTCGTCGTCGGGCTTTATCCCGGCAGCAAATCGTGGGCCAAGGTGGAGGCCGCGGGCCTCACCCCCATGACCGTCGCCGAAGCGACAAAGGTCGCCGACGTGATCATGGTGCTCACCCCCGATGTGGGCCAGGGCAAGTTGTACCGCGAAGAGATCGCGCCGAACCTGAGCGCAGGCAAAACCCTCATGTTTGCCCACGGCTTCAGCATCCGCTTCGGGCAGGTCGTGCCGCCGGCGGACGTCGACGTGTCGATGATCGCGCCGAAGGGGCCGGGCCACCGCGTCCGCGAAACCTACGTCGCCGGGCAGGGCGTGCCCGCGCTGCTGGCCGTGTACCAGGATGCGAGCGGCAACGCGAAGGCAAACGCGCTGGCTTACGCATCCGGCATCGGCGCAGGCCGTTCCGGCGTGCTCGAAACCTCGTTTGCCGAGGAAACCGAAACCGATCTGTTCGGCGAGCAGGCCGTGCTGTGCGGCGGCATCTCGAACCTGATGCGAGCAGGGTTCGAGACGCTCGTCGAAGCGGGGTATCAGCCGGAAATCGCCTATTTCGAGTGCATTCACGAAATGAAGTTGATCGTCGACCTCATCTACCAGGGCGGCCTCTCCTACATGCGCTACTCCGTCAGCGACACCGCCGAGCACGGCGACTACCGCTCCGGCCCGCGCATCGTCACCGACGAGACGCGCGCCGAAATGAAGAAGATCCTCAGCGAAATCCAGACCGGCCAGTACGCCGAAGAGTGGATGGAAGAAAACGCCACCGGCCGGCCCTGGTTCAACAAGGTCCGCGAGGACGAGATGGGCACGCAGGTTGAGCAGGTGGGTCGGAGTCTCCGACACATGATGCCCTGGCTGAACCCGAAGGAAGTCAAGCCTGGCGCGGGCGGAGCATAAGCGCGACGGTACAAGGCGGTCGTATGACAGAAGCAGTTCGGATTTTTGACACCACCCTGCGGGATGGCGAGCAGTCGCCCGGCGCGACGCTGAACATAGACGAGAAGCTGGAGATTGCGCGGCAGTTGGCGCGCATGGGCGTCGACATCATCGAGGCCGGCTTCCCCATCGCGTCCCCCGGCGATTACGAGGCCGTGCGCCGCATCGCGGAGGAGATCGGTGCGCTGGACGGCGCCCCCGGTGCGGGGGTTCCCACCATCGCGGGGCTGGCCCGCGCGGCCAAAGTCGACATCGACCGCGCCTGGGACGCCGTGCGTCCCGCGCGCAAGCCGCGCATCCACACCTTCCTCGCCACCTCCGACATCCACCTCCAGCACAAGCTCCGCATCACCCGCGAGGAGTGCGTCAGGCGCGTGGGTGAGATGGTCGCGTACGCGTGCAGCCTCTGTCCCGACGTCGAGTTCTCGCCGGAGGACGCGGGCCGCTCGGACCCGGAGTTCCTCTACGAGGTGCTCGCGGTCGCGATCCAGGCCGGCGCGCAGACGCTCAACATCCCGGACACGGTCGGCTACACCACGCCGGCCGAGTTCGGCGGCCTCATCGCGGGCATCCGGCAGAACGTCGCGGGCGCAAAAGGCGTCGTCATCTCCGCGCACTGTCACGACGACCTCGGCCTCGCCACCGCCAACACCCTTGCCGCGGTCCAGAACGGCGCGCGCCAGGTGGAGGTGACGATCAACGGCATCGGCGAGCGCGCGGGCAACACGTCGCTCGAAGAAGTCGTCATGGCGCTTCACACCCGTCCCAACGTCTACTGCGTCGGGACCAACATCGACACCACGCAGATCGCGCGCGTGAGCAGGTTGGTCAGCGCCTACACGGGCATCCCCGTTCAGCCGAACAAGGCCATCGTCGGCGCGAACGCCTTCGCCCACGAGGCCGGCATCCACCAGGACGGCATGCTCAAGAACCCGCTCACCTACGAGATCATGCGGCCGGAGACCATCGGCATCAACGAGAGCCGTCTTGTCCTCGGCAAGCACAGCGGGCGCCACGCGTTCCAGTCCAAGGTGATCGAGCTGGGGTACGACCTGAAGCCCGACCAGCTCAACCAGGTCTTCGAGCGGTTCAAGGACCTGTGCGACAAGAAGAAGGTCGTCTCCGACCCGGACATCGAGGCCATTGTCAACGACGAAGTGTACCAGCCGCAGGAGTTGTGGCGGCTGAACCACGTCCAGATTTCGTGCGGCAGCGGCCTCCGCCCCACGGCCACGGTTAGCCTGCGCGGTCCCGACGGCATGACGCGCGAGGACGCCGCGCTCGGCTCCGGCCCGGTGGATGCGGTCTACAAGGCGATCAACCGCATCACGCAGGTGCCGAACGTCCTGACCGAGTTCAGCATCAAGGCGGTCACAGAGGGCATCGACGCGGTGGGCGAAGTCACCATCCGCATCGAGCCGACTGGCCCCGTAGGTCACAACGGCAACGGCCACGACACGCCAACCGGCCCGCGCGCCCGCACCTACAGCGGCCACGGCGCCGACACCGACATCCTCGTCGCCAGCGCCAAAGCCTACGTCAGCGCGCTCAACAAAATGTTGACTGTAATGAAAGGGTGAATTCAACGCAGTTGACGCAGATCGGGAAAGATCCGCAAGATCGGGGTAATCCGCCCCGTCTGCGTCATCTGGGTTCTGTTCTGGAGTTATTCATGCCGAAAACATTGCTGGACAAAGTCTGGGATGCGCACGTCGTAACCGAGGAGCCGGGCAGCCCCGCCGTCCTCTACATCGACCTGCATCTCGTTCACGAAGTGACCTCGCCCCAGGCGTTTCAGACCTTGCGCGAGCGCGGCCTGAAAGTTCGTCGCCCCGACAAAACGCTAGGAACGCTGGACCACAGCATCCCGACGTATGATCTTTCCTTGCCCATCCTTGATGCGCAGGCGGCGAAGCAACTCAAGCAGATGGAGACCAACTGCCGCGACTTCAGCGTCCCGCTCTACACGCGCGAAACGGGCAAGCAGGGCATCGTCCACGTCGTCGGACCCGAGCAGGGCTGGACGCAGCCGGGCATGACCATTGTCTGCGGCGACAGCCACACTGCCACCCACGGCGCATTTGGCGCGCTCGCGTTCGGCATCGGCACGAGCGAAGTCGGCCACGTCCTCGCCACCCAGTGCCTCCTGCAGCGCAAGCCGAAGAACTTCCAGGTGCGCGTCGACGGCCGGCTACGACCCGGCGTTTCATCGAAAGACATCATCCTCGCGCTCATCGCCGAGATCGGCGTCGGCGGCGGCACGGGTCACGTCTTCGAGTACGGCGGCGAGGCGATTCAGGCGCTCACGATGGAAGAACGCATGACCGTCTGCAACATGAGCATCGAGGGCGGCGCGCGCGCCGGGCTGATCGCGCCCGACGAGACGACCTTCGAGTACCTCTACGGTCGACTGCACGCCCCGCAGGGCGCAGCGTGGGACGCGGCGGTCGCGCAGTGGCGGACGCTGCCCACGGACGAAGGCGCGACCTACGACCGCAGTATCACGCTCGACGCGAACCGGCTGGAGCCGATGGTCACATACGGCACGAATCCGGGCATGGGCGCGCCGATCACCGGCTGCGTGCCCGATCCCGACTCGGTGGCCGACGCGTCGCAGCGCCGCGGGCTGGAGAAGGCGCTCGGCTACATGGGCCTGACCCCCGGCCAACCGCTGCTCGGCCAGAAAGTCGACGTAGTCTTCGTCGGCTCGTGCACCAACGGTCGTTTGAGCGACCTGCGGCAGGCGGCCTCTGTGCTCAAGGGGCGCAAGGTGGCCGACGGCGTGCGGATGCTCGTCGTGCCGGGGTCGCAGGAGGTCAAGGCGCAGGCGGAGGCCGAGCGGCTCCACGAAGTGTTCACCGCGGCCGGGGCCGAGTGGCGCGAGGCCGGGTGCAGCATGTGCATCGCCATGAACGGCGACCAGTTGACGCCGGGCCAGTACGCGGTGAGCACGAGCAACCGCAACTTCGAGGGGCGGCAGGGGCCGGGCGGGCGCACCTTCCTCGCCAGCCCGCTGACCGCCGCGGCGAGCGCGGTGCACGGCCGCCTGACCGACCCCAGGACGATGGTGTAACCGATGGAACCGATTACCGCATTCACCAGCCAGGTCGTCCCGCTGCCCGCGGAGCACGTCGACACGGATCAGATCATCCCCGCGCGCTTCCTCAAGACGACGGACAAGGCCGGGCTGGGCGATAGCCTCTTCTGCGACTGGCGCTACGACGCGAGCAGCGCGCCGAAACCGGATTTCATCCTGAACCGTCCCGAAATGAAAGGCCGCGGCGTGCTGCTGGCCGGCGATAACTTCGGCTGCGGCTCGTCCCGCGAGCACGCGCCGTGGGCCTTGACCGGCTACGG
>CAZPTI010000132.1:0-13425 GCA_964588925.1 uncultured Anaerolineales bacterium | reverse complement strand
GGGCGAGGCGCTCAATGCGGCGGGCTACGCGCTGCTCGGCTTTGACCAGCGCGGGCATGGCAAGACGCCCGGCAAGCGCGGCGTTACGCCTCCGTTTGACCGCCTGATGGACGACATCGGGCTGCTGCTGGATGAGGCGGCAAAACGATTCCCCGGTAAGCCGCGTTTCCTCTACGGCCACAGCATGGGCGGCAACTGGGTCTTGAACTATGCGTTGCGCCGTAAGCCTGCCATCGCCGGCGTTATTTCGACCAGTCCGGGCCTACGAACCGCATTCAAGCCGCCGGCCGCGCAGATCTTCGCAGGCAAAATCCTCTATAAACTTGCGCCCGCCTTCGTTATGCCCAACGGGCTGGAGTTAGGGGCCATTTCGCGCGATCCAGCGACCGTCGCGGCCTATCAGGCGGATCCGCTCGTCCACGACAAGATGTCGGCGCGGCTCGGCATGGATATTTTGCAGCAGGGCGAGTGGGCGATCGCGCACGCCAGCGAATTTCCACCCATCCCGTTGCTGCTGGTTCACGGTTCCTGCGACCGCCTCACCTCCGCGCCAGCCACGGAGGAGTTTGCGAAGAGGGTCAAGGCGGCGAACCATAAAAATGTTACGCTTAAGCTTTGGCCCGAGTGCTACCACGAAACCCACAATGACCCCGAAAGAGCCGAGGTCATTGCCTACATGATCGCCTGGCTAGACGGAATAAAGGAGTGAAGCATGTCTGATTTGTTGCGGCCCCAGCCGTTTGGCACGTTACTTAAGCGCATCCTGAAAGAATACGAGGCGACCGACTCGATCTTCGGGATTCACAAGTCGTTCTTCTACACCCCGCGCGCCGACGCGCCCTACGCCGTGGCCGACTTCTTCGGCGATGGGCGCGGCACGCGGCTTGCGACCCCCATTGGCCCGTCCGCCGGCCCGCACACGCAGCTCAGCCAGAATATCGTCGCGGCGTGGCTGTGCGGCGGGCGCTTCATCGAACTGAAGACCGTCCAGGTTATGGACGAGCTCGAAATTCCCCGGCCCTGCATCGACATGGAGGACGAGGGGTACAACGTCGAGTGGTCGCAGGAGCTCAAGCTGGAGGAGTCCGCGCAGGAGTATGTCAACGCGTGGGCTTTCCTGCACATCCTGCCACGCGCGCTCGGCTGGAAGGCCGACGGGACCGACGGCACCATCTTCGACATGAGCGTCGGCTACAACCTGGCAGGCATCACCAGCCCGCGCATGGTCGAGTTCATGGACAAAATGGTCGATGCCGGGCCGCAGCTAACCGAAATCAAGGAAACGTTGCGCCGCGACTTCCCGCAGTTCGCCGATATCGACATCCCCACTCGCATGGTCACGAGCATGACGCTCTCCACCATGCACGGCTGCCCGCCCGACGAAATCGAGCGCATCGCGAAATACATGCTCGAAGAGCGCAAGCTGCACACCATCGTCAAGATGAATCCGACGCTGCTGGGCAAGGAGGAGGTGCTCGACATCCTGCATCACCACCTCGGGTTCACGGGCATCCACATCCCCGATTCGGTCTTCGAGCATGACCTCGCATATCCGAAGGCGCTGGAGTTGATCCGCAGCCTCAAGCCCTATGCGGCGGAGCGCGGGCTGGCGTTTGGCGTGAAGCTGAGCAACACGCTGGCGATGGCAAACCACCGCCAGGTGATGCCCGGCGACGAAATGTACATGTCGGGCCGCGCGCTGTACCCGGTCACGATGAACCTGTTCAACAAGTTGGCGCACGAGTTCGATGGCGATTTGCGCGTGTCCTACTCAGCCGGCGCGGACGCGCTGAACGTCGGGACGATCCTCAAGTGCGGCGCGGCGCCGGTGACTTCGTGCTCGGACCTGCTCAAGCCAGGCGGCTACGCGCGGTTCGGGCAGTATCTCGAAAACCTGACCGCGGAGATGGAAGCCGCGGGCGCAGGGAGCCTCGCCGAGTTCTCGCGCAACAAGCTGATGAACGTCGAAGAGGCCGCGGCCGAGGCGCTGACCGAGCATCGCTACAAGAAGGAAGCGTTCCCCTACGGGCTGCCCAAGATCAAGGACGATCTCGCGTTCTTCGATTGCGTGCAGGCGCCCTGCATCGCGCACTGCGCGGTGTGCCAGGACGTGCCGGAGTACGCGTGGGCGATCAGCCAGGGCAACTACGATCAGGCGCTCGAAGTCATCCTCGCGCGCAACCCGCTGCCCGCAGTGACCGGCTACGTCTGCAACCATCTGTGCCAGACGCGCTGCACGCGTAACGACTACGAGGAAACCATCGCGATCCGCGCGCTCAAGCGGTTCGCGGAAGAGCACGGCAAGGTCGCGCCGCTTGTCGCAAAGGCGTCCGTGGGCAAGAAGGTCGCCGTGGTCGGCTCCGGCCCGTCGGGCTGGTCGGCCGCGTTCTACCTCGCGCTCAACGGCATCGACGTCCATATGTACGAGGCGAAGGACGTCATCGGCGGCATGATGCGGCTCGTGCCGGTGTTCCGCCTGCCGTGGGAGATCATCCAGCGGGACGTGGATCGCATTATGGACCTCGGCGTCAAGCTGGAGCTGGAGCACCTGGTCGACGTTGCGCCGGAAGCGCTGCTGGACGAGGGGTTCGACGCGGTATACGTGGCAACCGGCTTCCAGCGGGACACGCCGCTGAGCATCCCCGGCATCAAGGACGCGAAGAAGGGCGTGTACGCCGCGCTCAACCTGCTCGACGCGGTGCGCCGCGGGGAGCGGCCCGACATCGGCAAGAAGGCGCTGGTCATCGGCGGCGGCGATACGGCAATGGACGCGGTGCGAACGTCGCGGCGGCTGACCGGCAACCCGGCGACCATCGTCTACCGGCGGACGCGCGCAGAGATGCCTGCCAGCCCGGAGGAAGTCGAAGGGGCGCTGGAAGAGGGCAACATCCTCGAAGAGCTGGTCTCGCCGGTGCGCGTGGTGCTGGACGAGGACGGCGCGGTGACGGGGCTGGCCTGCGTGCGCAACCAGCTTGGCGAGCCGGGGCTTGATGGCAGGCGCCGTCCGGTGGTCATCCCCGGCAGCGACTTCGTCATCCCGTGCGATTCGATCATGGTCGCGGTGGGTCAGACGCCGGAGTTGTCGTTCCTCGACGGCAGCGTCGTGACCCTGTGCAGCGACGGCGGCATCGCCATCGAGCACGAGACAGGGCGGACGCAGGCGCAGGGCGTGTACGCGGGCGGCGATGTGGCCGAGGCCGGGCCGGAGAGCATCATTTCGGCGTGCGCGGATGGCCGCCGCGCGGCGGAAGCGATCTGCCAGCAGTTCGACGTGCCGTTCGCCCAGCCGCCGGCCGTGATGCCGGAGCTGAGCGAGGTCGACATCCTCGAAAACAAGCAGATGCGCGTGAAGAAGATCGCGCAGGAGAAGCCGCCTGCGCTGCCCATCGAGCTGCGCGAGAGCTTCGACCTGATCGAGCTGACCTTCACCGAGGAACAGGCAAAGGCCGAGGGTGCGCGCTGTCTCCAGTGCACCACGTACTGCGATAAGTGCGTCGAGGTGTGCCCGAACCGCGCGAACATGACTTTCATGATCAAGCCGGTCAGTGCGATGGTGCCGGTCTTGCAGGCGCAGGGCGGACAGCTTGTCGTCGCCGGGTTGGAGATGTTCAAGGTCGACCAGAACCGCCAGATCCTGAACATCAACGACTTCTGCAATGCGTGCGGCGACTGCACCACCTTCTGCATGCACTTCGGCCGGCCATGGTACGACAAGCCGCGCCTCTTCCTGAATGAGGGCGACTTCCTGAACGTGGACCACAACGGGTATCGCATCGAGGGGAACACGATCCGGCACCGCGAGGGCGGCGTGGAGACGCGGCTGACCAGGGAGAACGGCCATCTGGTGTTCGAGAACGACTGCGCGACCGTGGTCATGAAGCCGGACTACACGGTGGAGTCGATGACGCTCAAGCAGCCGTTCGAGGGGCCGTTGTCCATGCGCGAGGCTGCGGCGATGCGCGTGGTGCTCGAAGGCATCAGCGAAAGCCTGCCGCATCTGGTCATCGAAGCATAAACTCACCACAAAGGCGCGAAGTCTCAAAGGGCCACAAAGCCTTCGTGAAACTTCGTGTCTTTGTGACTTTGTGGTTAGTTGGGCTTTCACCGTAAGGAGCATCGCATGAGCTTGTTGGTGACGAACGGACAGGTATTTACGCTCGGGGCGGCAAACGAAGTCATCCCCGACGGCGCGGTGTATATCGAAGGCGATACGATTGCGGAGGTCGGCAAGACTGCTGATTTGCTCGCAAAGCATGGGGGCGCGGAGCGGCTGGACGTAGGCGGGAAGCTGGTGCTGCCTGGTATGCTGTGCGGGCACACGCATTTCTACGGCGCGTTTGCGCGCGGCATGGCGATTCCCGGCACGCCCGCGGTCAACTTCGTCGAAATCCTCGAAAAGCTGTGGTGGTCGCTCGACCTCGCCCTGTTGGACGAAGATGTGCGCTACAGCGCGCTCATCTTCCTCGTGGACGCAATCAAACACGGCTGCACGACGATGATCGACCATCATGCCAGCCCGAACGCGATCGATGGCAGCCTCGACATCATCGGCGAGGCGGTCAAAGAAGCGGGCTTGCGCGCCAGCCTGTGCTACGAAGTGACGGACCGCAACGGCATGGACGGCGCGGCCGCGGGCATCCGCGAAAACGTCCGCTGGCTGAAGAAGTGCCGCGACGCGCGCGATCCGCAGTTAGCGGGGTCGTTCGGCCTGCACGCGGCGTTGACGCTCTCTGATGAGACGCTGGAGAACTCGGCCGCGGCGGCGCAAGGGTTGAACACAGGATTCCACATCCACGTGGCGGAGGATGCGGCGGATCAGACCGAGAGCCTGCGCAAGTATAACCTGCGCGTGGTGGAGCGGCTGCAAAAGTTCGGCATCCTGGGACCGCGGTCGATCACGGTGCACTGCGTGCATCTGGACGACTTCGAGAAGGACATGCTGCGCGAGACGGGCACGCATGTGACGCACCAGCCGCGCTCGAACATGAACAACGCGGTGGGCCTGCCCGATGTAACCGGCATGCTCGCCCGCGGCATCCCCGTCGCGCTCGGCAACGACGGCTTCTCGATGTTCATGGTCGACGAGATGAAGGCGTGCTACCTCGCCCACAAGCACAACACGCGCGACCCGCGCGCGATGCCGGGCGACGTCGTGCTGAACATGGCCTATGCCAACAACGCGGATCTGGCGAAGGTGTTCTTCCCGAAGCCAGTGGGCGAGATTGCGCCCGGCGCATTTGGCGACCTCGTCGTGTGGGACTACCATCCGCCGACGCCGTTGACCCCTGGCAACCTGCCCTGGCACATCCTCTTTGGCGTGGACGCGGCCGTCGTGACCCATACCATCGCTTCCGGCAAGGTGCTGATGAAGGACCGGCAGTTGACGTTCCTCGACGAGGCGGCTATCATGGCGCGCGCGCGGGAACTGGCCGTCGAGGTCTGGAAACGCGTCGGATAGACGTTTCCAGGAACTGTTCCCGTGCGATTAATCCGGGGTTGCAGTGACACCCGACAGGAGGCTCGCATGACTGAGAATGCTTTCTCGTGGGCGCGTGCGCTTCGCGAAGGGACGCTCACACAGACGCAGATGGAAGCGCTACAGGCGTTGGTCGACAACGACGAGGCTGAATCGCTTGAAGAGGCCGCGCGGCTGCTCGACATTCAGGTGACGCATAATCCCGGCGGCGAGCCGGGAACTCGGGCGTATTAGGCCCGTTTCACTGCGGGAGACTCGCCGAAACGTGCCAGGCACTTTGCAAGTGCCTGGCACGTGATGCAAATAAGAGGTGCTCATGTGGCATAGCTATTATGCGCCGGCCACGGTCGGCGAGGCGCTGGCGCTGCTGGCGCAGTACGGGGACGCGTGCCGCGTCATCTCCGGCGGCACGGACCTGATCCTCGAATTGGAGCGCGGCGTGCGGCGCCAGGACGTGCTGGTGGACGTGTCGCGCATCGCGGAGTTGCGCGAGATCAGCTACGACGCCGCCTTGGGGGAGTTCACCCTCGGCGCGAACGTGACGCACAACCAGGTCGTCGCGGACTGGCCGCTGGTGGAGAAGGCGTTTCCGCTGGCGAAGGCGTGCTGGCTGGTGGGCGCGCCGCAGATCCGCAACCGCGGCACGGTGGCGGGCAACCTGATCACGGCCAGCCCGGCCAACGATACGATCACGCCGCTGTGGGCGATGGACGCGACCGTGACGCTGGCGAGCCAGGCGCGCGGGGAGCGGACGCTGCCGTTCAGCGAATTCTTCATGGGCGTGAGGCGAACCGCGTTGCAGCCGGACGAGATGCTGCTGCGCATCAACGTGCCCGCGCTGGGCGGACACGAGCGCGGCACGTTCCTCAAACTAGGCTTGCGGCAGGCGCAGGCGATCAGCCTGATCAACGTCGCGCTGACGCTTGACTTCGTGGGCGACGTGATCCACCGGGCGCGGATCGCGCTCGGCGCGGTCGCGCCGACCATCATCCGCGCGGGGGAGGCCGAAGCATTCCTCGCCGGCAAGCAACTGACCGACGACGTGATCGCGCGGGCGTCTGAACTTGCTGCGGCTGCTGCGCGGCCGATCTCGGACATTCGCGCGGGCGCAGAGTACCGTCGGGACATGGTGCGCGTATACACGGCGCGCGGGCTGCGCGAGTTGCGCGATGGCGCGGAGCGCGAGGGCTGGCCCGCGCAACCGGTGCTGCTCTGGGGCAGCACCGGTCAGAACGGTCACGCCGCTTCGCCAGTGAGCGAGCCGGGCGCTGTTCGGTTCATGCTAAACGGGCAGCCAGCCGAGCTAACCGGCGTCCACGGAAAGACGCTGCTGCGCGCGCTGCGCGAGGACCTGGGCCTGACCGGCACCAAGGAAGGGTGCGCGGAGGGCGAGTGTGGCGCGTGCACGGTGTGGATGGACGGCGTCGCGGTGATGAGCTGCCTCGTGCCCGCGGAACGCGCAGCCGGGACCAGCATTGTCACGGTCGAAGGGTTGGCCGGGCTGTCGGGCGGCGCAATGCACCCGTTGCAGCAGGCGTTCATCGACGCGGCTGCGGTTCAGTGCGGCTACTGCACGCCGGGCATCCTCATGTCGGCGGCGAGCTTGATGGAAGAGGTTGACCATCCGACCATCGGGCAGGTGAAGGAAGCTCTGACCGGCAATCTGTGCCGCTGCACGGGGTACTACAAGATTCTGGAGGCGGTCGAGAGGGCGGTTGCGACGCCGGAGATGACACCCGTCACCGGAGGTGACGCATGAACGGCAACAATGGCAACTACGCAGTCGGCGCAAACGCTCGCCGGATCGATGCGCCCGGCAAGGTGACGGGCCACACGCTCTATCCGGGTGACATCAGCTTCCCGAACATGCTCCACATGGCGACGCTGTTCGCCCACAAAGTTCATGCGCGCGTGCTGAGCGTCGACACGTCCGCTGCCGAGAACGCGCCCGGCGTTGTTCTCGCGCTAACGGCGAAGGATGTGCCGGTCAACGAGTACGGTTTGCAGATCAAGGATCAGCCGGTGCTGTGCGGGCCGGGGGGGCCGAAACCCGGCGCAGATGTCGTCCGATTCGTGGGCGACCAGATCGCGCTTGTGGTTGCGGAGACCGAGACGCAGGCGCGCGCCGCGTGCAAGCTGATCAAGGTCGAGTGGGAAGAGTTGCCCACCGTCCTGGATCCAGAGGAAGCGATGCAACCGGGCGCGCCGCAGCTTCACCCCCACAGCAAGGACAACGTCTGCTACAGCTATCGCATCCGCAAGGGCGACATGACGCAGGGCTTTGCCGAGGCGGACGTCATTGTCGAGGGCGTGTACCAGACGCCGGTGCAGGAGCATGCGTATCTTCAGCCGGAAGCGGGCGTGGCGTATCTGGACGACGCGGGGCGCATCACGGTCGAGGTCGCGGGTCAGTGGACGCACGTCGACCAGGAGTCGATCGCGCACTCGCTGGCGCTGCCCGCCGATCGCGTGCGCGTGATCTATCCGGCCATCGGCGGTGCGTTCGGCGGCCGAGAGGATATGTCGGTGCAGATTACGCTGGCGCTGTGCGTCCTGCGGCTGGCGGAGAAGGGCATCACGCGGCCGGTCAAGACCATCTGGAGCCGCGAAGAGTCGATGTTCGGCCACGGCAAGCGCCACGCCATGAAGCTGTACGCGAAGTGGGGCGCGAAGCGCGACGGGACGCTCGTCGCGGCGGAGGTCAAAGCCGTTGCGGACGGCGGCGCATATATGTACACGAGCAACAAGGTGCTCGGCAACACAACGCTGACCTGCACCGGGCCGTACGAAATCCCGCACGTCGCCGTCGACACTTACGCGATCTACACGAATCACGTTCCGGGCGCGGCGTTCCGCGGGTTCGGCGGGCCGCAGGGCCATTTCGAGGCCGAGGGCCAGATGGACAAGCTGGCCGAGGCGCTCGGCATGGACCCGGTCGAGCTGCGAATGAAGAACATCCTCACCGAGGACAAGCTGCTGACGGTCGGCACGCCCATTCCGGGCGGCGTCGGGCTGACTGCGGTCGTGACCGCAGCGGCGAAGGCGGCGGGATGGACGCAGGGCGAAAATGGTCAGTGGGTACGGCCCAATCTTGCCACAGAGGACGCAGAGGGCGCAGAGAGCGTGGGAGAACTTGAAGCTCGTGCGGGCAACCTGCTCAACGCCTCTGCTTCCTCTGTGACCTCTGCGGCTAAAAAAAGCGCAGTCCGGCGAGGGATCGGTTTTGCCGCGGGGTTCAAAAACGTCGGGTTCTCGTTCGGCTATCAGGAGAACAGCTACGCGCGGGTCGAGGTGCGCGGGGCTGCGGAGATGGCCGAGGCGACCGTGTTCTTTGCCGGCGCGGACTGCGGCCAGGGCAACCATACCATCATCTCGCAGGCCGCAGCCGAAGTGCTGGGCATCCCCCTCGCAAAGGTGCGCGTGATTGCATCGGACACCGCGCAGATGGGCAACGCGGGCAGCGCGTCCGCGTCGCGGCTCACCTACATGAGCGCGAACGCGGTGAAGGGCGCGGCCGAGAAGGCGCTGGCCGCGTGGAAGAACGAGGATCGGCCCGCGGTGGGCGAGTACGTGTACCTCGCGCCCAAAACGACGCCGCTCGACCACGACACGGGCTACGGCAAGCCGAACTTCGCGTACGGCTACACGGCGCAGGCCGCGGTCGTGGCAGTCGACACGGAAACCGGGCAGGTGAAGATCGAGAAGTTCATCTGCGCGGACGACGTGGGCAAGGCGATCAACCCGCAGCAGGTGACCGGCCAGATCGAGGGCGCGGTCGTGCAGGCGCTCGGTTACACGCTGCTGGAGGACTGGAAGACGAAGGACGGCCGCGTGCTGACCGACAAGCTGAGCACGTACCTGATCCCCACAGTGCTCGATGTGCCGGAGCAGATGGAGTCGATCATCGCCGAGGTGCCCGACCCGAACGGGCCGGGGGGCGCGCGCGGGATGGGCGAGGTGCCGTACCTGCCCGTGGCCGCGGCGGTCGCGGCGGCCGTGTACGACGCGGTGGGTGTGCGCTTCGACGAGTTCCCGCTGACGCCGGAACGGGTGTGGGCGGGGTTGCGCGGCAAGAAGTAGACTGAGAGACCCGACGGATTTCGGAAACCCGTCGGGTCTTGACGTTGGAGGACGGCAAACGCGGGGAGTTGCCACTGCTCTCCTAGACAGGCTTGTCCTCCCCCACATCTCTGATTCCCAGCGGTGGAAAGAAGGCGGCCACAGGCAGGAGCAGGCCGATCCGAAACAGGATGCCAACAGCCACATCCACGTCCTGCTGGTTGGCGAAGGCAGGCTGGGCAGTCGCCAGGAGGAGCCCCGCAAGCGGCATTACGCCCGGTATCACGGCAAAAATCAACAGCATGTAGGGAGGATGCGCGCGGCTGCCTTTAGCGAGCGCAGTTCCGACCGCAAATGACAGCCCGTACGTCATGCCGTAAAGCAGGGTCTCGAACCATGTCGAGCTGACGCGGCCCTGCGCAGTTGAGCCAAAAAGCGGCGCCACCAGCAAATTCCACACCAGAGCGCCCCCGAGGCCGGCGAGCGGCAGTGCCAGATAACGAAACGCGAACCGAACTCTCCCGCCGCTTATCCTCTCTCCAAGCAGTCGATCTGTTAGCGCAATGCCTACCGCGAGGCCGCTTCCCACCAACACGCCCCACACGGCTTCGAGCAAGACAGGCAACTCGTGCGGCGCGGGATATAGCCGGTTAATGCCGAACGACCAGAGCAGCAACGCAGCCAGGCCGCCGAGTGAGCCGCCAAGAACGCGCCAGGCGAACCAATCGAGCCACGCGCGCGGTTCGGCGGGACAGGGAGCTGGCGCTGCGTTATCCGTTGCGTAATGGCGTTCGAGAACAACTTTCGGAGCGGGATGTTGGCCCTGGCAAAGCAGGCGAAAGGCCCAGTCCGAACCTAACCCCGCCGCAGTTGCGCCAAGCTCGACCAATGATTCGAGCGCGCGATCATCGCGGGGCCGGAAGCGCCCTTGTCGCATAGCCCGCACCGAAGCCTCTGAGTAGTTGATGCGCTCGGCGACGAACCGGTTGGCGGCCTCAACGTTGCCGCGGAACTTCGACCCGGCCAACGTGTAGACGAGGCGGTTAACTTGTTCGCCGAACTCGCTCCAGTTGCGCATGTGGCTACTCCGCGGCGACAATATCAGAATTGATAACGACGCTACGGGGAATTGTATCACAATTGCCAGCCAACTTCTGCTAGGTTCCCAGCATCTTTGGCGCGCATGAGCGCAGAAGGAGCTGGCAGTGAAAAAAAGTGACGTCCTAACCGTTGCGTTTGCGCTGGCCTTCACTCTCCCGGCTGTGGCCGGGGCTGAGCCGTCCGGTCCGTTCGAGACTGCCGATGCGATGGTCGACCTTATCAGTCCCATCTTTCGCGCAGTTGCCGTAGTGTTCCTCCTCCTCGCGCCTATCATCTGGGCCGTCAGGCGGCGACACAGCAACGATCAGGCGGACGTGGCGACTGCGGAGCCAACTGCTGCGTCAGGCGAGGACGACGCGGCACGGGTGGAGGTCATTCCGGCCCTCGGCTCCAAAACCAGCCCGTTCGCCACTGTCAGCGTCATCACAGGCATCGCGGGCTGGACCATCCTGCCCGTCCTCGGTGCGCTGGCCGCCGTCGTGACGGGACATATTGCGAGAAGGCAGATCGGCACGGAGCCAACTCGCTACCGAGGCAGGGGCAGGGTGGCGGCGGGGCTTGCGCTAGGGTACACCCAACTGGCCGCGCTCGCGCTGGTCACAACCCTTCTGTTGGTCCTCGCGCCGCGACCGCCCGCGGCTGCCCCTCCCGCGGAAAGCAAGCCCTCTGCCCCCGCCGTCTCACACCAATCAACCGGAGCCGCGCCCGCGCCGACGAGCAGACTCGCCCTGCCGGAGGCGGGGAAATGGTCCGGCAACTTCGGTTTCACGCTGGCGGGCAATACCCTCTCTGACCCGGTGCTTATGCTCAGCACGCGCGACGGCGAGATGGTAAACGTGTACTTCTATTACCTGAACGAAGAGATCGAGGTCAAAGACGGCAGCATCTTCTATCGCAAGAAGCGCGACGGCGGAGAAGTCACCCTGCAAGGCGCGTTCATATCCGCAAGCGAGGCCGCGGGAACCTGGAAGCTGAGCAAGGGCACGAAGGTGGCTGGCGGGACGGCGACGATCACCGAGGACTCGCAGGGGGAGTGGCGCGCAACACGCGACGGCTCGCAAGGCTCGGCCGTTCCCAGCGATACGACCACTCCTGCGGCGCGCGCAATGGTCACCGCGCCGGTCACTGCAACGCCGTCTGCGAGCGCCGTTCATACAGCTCAGGCCACGGGCGCTCCGACTGCAACCGCGCCGCTAACATTCACCGGGGGCCGACCGAGCGATGCGGCACGCGTTCCGGCCGCGCAGTTGAACCGGTTCTTTGCGCCGTGCCATGACCCGGTGGGCATCGCCGCCGCGAGCAGTGACATCTGGGTGGCGTGCGGCGAACATAAACGCATCCACCGGCTCACGCGGAACGGCGCCCCTCTCGACTCGTTTGCCGTCGATCTCGAAGGCGAATTGCGCGGGTTGGCATGGGACGGCGAGGCGCTACACATACTGACGCGGGACTGGACCGCGGGCCCTTACATCCTCCGCGTGGACGCAAAGGGCAAGCTCCTCTCGCGCGTCCCTGTTCCGGTCGAGTCGCGACAGCTTGCCTGGGAACCCGCCAGCGGGACGCTGTGGACGATTCCGTCCGAAGGGGCCGATGGCCTGCTGGTGCAGCTTGCGCCCGACGGCGCGCTGCGCGACATCATCGACATTCCGCTGTTCGGCAACACGGAGGCGCTGGCCTGGGACAGCGAGGGATTGCTGCTGCTTAATCCGTTCGGCCGGTGGCATCAGTTCAGCGCAAGCGGCGAGTACCTCGCCTCGGACGCCTTCTCCGTCGACTTGTTTGCCAAGAGCCCGTCAATGGCAGTGGATGAACAGGGCACGCTCTGGCTGACGCTGGGGAGCACGGGCGAGGTGTATGAGTACGGCTTTGAGCGCAGGCCGGTCGATGGTGAGATGCCGCCTGAGTTGCGCGCGGTGCGCGAAGATGCAGACGGGGTCAAGGGTCAGATGCCACTCCCGAAACCGGCGCGAAGAGTTGTTTCGGGAGAGCGGAACGCGCTCGTGCGGGTGGAAAACGCGCTTGGGAAGCCCTTGACTGTGGCCCTGGACAGCGCGGGAGGCGAGTTCCACGGGGGCGCGCTGATTGAGCCAGGGGGAAGCTGGTCGGCGGCGCTACCGCAAGCTCGCGCGCTTACGCTCTACCTGACCGCGAATGACGCGCGGCCGCGAGCCTACTTCGGCCGCATACTCTCTGTGCCGGGTTACGAGCAAGTGTGGAGAGTGGAGCCGTAGATCGCCGGCGCGTCTCCGCTCAGTCAGTCCGGCTTAACGTTGATTTCGTCCAGCGAGACGAGGCCCTGTTTCAGCGCGTAAATGGCCGCTTGCGTGCGGTGGGCGAGGTGGAGCTTGGCGAGGATGTTGCCGACGTGGGTCTTGACCGTTTCCTCGCTCACCATCAGCGCGTCGGCAATCTCCCGGTTCGTCCGCCCGTGGGCGAGCTGCTTGAGCACGGCTTGCTCGCGTTCGGTCAGTTCGTCTTTTGAGCCGCGCGCCAGCTCGAGCAGGACGGAGTCGGTGATGGCTGGATCAAGGAAGGAGCGGCCTTGCGCTGCCGCTCGCACGGCGTCGCGCAGCACCTCGGGCTCCGCGTCTTTGCGAACGTAACCGATCGCCCCCATTCGCAGCGCAGCTACGACGCGGGCATCGTCGGCGTAAGCGGTTAGCACAACCACGCGCGCGCTTGGGGCGGCAAGGTGGATGCGCCGCGTGGTCTCCAGGCCGTCGATGCCGCCCGGCATGAGCAGATCGACGACGACTACATCGGGCAACCATTCGGCAAGGTTGGTGAGG
>CAZPTI010000131.1:0-13464 GCA_964588925.1 uncultured Anaerolineales bacterium | reverse complement strand
CGACGTGGTCGCCGTGGCTCATCCACACGCTCATTTCGAGCGGCAGCCCGCGGAAGAGTGGCGCATCCTCCGCAACGACCGTGACGCCCGCGTGGCCGTACTCGCGCCGCGCGGAGGGGTCCACGCGCCCGCCCAGGTTGTGCGCCAGCAGTTGCATGCCGTAGCAGATGCCCAGCACCGGCTTGCCCGATTCAAGGACAGTGCGGGGCAGGGTGGGCGCATCGGGCGCGTAAACGCTGTTCGGCCCGCCTGAGAGGATGAAGCCGCGCGGGTTGAGCGCCGCGATGCGCTCTGCCGGCGCGTCCCACGGGATCAGCTCGCAGTAGACGCGCAGCTCGCGCACACGCCGCGCGATCAACTGCGCGGTCTGCGACCCGTAATCGAGGATGGCGATGCTGTCGTGCTTCATTCCTCTAACGTAATTTTCCCGTTTTCCATCGCGGTGATCACCGCCAGCGTCTCGATGGGCACATGGAGGTCAGCCAGCGCCTCCCGGCCGCCCTCAAACCGCTTCTCAATCACCGCGCCGATGCCGACCAGCGACGCGCCCGATGCCTGCACGAGCCGCACGAGCGCGCGAATGGTCTCCCCGCGCGCGAGAAAGTCGTCGATCACGAGCACGTGATCGCGCGGACCGAGAAATTCGGGCGAGATCATGAGTTCGGTCATGACGCCCTTCGTGTGCGACGGCGCAGACTCTTTCATCGCGTTCGGGTGCATGGTCACGGGCTTGGTCTTGCGCGCATACACGACGGGGATGCCCAGCGCCAGCGCGGTGGTCAACGCGGGCGCGATGCCGCTGATCTCCGCGGTCACGATCTTGTTCGCGCCGAGGTGGGCAAAGCGCGCGGCCAGCGCGCCGCCGACGGCCAGCATGAGGGCCGGGTCGACCTGGTGATTGATGAAGCTGTCGACCTTCAAAATGCCTTTGCCGAGGTTGACGCCGTCGCGGCGGATTCGATCCTTCAGAAGCTCCATTGGGGCAACTCCTTTTTCGCGCATGCAACGGGGTCATTTTATCCCACGCGCGCCGCGATGCGAAATCAATGGCCCTGGCAGCGCGCGTCGCGATACACGCGTCTGGCTTGTTTTACGACAAAGCGACGGTGACTTTTTTCGCATAATGCGCGATTCATAGAGCGTTGCGTATCGAAGCAGTCGTTTGGAAAGGCGTGTTATGTCGGATCTGAAGCGCATCAGCGGTATTGACATAAACCAGGACATGGACTACCAGTGGCGCGAATGGCGCGCGCACCGGATTGCGTGGGTCTTCTTCGCGGCAATCCTCCTCGCTGGCCTGCTCGGTCTGCTCGGTCAGGGGCCGCTCTCGAAGGGTCAGGTGGGCGAACCGGGTGGTGCGCTGGCCCTGCAATACGAACGCATCGACCGGTATAGCGTGCCCACCGGCATGACAATTGCGCTGGGACCGAATGTGGCGCAGGGCGGCGTGGCGCGGCTAGTGTTCAGCCGGGACTTTGTGGATCGGATCTCTATCGGCGAGGTGCTGCCCGAGCCGGCGTCAGTCGAGACAGGGGCCGAGGAGGTGGCGTACACATTCGAGGTCAAGGACGCGTCTCAACCGTCTGAGATTCGGTTTGACTTTGAGTATGATCAGGCGGGGCGGGCGCGAGGGACCGTGGGGCTGGAGGGCGGCCCGCGCCTGGAGTTCGACGCGTTTGTGTGGCCGTAACGGTTGCGGAAGGATGAGACAGGAATGGATAGCGTGTTGCGCGGTCTGGCGGTATATCTCGGACTGCTGGTTATCTTTCGGCTGGCAGGGCGGCGCACGCTGGCGCAGATGACGCCCTTTGATCTGGTGCTCGCGCTGATCATCAGCGAAACGCTCCAGCAGGCAATGGTCGGGAACGACCAGTCTGTTGTCAATGCGCTGCTCCTCGTGCTGACGCTGGTCAGCACCGCGACGCTCATGTCGATCCTGAAGATCAAGTCCACCAAAATCGAGCGGCTGATCGACGGGCTCCCCGTGCTGGCAATCGAGAAGGGCAAGCCGCATGAGGACCGGATGAACATGATGCGCGTCGATGCCGACGACATCATGGCCGCCGCGCGCGAGCTACAGGCAGTCAAAACACTGGACGATATTGACCACGTCATTATCGAGAACAGCGGCAAGATCACGGTCATCCCGAAGCAGCCGCAGCAGTAGGAGGAGCCGTGCATCTCGTCCAGATCCTTCTCCCGCTCTACGACAACGACGGCCGCGCGCTTGCCCGCGACCTCTATGACCGCGTCTTTCGCGCCCTGACCGAACGCTTCGGCGGCGTGACCGCCTTCACACGCTCACCCGCCGAAGGCGCGTGGAAGGAGCCGGGCGCGGGAACCAGCCGCGACCGCGTGGTCATCTTTGAGGTCATGGTCGACCGCCTCGAACGCGACTGGTGGGCCGCCTACCGCCGCCAGCTTGAGACGGACTTCAAGCAGGAGAAAATCTTGATCCGCGCGACGCAGGTGGAGGAACTCTAGCGGTTCGTAGTAACCGGCGCGTGCGCCGCCGCTTCAGCGCCCATCGCCTTTTCGCCAGTGTATCTCCGGCCTGTTCCGGTTCTTCAGCCGCCAGAGCCACCCGGCCGGATACCCCGCCATCTTCGCGACATCGCCGACGACGCGAATGACGGGCACGAGCGCAATGGCGCGCGCCTGCTCGCGCGGCTCCAGCGCGGGCAATCGCTTCGCCAGCCGCCGGTAAGGTGTCTTGCAATACGCCGCCGCGCCGCCGATCAGCGCCAGCAGCCACCAGGGCCGGTGAAACAGGCTCAACGCCAGCAGGACGGGGAGCGCCACGAGATACGTCGCGTAGCGGATCGCGTGCCGCTTGCGCCACAAATCCGCCTTGCCGTCCCCGCGCGCGTAACGGTAGTACTGCTTGGCAAACGCTTTGGCCGTGCCGCGCGGCCGGAAGTGCGCCACGGCCTCCGGCGCCCACGCAAACTGCCCCACCTCGTCCCGCAGTCGCAGGTCGAAGATCAGGTCTTCGCAGTAGTCCAGCCACTCCGGGTACTTCCCCGCGCGCTCCCATGCAGCCCGCGTAAACGCGACTGACCGGCTTGACGGCAAGAACGTCGCCGGGTCGATGTCCTCCGCGTCAGGGAGCGTGGTCGCGCCCAGCGCAATCTCGAAGGTCGTGCGCGGGTCGCTCACGAAGAACCCCGCGCTCACCTCAGCTTCCCCCGCTTCAATCGGCGCAACCAGCTCCGCCAGCCACTGCGGTTCCAGCCGCACCCCGGCATCGCACGACGCGATCATCTCCCCGTGCGCTGCGGCAATCGCCACGTTGCGCCCGCGCGAAATATTCGCGCCCGGCTCCACGATCACGCGCAGCGGCAGCCGGTCCGCATACTCGCGCAGCACCGCGACTGTGTTGTCGCGCGAGCCGCCGTCGACGAAGATGACTTCGTCGGGTTGCCGGGTCTGCGCTTCGAGCGTGCGCAGCAGCGCGCGGATCGATTCGCCTTCGTTGAGGACAGTGCAGATTACGGAAACGAGCATGAAGATACTCTATCTTGGATGATGATACTGGCGTGCGAGGTTCATCGGACAATTATACCCGTTAGAACCCAAATCCCCACGGAAGGAGCAACTGATGAGCGAGAAAAAGGGCAAGGGACAGGACCCTATGGGTGAGGATCGCGGCGTCGAAGACATTCTCGGCGGTCTGCTTGGATCGAACGCGGGCGGCATGCCGCAGGGCGGCGCAAACGAGGCCCCGACTGGCGGCAGCGGCGACCTTGCCGGCATGTTGGGCGGGCTGATGGGCGGCGCGCAGGGCGGTGGCTCCGGTGGCAGCAGCGACTTGATGGGCATGCTTGGCGGCCTCATGGGCGGCGGGGCGCAGGGGAGCGGCGCGGGTGGCGGCGACCTCATGGGCATGCTCGGCGGGATGTTGGGGGGCGGGCAACAGGGCAGCAGCGTCTCGGCCAATGCGCCGTCGATCCTTTCCGCGCTGCTTCCGCTGCTGATGGGCATGTTGGGCGGCGGCAAGCGCTCTGGCGGGATTGACCTCGATCAGCGCACGTCGGGCGAGCTTCACGGTATGTTCGGCGCGGCGCAGTCCGGCGAGCTCGACATGCAGCAGGTGCGTTCCTCAGGCGTGGTGCAGGATGTGGCCGCGCAGACAGGCGCGTCGCAGGAAGAAGTGGCGGATACGCTGGCGCAGGTGATGCGCATGTTGGGCAACCAGAGATAGAAGAGGCCGAGGAGTTTACCAGGATCGGCGCAGCTCCCGGTCCGGTGGGACCTGCGCCGATCTGCGGACTCAGTCTGGCTGTGTCCTGCCCGCTGGTGACAGCAGGATAAGCGACGGCTGTTGCGCCGGTATGCGGAAGAAGCAACAGGGTCGCAACATCGTGTTACGAAGCTGTAACACGATCAGCCGCGCCACCAGTCGAAATGTTGGCCCCAGTCGATGTAGCCGTAATTCCCCACCAAATCCGGCGCGGGCGTCAGTTCATCGACGATCACTTGCGGTTCTCCGCCGTTCGATGGAATGAGCCAGAGCGACGCCTGGCCCTCGCTGGTGATGCGCGCGAACAGCAGGTGCGTTCCCTGCTCCGACCACTGCGGCCGCTCATCGCGGAACCGTTCGTCCGCCGTAAGCTGCCGCGTGACGCCCGGGGCCGGCGCAGCTACCCACAACCGCCGTCCCTCCAGCGCGCGGCTCGCATCCGGCCCCAACGCGACCCCCGGCGTATCAGGCATCGCAACATACGCCAGCCGGATGCCGTCAGGTGACCAGGCGGGCGCGATGGCAGCCAGATCGGAAGCCGTTCTGAAGCTGCCCGTTGCCAGCCGCTTGTTGGTCCACGTGGCCGGCCCGACGCCCGTCACAAAGGCAATCGGGTAATCCTGGCTGGCTGGTCCAACCGCCACGAAATCATGGAGCGGGAGCATCGGTTCAGGCGTCAGCAGCCGGGGCGTCTGCGGGCTGTCGCCTTCCTGCGCGGGCGCTGCGGCCGCATATAGCCACGCGCTGTTCTCCGGCTGCGCAGCCCGGTCCGCCTGCTGCCAGAGCAACACATCGTTCCCGGCCCACCCCGCCAGCGTCGGCCGCGAGCGGGCGCTTGCCTGAACCAGCAACGGCCGGCCGCCGGCCGCATCGATCACATAGATGCCCGCGCTGTTCGGCGCTGAGGCTGGTTCTTCTTCCTCGGCCAGCCACTCGTAGGCGATCCGCAGCCCGTCGGCGCTCCACGCGATTTCGCCCACGCGCGCGCCCGCGCTGGCGCTCACCAGCCGGTACTCGCCTTCGCTGACCGGGTCGACCACCTGCAAGTGACCCTGGTCCGACACATACGCCAGCCGGTCAAGCGCAGGCGACCACGCGAACCGCCGCACGGTGAGACCAACGTTCAGCACGCGCGAATCTTCGCCGGTCCGCCGCATCGTCCACACCTGCTCCTGGAACGTCGACACGGTCTCCTTGCACGGCGGCTCGCCCTGCCGCAGCGGCTCGCGGCACGGGATCTCGCGTTCCAGCAGCACCGCGCGATCCTTGCGGTATGCCAGCCACTCCCCCGAAGGCGACCAGCGCGGCTCGCGGTTGTACCCGTCAATCGTGAGGCGTTGGTGCGGGCCGGTGGGCGGCACGACGTACCAGAGGTCGCCCCCTTTGATGTACGCAACGCGGCCAAGCGTGGTCGGGACCGCAGTCGGCGGCGCGACCGCGGTGGCAAGCTCCGAGGAAAGGCGGTCGATTTCGGCCTGCATTGCGGTCAGCGTGGCCGCAGGCGCGGGGTCGGCGGTCGGCGTCCGTTCGACGCCGACAGCCAGCGTGCCCGCGCACGAAGTCAGCAGGAGTAACGTGACCAGCGCTAGCGTCGCCACGCGGGCCTGAAGACGAAGCCGCCTCATCATCTGGCCCCCGGCAGTCGCACAGTGACGACTGTCCCGCGTCCGGGCCGGCTGCGGATCGCGAACGTCCCGCCGTGCCGGTTGACAATGGCGCGCACCAGCGCCAGCCCCAGCCCGCTCCCCTCGACGCCTACCGCGCCGCTGCCGCGATACAACTCCTCGCCCAGGTGCGGCAACTCCTCCGGCGGCACGCCCGGCCCGGTGTCGGCCACTTCCACCGCAACGTTCGCGCCGTCCTCATACGCCCGGATTTCGATGGTCGCCCCTTCGCCGCTGAACTTGAGCGCATTGTCGATCAGGTTGTGAAACGCGAGGAAGAGCAGGTCGCGGTCGCCGGGCACCGGGCTGAGCGGCCAGGGCGCCTGCGGCATCGCGGTAATGATGCGGCGGCTGGCGGCTTCTGGACGATCCTGCGCGGCCTCGACCAGCTCAGAAAGCAGCTCGGGCAAATCAACCTCGTCCATTTCAAGCGGCTGGATTTCCAGGTCGGTCAGCTTGCGCAGGTCTGCGCTCAGCCGCGCCAGCCGGTCCACCTGATAGCGCATGCTGCGCGCGGTGGCCGGATCGAACGCGCCGTTGACGTTGGCGAGCGCGGCGCGCATCGCGGTCAGCGGGTTCTTGACCTCGTGGTCGAGCCGCCGCATGAAGCGCCGCCGCGACTCGGCCTCGGCCTCCGCCGCCTGATGCGCGGCGCGCGCCACTGCGTTCCGCCGCCGTCCCTCCGCAAACGCGATGCCTAGCCCGACAATCGATCCCGCCGCGCCAAGGAGCAGAAGCGCCGTGCCGACGTCTGCGCGCAGGTAGAGGATCGGGTTTGCCAGTGCGCCCGCCTGCCAGAGCACTGCCAGCGCGATGCCGAGCAGCAGCGGAACGAACGCCAGCGCGTACCGGATCACCGCCCGACCTCGACCGTGGCAACGAACCGGTAGCCCTGGCCGATCAGGGTTTCGATGAAGCGAGGGGTTTCGGCATCGTCCTTCAGCGCGCGGCGCAACTCCGCGATGCGCGTGTCAACCGCGCGCGTGGCCGCCGGGTAGTCCCAGCCCCACACCGCATCGAGCAGCCGTTCGCGCGAAAGCACCTCGTCGGGATGGAGCATGAGGTATTCGAGCACCGCGATCGCCTTGGCCGTCAGCGCCAGCTCGCGTCCGGCGAGCAGCGCGCGTCGGGCCTGCCGGTCCAGTTCGAGCGCGCCGGCGCGCAGCCGGTGCGCGCCGGCCAGCGACGGCGCGCCCGCGCGACTTCGCCGCAGGACTGCGCGAATACGCGCGACCAGCTCGTACGGCTCAAAGGGTTTGCCGAGGTAATCATCCGCGCCCTCGTCGAGCGCGACCGCGCGCTCGGTGGGCGAGCTGATGCGCGTGAGGAGGATCACCGGGGTCCAGTTGCCCGACCGCCGCAGCCGGCGCAGCGCCTCGCGACCGTCGAGGTTAGGCATGAGCACATCCAGGATGATGAGGTCGACGGACTCGCGCGCGATGCGGTCGAGCGCGACTGCGCCATCCGCCGCATAAGTCACCGCAAAGCCGGTCCGTTCGAGGAACGCGCCGACATGCTCGGTGATGCCGGGATCATCGTCGACCAGAAGGATGCGCGTGGGCGGCGTTGCGTCGAGTGCCATCGAGTGCTCCGCCGCCAGTATAGCGCGACGGGGGGTGAGGCGCAAAACAGGTTGCGGCTGAAACTTATGCGAGGTAGGGACGCAACTCCGCAGACACCAGGCCCTTGCGCGTGGCGTAGAGCACGGCCTGCGCGCGGCCCGCCAGCCCGAGGCGGCTAAGGGCAGCGGCAAGGCCGACGTCGACTCGCTCCGCGTCGCAACCCAGCGCGGCGGCGATCTCGGCTGCGGAGCGCCCTTCGCTCAACAGGCGGAGCATCTCGCGCTCATCGTCGGGCAGCATGATCGGGTCCAACTCCGGCGTCTTCACCTCGCGCAGCAGGCGGCCTGCGCTCTCCGGCGGGAAACGCACCCGCCCGTCCGCCGCGGCCAGCACCGCGTCGCGCAACTCGTCCGGCCGCGTGTCCTTGAGCACGTACCCGATCGCTCCCGCCTCGATGGCCCGATGCACGCCCGACTCCTCCACAACGCTCGTCATCGCGACGATATGGCACTGCGGCGTCATGGATCGAAGCGACTGGATCGCGCGGACGCCATCCATTGCGGGCATGAGCAGGTCCATGAGCACCACGCTGGGGCAAAGCTCCGGCGCCAGGGCCAGCGCCTCCTCCCCGTTGCGCGCCTCGCCGACGATCTCCACATCGGGGTCGTCCTCGAAGTACATTTGCAGTCCCTGCCGGACCATTGCATGATCGTCGACGATCAGGATTCGAACGGGCATGCCACCCCCAACAGGTCAGTAAGCGGAATCCGTGCGCGGAAGCAAGATTATCGCGCCAAAAGGCACGCTGCGCAATGTCAGATATGGCTCCCGCCGCCGTCCACCCACGCATCCGCCATGCGCTTGTCATCGTCCAGCCGCATATGCGCCATCGACGATTCCAGCGCGACCACGCGCGCGGCCAGATGCCGCAGCATCTCATTGTTCGGATCGGGCAGCCGGTCGTGTTGCAGGTCGATGCGCTCCGGCTCCGGCGCGTCACCGTTGCGGCTCTTGATCCGCCCTGGCACGCCCACCACGACGGAGTGCGCCGGCACGTCCTTCACCACCACCGAGTTCGCGCCGATGCGGCTGTGCGCGCCGACGAGGATCGGGCCGAGCACCTGCGCGCCCGCGCCGACTACGACGTGATCCTCCAGCGTCGGATGCCGCTTGACCTTCTCCCAGCTCACCCCGCCGAGCGTGACATTGTGGTACAGCGTCACGTTCTCCCCGATCTCCGCGGTCTCGCCGATCACCGTCCCCATCCCGTGGTCGATAAAGAAACCGGGGCCGATGATCGCGCCGGGGTGAATTTCGATGCCGGTCAGGAAGCGCGAGATGTTGCTGACCAGCCGCGCCAGCCACTTGAAGCCGTTTGTCCACAGCGCGTGCGCCACCCGGTGCGCCCACACCGCATGAAGTCCCGGATAGAGAAAGATCACCTCGACCACGGAGCGCGCCGCCGGGTCGCGGTCGAAAACTGCCTGAATATCACGACGAAGTGTCGCTAACATAATCTCGCCCCTGTTCCTCATCCAACTCCTGTTTGGAGACCAAATAAAAAAGACTCATGCGGGCGCAACGCCGGCGATGAGTCTTGTGATTAACACCAGAAGGCAGGCGAGTCCTCTCGCCACAGCCTCATTTGCAGGTTGGCCCGTTCCTGCGCGACCCATCGCGTTAAGCGCGGTGGAGCAGCGGGAACGGCCGCCGATCAGCTCAGGCTAGTCGCAGCGAGCGGACCAACCGGCCGTCCCGCTCAAGACAGAAGCACGCAAGCGCCACTGTCAGCGGGTACAAGCCAACACGATTTTTCACAGTTTTACCTTACTAAAATCCATTGTAAGCGAAAATGTGATCAAAGTCAAGTAAGACGCAATGCCGACCTTCTACGACATGCGCCATGCGCTCAAACGCGGTCGCGCTCGGTCTGTCAGGCTCACGATCACATAGATCGCATCGGGATAGGTTGCCTTCGCCACATCCGTCTCCGACGGCCCATCCGGCCCCTGCGGATGCGAGTGGTAAATCGCCAGCAACTCCAGCCCGGCGTCCTCCCACTCGACCATGCGCATCAGGGTTTCGACATCCATCTCGTATGCGACGCGGGGAGTAGGTGAGACGTTGCGGCCCGGATACACCTCGACCGCCTGCCCCTCCCGCCCGGCCACCAGCCCGCACACCTCTTCGGGGTAGCCCGCCTGCGCATGGGCGACGATCAGCTCGATCATCTCAGGCGGCAAGTCGAGCGCAACGGGGGTGACTGTCATTCGCTCTACGCGAGGTCATCGAGGAACGGGTTATTCCGCCGTTCCTCGCCCACGTTCGTTGCCGGCCCGTGCCCGGAGTGGACCGCGTAGTCGTCGGGCAGGGAGAGGATTTCGCGCTCAATGCTTCTGAGCAAGGCCGCATGATCGCTCCCTGGAAAGTCGGTCCGGCCAATCGAACCGGCAAACAGCGCGTCCCCGGTCAGCGCGCGGCGGTTCGCGTGGTCGACAAACGTTACGCCCCCCGGCGAGTGCCCCGGCGTGTGGCGCACCTCCAGCCGGATGTCGCCGAACTGGAGCGTCTCCCCCGGCGTCAGGTCGCGGTCGACCGTCGGCGGCTCGCCCGGATCGTACCCCAGCCACGCCATGCACGTGCGCTGCATCGCGGCGACGAGAGGCCGGTCCGCCGGGTGCAGGTAGAACGGTGCGCCCGTGGCCTCCTGCAGCGGCCGGCACGCCAGCAGGTGATCGAAATGCGCGTGCGTGCCGAGGATAGCGGTCAGCGTCAGGTTATGCCGCTTGAGCGCGCCGAGGATCGCGCCCGGCTTGTCGCCCGGATCGACCACGATCCCCTGCCCCGTGCGCTCGCAGCCCAGGATGTAGCAGTTGACTTGCAGCATCCCGACCGGCAACGTGAGAAAGACCAAAGCGCCTCCTGCCTTTTGTTACTCAGGCTTCTGCACCCGCACCGTCCCGAGATACGCGTTTCCGGCTTCGGTTTCCTCATCCGGGAACATGGTCAGGCTCAGGCGGTAAGTATCGGGCGGCAGGTCCGTGGGAATCTGTAAGTCATGCTCCCCGCGCACCACTTCGTTCGCCTGCCACAGCGTCGTCAGGTACGTGTCGCTGACCAGCGGCGCCTTGATGCTGGCAACCGGCTTGCCCTCGCGGTCGCTCAACGCCAGCTCGAACCACCAGTCGGCGCGCGGCGCCACGTTGGCCCGCCAGTAGAAAGTCAGGTGCAGCAGGTCGCCCGGTCGCAGCGGCTCGTCGGGCTTGTGGCCGAATCCGCGCTTGTACCGATCGTGGCCGAGCAGGCTGACCGCGCCGAAGTCAAAGCTCTGGCGGTCCATCATGTCGAGCGCGTCGAGCGAGGGCGGCGTCTTCGCGCGCTGCACGTTGACCGGCGACAAACTGACGAAATCGCTCTCGCCGGGCGAGGCGCCGTCCGGAAGTTTCAGCCGCTCGCCCGTCTCCGCGTCGTACATGCCCACAATGCGGCGATAGCTCCCCGGCGGCGTTCCGGGCGGAATGAGCACACCATGATTGTCGAAGATCGGCTCACCCGGCGCCCAGGTCGTGGTCGGCCGGCTCTCGCCTGCGGGCTGCGCGTCGCGCTGCGCAATGACTTGATTCCGGGCGTCGAGCAGTTGCAGGAAGACCTTGTAGTCGCGCTCCGGCGCCTGGTCCGCCCGCCACGTCTACTGCACCTGCGTGACGTCACCGGCAACCGGGTTCAGGTTCCACCCCTGATACCCTTCCAGTGTGATGCGGTCGCCCAGCCGCGCGTTTAGCCCGTCAACCACCTCATCCGGTGGCCGGTGTTCCGGCATGACGTACACGGCCAGCCGCGCATTACCGTGCCACTGGTCGAACGTCTTATACCCCCGTTGATCCAGCCAGTGCTCGACGAACCCCTGCGGGTCGGACTCCTCCGTCGCCCAGTAGAGCGCGTAAATCTTGTCGCGCGCGAGCAACTCGCCCAGGTCGATCTCGGTCTGCGCGGGGTCAAGCGGGCGCTGGCGCGGGAGGGGATACACCGGCAGCGGGCCATCGTAGTAGTAGCCGAACACCTCGCTCTGCCCCGGCGCGTTGAGCAGGATCGCGTCGTTGGGCTGGCTTGTCGCCTCGATAAAGTGGCTCATGCCGCGGTAATCGTCGCGCGCAACCGTCGGATCGTTGAAGTAGCGCAGCAGCACCGCGCTGAACGTCGCCCAGGTGATCGCAATGACCGCAATCACCCATGACACCGCGAGAACGCCGAGCAGCAACCCGCGCCGCCGCTGTCTTGCGGTCTCTGCGCCTTCGCGCGGCTGTGTCTCCGTCGCGCCGAGCAGCACTCCGGCCGGCCCAAGCGCGGCGCGCGCCACCAGCAGCGCGAACGCCGGGCTGCCGATCAGCAGGAACTTGAGATACGCCCCGCGATAGAGTCCGAGCGCGAGGATCATGGCGACCGGCGCCAGCATCCACGCCAGGGGCAGCAGCGAGCGCAGCCAGTCGAGGTTCGGCGAGCCGGCCTGCCCGTCGCGGCTGAAATAGGGCCACGGCCACGCGCCGGCCAGCGCGATCAGGAAAAGGATGGGCGCCCAGGGCGCGGCTTCCCCCGCAGGAACGGGGCCGAAGACAAGCGTGGTCACGATGCCGTGAACTTGCTGGACGAGGTCCGCCGCAGCAGAGGGCGCGGGCCACGAGGTCAGTTGGCGCACAGCGGTCCCAACCCACGGCGCATACAGCCCGAGCGTGAGCGCGAGGAAGAGCAACCACCGTACGACGCGCCGTCCCACGCACCCGCGCTTGCGGCTTGCGATCAACCACGCGCCGTATGCCGCAGAACAGAGCGCGATGATCAGCGGAAACGCGTAGTGCGTGTACAGGCCGAGCGTCCACGCCAGCACCAGCAACTGCCCGGAGAACGGCAGCCAGCGGATGCGCCGGGTCTCTCCCGCGCACGGCAGCCGCATATCCTCCTGGCTGAGCAGCCACCAGAACAGCAGCACCGACACGCTCGCCAGCAGCGCGACGAGGATGTACATGCGCGCTTCCTGGCTGTAATACACCTGAAACGGCGCGAGCGCGGCGACCAGCGCGGCAGCCAGCCCGGCCGCGCTGTGGTAGATGCGCCGGCCCAACTCCGCAATGCTCAGCGCCAGCAGCACGCCGAGCGTCGCGCTCAGCGACCGCAGCGCGACCTCTGAGGTCCCGAAGACCGCGGTCCACAGCCGCAGCAGCCAGTAGTAGAGCGGGGGGTGAATGTCGTTCGCTGCGTCACGCGTGATCTGCGCCAGCGAGCGCGTGGCGAGCGCGGCGCTGTTGCCTTCGTCGGCCCACAGGCTCTGGGCGCCGAGATTATAGAAGCGGATGGCCGCCGCGATGCCCAGGATCAGCAGCAGGAAAAGCAGGAGCAGGCCGGTGTCTCGCCGCGAGCGCATGCGGGGGTTACCCTTTCACTCTTTCACCCCGCGCCACAGCCTGCGGCGGGGGTAAACAGGCGGCTCATCAGGTTCGGGTAAACGCGGCTCGGGCGCGTAGCTCGGCTTACGCCGCGAGCGGGCAAAGCGAATCACTCGCGCGGTGAGCAGGTACAGCGTCACCAAACCGATCAGACCGAGCGCGACCCACAGCAGCGACAGTGGCAACCCGCGGCGCACGGTCAGCGCAGCCACGCCCGCGCGTCCGTCCAGCACCTCGACCGTGACCTCGCGCTCGCCCACAGGCAGTTGACGCGCCACCCACTGGACGCCCGAATTAGCCGTCAGCGTCACCGGCTCGCTGCCCTCGATATACACCTTCAGCCGCCCGTCGCAGCCCGCACCGGGCGGACACGTCGTGTCAACGGCCAGCGCGCTCCCGTTGAACGCAAAGTTCAGCGCCGCGCCCGCATCCGCCACGCGCGCATAGCCGAACGGCGCATCGGGCGATTCGACGTTCTCCCAGCGGCCTTCGTCGGTGACGGCCCAGCCCTGCGGCTCGCGCACGCCAGGACTCAGCGCCGGTTTCGCCTTCGTGAG
>CAZPTI010000130.1:0-13581 GCA_964588925.1 uncultured Anaerolineales bacterium | reverse complement strand
TTGTGGAGTGAGCGGTCCATTAGTCTTGAGAGTGTGTGTCGGGTGTTTTGGAAGGACAAAGGCGAAAGCAGGGGGAAATGGGCGAAAGACGAAAGGCGAAAGGAGCGAAACTCCCAGCGCAAAAGCAGTCGCATCGCTGACTTCATGAAGGCGCTTCTCGTCCCTTCGACGCTGGAGCGCGGGGAGGGTATGCCGAGTGGTCGCATCGCTGACTTCATGAAGGCGCTTCTCGTCCCTGCGGGTTTCGCTCGTTTCGTTTTTCGCCTTTCGCCCATTTCCCCCTTTTTCGCCTTTCCCTTTCCAAAACACCCGCTCACGCAAACGATCTGGAACTGTCCTAGAAACATTAGCGTCAAAGGGGCGGCAGCGTCACGCGGACACCCCCGCGCGGCGCCAACCCCACCTGTGTCCGGTCATGGTTGTGTCGGAGGTGCTCATGGCTCGCAAGCGTGCGCAGTCGATCTTGTCCCTGGTTGCGATTATTGTCCTCGTGATCCTCAGCGCGTGTGGCGGAGGGCCCGCGCCGCAAGAGCCTGTCCCACAGGCCGCGGCTCCACAGCCGCAAGCCGCATCTGAACAAGCTAAGCCGGTCGCGCAGGCGGCTACGGCCGCGCCGACTCGCGCGCAGCCCACTGCTGCGCCGCGTCCGCTCCCGCCCACGGTGGTTAACGTCCAGCCGGAGCGCGGGGAGGAGCTGCCGATCTCTGCGCTCGTCGTTGTCACGTTCGATCAACCGATGGACCCGCAGACCACCGGCGCAGCGTTCAGCATCGAGCCGCAGGTGGCCGGCGACGTGAAGGTGAGCGGCAGCGCCCTGACCTTTACGCCCAAAGCTCAGCTTGAGCGCGGCAAGGAATACAAGGTGACGCTGGCGCAGACGGCCGCGGCGCAGAACGGGTTGAAGCTGCAACGCGACCTCACCTTCCGCTTCACGACCGCCGGGTTCCTGCAAGTGGCGAGCACGCAGCCGGCTGACGGCGCCCAGAACGTCACCGTCGACACGCCGATTACCGTTGCGTTTAATCGCCCGGTCGTGCCGCTGATGGGCGGGAACGATCAATCGAGCCTGCCGCAGCCGCTCGTCATCACGCCCACTGTGACCGGCAAGAGCGAGTGGATCAACACGAGCCTGTACAGCTTCACGCCGACCGGCGGACTCGCCGCGTCGCAGCAGTACACCGTCACGGTCAAGGCGGGGCTGGAGGACACCACCGGCGGCCTGCTGGCCGAGCCGTTCACCTTCTCCTTCCGCACCACCGACCCGGTCATTACGCGCTGGCTGCCGGAGAACAACACCAACGTGCGCGTGGAGCGGCCTATTTCGGTGACGTTCTCGATGCCGATGGACCGGCCCAGCACTGAGGCTGCGTTCATCCTGCATGACCCGGATAAGAAGCCGGTGGCGGGCAGCTTCAACTGGAACGAGAACTCGACCGAGGTGGGGTTCAAGCCCGCGGAGGCGCTCAAGTTCGGCGCGACCTACACGGCCAGTGTCACCGAGTCAGCGAAGGCAGCGAATGGTCAGGGCAACCTGCGCGGCGCGCGCGCATTTGCGTTCCAGACCGTGCGTCTGCCTGCTGTAACCGGCACGGAACCGGCCAACGGCAACCAGAAGGTCCCGCCGGACAGCGGCGTGCGGATCATCTTCGCCTCGCCCATCAACCCGGCCTCGCTCGTCACCGGCACCGTGACCGTGCTGCCGAAGCCGACGCGCGTAATGACGTATTACAACGAGTACGACGGCTCGCTCTTCGTCGACTTCCCCAAGCTGCCCGCGACGGACTACACCGTCACGGTGTCGGGCAAGATTGCGGACACGTACGGCAACGTGCTCGGCGAGGACTTCATCCTGAAGTTCCGCACGGGCGATTATCAGCCGATCCTGCAACTCAACAACAACCAGCAGTTCGGCACGTACAACGCCTACACGCGGACCGAGGCGGTGGTGCTCTACCGCAACACGCCGGACGTCCGCTTCACCCTGTCCACCGTGCCGGTCGAGGACCTCGTCAAGCTGTCGGGCCGCGACTACTGGCAGGCGTGGGACAGCTACACGCCGAAGAAGAGCGCGCTGGTGCGCGAGTGGACGCGCAAGACCGACGCGCCGCGCAATGAGCGCAAGTGGCTGCGCGAGCCGCTGACCGATGCGCAGGGCAATGCGCTGGCGCCGGGCGTCTACTACCTCCAGATTTACGGCGCGCTGCCCCCGGATCAGCGTCCGCCGCGGCAACTCATCGTCCGCACCGACCTCAACGTCACGCTCAAGGCGGGGTCGAGCGATGCGCTTGCCTGGGTGACGGACCTCAAGAGCGGGCAGCCGGTGGAGGGCGTGACCGTGCGCTTCACCGACGGCAAGATCGACGTTTCGGCTGTGACCGACAAGGACGGCGTGGCAACCGCATCGCTCGGCGCGGGCAGCCGCAAGCCGTGGGAGGGCTTTATTGCGGTCGCGACGGGCAAGGACGGGCAGTTCGGCGTCGCTTCGTCCAACTGGCAGGACGGCATCGGCGCGTGGGAATATGGCCTGCCCGGCGGCGTGGAGCAGCAGGCGTATCAGGGTTATGTCTACACGGACCGCCCCATCTACCGCCCCGGCCAGACCGTTTACTGGAAGGCGATTATCCGCCGCGACAGCGACGCGCTCTACTCGCTCCCCGCGCCCGGCCAGCCGGTGACGGTGACAATCAACGACGACCAGGGCAACCTCGTCGTCCAGCGGCGGCAGGTGTTGAACCCGCTCGGCGCGACTGACGGCAGCCTCGAGCTTGGCCCGGACGCGATGACGGGCTACTACTATATGAACATCCGCCTCGATGAGCAGCAGTCGTTCGGCATTGGCTTCCAGGTGGCGGAGTATCGCAAGCCGGAGTATGAGATCAGCGTCAAGACGGACAAGCCGGAGTACACGCAGGGCGAGCAGATCAAGCTGACTGCGCAGGCGAACTACTTCTTCGGCGGGCCGGTGCGGAACGGGAAGGTGCGCTGGACGCTGACCGCTGTCGACTCGTATTTCAACTACACGGGTGAAGGGTGGTACAGCTTCTCCGACTTCGACTGGTGGGAGCAGACGCGCTTCGGGCCGTACGGCGGGCTGATCACCGAGGGCGAGGGGCGGACGGATGCGAACGGGCAGTTCACCGTTGCCGTGCCGGCGGACATCGCAAAGTTTACGGGCAGCCAGCGGTTCTCGTTCGGCGTCACCGTGCAGGACGTGAACAATCAGGCCGTGTACGGCGAGGCCAGCGCGGTCGTCCACAAGGGCGCGTTTTACATCGGCCTTGCGCCGCAGAGCTACGTGCTCCAGGCGGGCGACAGGGGCGCGGTGAATGTGCTGACGGTCGACCCGCAGAGCCAGCCCGTGCCGAACCAGAAGGTCGACCTGGTGGTGAATCGCGTCGAGTGGCGCAGCGTGCGCGAGCAACTGGAGGACGGGCAGTTCTACTGGACGACACGGGCGGATAAGACGCCGGTGATCACGCAAACGGTGACGACCGACGCGAACGGCGCGGCGGTGCTGAACTGGACCGCGAAGGAGCCGGGCGAGTACAAGGTCGAGGCGACAAGCCGGGATGCGCGCGGCAACACAATCAAGAGCGGCGCGTATGTGTGGGTGTCGGGCGAGGCGTACGTCGCGTGGCGGCAGGAGAACAACGACCGCATCAAGCTGGTGGTCGACAAGGGCGAGTACAATGTCGGCGACACGGCGGAGGTGCTGATCCCGTCGCCGTACCAGGGCACCCCCGGCCGCGGGGAAGTGAAGGCCCTTGTCACCGTCGAGCGCGGGCGGATCATCGAGCATGAGGTCATCGACCTGACCAGCAACAGCCAGGTGCTGCGGCTGCCGGTGGCGGACGCGTACGCGCCGAACGTGTATGTGTCCGTCGTCATCATGAAGGGGATGGACGAGAAGAATCCCGCGCCGTCGTTCAAGGCCGGGCTGGCGCAGTTGAAGGTGTCGACCGAGCAGAAGCGGCTGACGGTGAAGGTGACGCCGAGGGTGGCTGGCGCGAGTTCTGGCGCGAACTCGACGAGTACTATCACGAAGACGCTCACAGTCGCGCCCCGCGAGAAGATCGTGTGGGATGTGGAGACGACCGACGCCAGCGGAAAGGGCGTGTCTGCCGATGTGTCGCTGGCGCTCGTCGACAAGGCCGTGCTGACGCTGGCAGATGACCCGGCGGGCAGCATCCTCGACCGGTTCTACGCGCAGCGCGGGCTGGGCGTGCAGACGGGCATCACGCTCGTGCTGAACATCGACCGGCTCGTCGCGCAACTGGCCGAGGAGGGCAAGGGCGGCGGCGGGGGCGGCGGGGGCGGGCTTGAAGTCCGCACCGAGTTCCCCGACATCGCGCTGTGGCGCGCATCCGTAACGACGGACGCGCAGGGCAAGGCTACAGTGGAAGTCACCCTGCCCGACAACCTGACGACGTGGGTGATGGACGCGCGCGCTGTCACGGAAGATACGCTCGTCGGCCAGAGCGAGACGGAGATCGTCGCGACCAAGGCGCTGCTGGTGCGACCGGTGCTGCCGCGCTTCTTCGTGGCGGGCGACAGGGCCGACATCGCGGCGATCATCCACAACACGACCGGGCAGGACCTCCAGGTCAACATCGCAGCAGCCGCTAAGGGCCTGAAGCTGCTTGACCCGGAGAGCGGCAAGGCGACCGTTCCGGCCGGCGGCACGTACAAGGCGGTGTGGTCAGCGGAGGCGCTTGATGGCGACGAAATCGTCGTCAACCTGCGCGCGGATGCGCCCACGGCGAAGCTGAACGACGCGGTGCGCATCACGCTGCCCGTCTACCGCTACTCCACGCCGGAAGTCGTCGGCACCGCCGGGCAGGTGGACGCGGACGCGGAGGCGCTGGAGCTGGTGCGCTTGCCGCAGAACATCGACGCGACGCGCGGGGAACTCGACGTGCGCGTGGAGCCGAGCCTGGCGGCGGGCATGCTCGGCGGGCTGACCTACCTGGAACATTACCCGTATGAATGCGTCGAACAGACGATGAGCCGCTTCCTGCCCAACGTCGTGACGTTCGATGCGCTCAAGTCGCTTGGCATCGCGCGGCCCGACCTCGACGCGAAGCTGCCGCAGCAGGTGGGCGTCGGGTTGCAGCGCATCTACGCCAAGCAGCACATCGACGGCGGCTGGGGCTGGTGGCAGAACGACAAGAGCAGCGCGTCGGTGACGGCGTACGTCCTGTTCGGCCTGGCAAAGGCGAAGCAGGCGGATTTCACCGTCGACGAACAGGTCATGGCCGCGGCCACCAAGTTCCTCCAGCGCACGCTCAAGGCGCCGAAGGGCCTGGCGCAGTGGCAGCTCAACCAGCAGGCGCTCACGCTGTACGCGCTGGCCGAGGCGGGCGTCAAGGAGCCGAACCGCGCCGGCGCGCTCTTCGAGGAGCGCGAGCGGATGAGCCACTACGCGAAGGCGTATCTTGCGCTGGCGCTGAACCTGATCGGCGACGACGCGGCGGCGGAACGCGTGAAGACCCTCGTGGCCGACCTGAACGCTGCCGCCATCGTGAGCGCGACGGGCGCGCACTGGGAAGAGGGTTCGCAGGACACCTGGAACATGAACACCGACACGCGCAGCACGGCGATCGTCCTCGACGCGCTGACGCAGTTGGAAGGCGAGAAACCTACGCCGTTGCAGGCCAACGCCGTGCGCTGGCTGATGAGCGCGCGCAAGGCCGACCGGTGGGAGACGACGCAGGAGAACGCCTGGGCGATCATCAGCCTGACGGACTGGATGGCGAAGACCGGCGAGCTCAAGGGCAACTACGACTGGAACGTGGCGCTCAACGGGCAGTCGCTCGGCAGCGGGACGGTGACGCCGGACAACGCGCAGGACGTGGCGGCGCTGCGCGCGGGCATCGAGCAGTTGCTGACGTCGGGAACCAACGCGCTGACGATTGCGCGCGGCGCGGGCGACGGCGCGCTCTACTACACGGCGCACCTCAAGACGTACGCGCCGGTGAAGGACGTGGCGCCGCTGAGCCGCGGGTTCACGGTGAGTCGCGAGTACCGGCTGGCGGACTGCGGCAATGAGGACCCGAAGGTCAAGTGTCCGACGATCACGGGCGCGAAGGTGGGCGACGTGGTCGAAGTGACGGTGAACGTAGTCGTGCCGCACACGTCGCACTACGTCATCGTCGAAGACCCGATCCCGGCCGGGACGGAGATCGTCGACGTAAGCCTGAAGACGACGGATCAGACCGCGCAGGGGCCGGAGGTCCAGCAGCAGACGGACAAGCTCGGCTGGTGGTGGACGCCGACGCACGTCGACCTGCGCGACGAGAAGGCGGTGATGTTCGCCACGACGCTCGAACCCGGCACGTATGAGTTCACGTACAGCATCCGGGCGAGCCTGCCGGGGACGTTCCTGACGCTGCCGGTGACTGCGTACCAGATGTACTTCCCCGAGGTGTGGGGGCGCGGGGCCGGCGGGGAGTTTGTGGTGACGGAGTAAGGGCGAGATCCACCCGAAGACGAGACCCGACGGGTTTTCCGAAGCCCGTCGGGTCTTTGTTTGATGATATAATCTACCTTATGCGACCATCCCGCGCCGTCATCCTCGCGCTCGTCGCGCTTGCGCTGCTCCTGGCCGCGCACTACGCGCCACTGCTCCCCGACCCCGTCGCGTCTCACTTCAACTCGGCCGGCCAGCCAAACGACTGGATGTCGCGCAACGGGTTTATCGCGTTCAACCTCGTCATGCTGGTGGGCATGGCCGCGCTCTTCCTCGGCCTGCCGCCACTCCTCAGCAAAATCCCGAATGAGTGGATCAACATGCCGCGCAAGGACTACTGGCTGGCGCCGGAGCGACGGGCGGAGACGCTCGACACGATGGCGCGCTGGATGGAGTGGCTCGGCGTGGCGACGCTGGCCCTGCTGCTTGGCATCACGCAGCTAACGATTGAGGCGAACCTGTCGGGCGGGCCGCAGTTGGACGACACGGTTTGGGTGCTTACAACCATCTACATGGTGTTCATGGCCGTGTGGATTATCGGGTTCCTCGTGTGGGCGTTCAAGAAGCCGCCGGAAGCAACAAAAGACCCGTCAGGTGTTTGACACCTGACGGGTGTCTGCTTCTTACGGTCGAATAATCACTGGCATCCCGATATATGCCACTTCCCACAGCTTCTTCGCGTTTGCGTCATCGAGCATGATGCAGCCGAACGTGATTGGCGTGCCCACCATGCCGGCCCACGTCTTGCGGCCGTTTGACGGGTTGTAGGGCAGGCCGTGGATGCCGTTCTCCGTCTTGCCGGCCCAGTAGATGCCGAGCCAGTAGGGCATCCAGAAGTTCCAGGTGGAGCCCCACGCGCGTTGCAGCTTCGACTGCACGCGGAACGTGCCGGTCATCGTGCGCGCGCCCTTGCGGCCGGACGAGCACACCCAGTCGCCGATCAGGACGCCGTTCTTGTAGAGCCAGCAGTGCTGCGAGGAGATGTCCGCGATGAAGCGCGTGCCCGCGCCGCTGGGCGCGGCCGGACCGGTGGCGCCGCCGCCGCTGCCGCCGGGGATGCGCAGCACCATGCCGATGCGGATGCTGTTCGGGTTGGCGAGGCCGTTCGCGGCGGCAATGCTGGCCGCAGAGACGCCGAACCGTTGCGCGATGGCGTTGAGCGTGTCGCCGGCCCTCACCGTGTAGGTGCGCGAGGTGGGCCTGGGCGCGCTCCCGCCGGATGAGCCGCCGCTGCTGCCGCCCGGAATGACGAGCCGCTGCCCTACCCGGATCAGGTCCGGGTTGGCGATGCCGTTCGCGCGGGCCAGCGCGCTCGCGCTCACGCCGTACTGCCGCGCGATGGAGGCGAGCGTTTCGCCCGAACGCACGACGTGCACGCCGCCGGAGTCCGCATGGGCGTTGGTCGCGGCCAACAACAGCAGCAAGAGCACCGAAAAGACGAGGGTTAGTATCAGACGATTGCGCCCCACCATAGTCCCTCCGCAAGCGGTCTCGTTCAACAACTATATCCTACATCATAACGCGCGGGAATGCAAGAGCGCCGAGCGCGCAAGGAGCAAACAGCGCGCAAGCGCCTATCCCAGGGTCAGGCTGGCCTGCCCATACAGGTAGACGGTTTGACGGGGGTCTTGCGTTCCACCGCGGCCGGGCGCGAAGCGCGAACCGGGTGAACCGTGGTACAATACAGACGCGCGGCGCTCTATGGGGCGTCGACGGGCTCCAGACACTCAAGACCGGTCAGTCCACGACGGCAGTGGCGCCGGCAAGGACGGCTCACTTGGCAACAGTTGCCCCCCCTCTCGGCAAGACCCAGGCGCGGAGCATCCAGTTCACCGGGCAGCGCGGCTTCCGCAAGACGCTCAACGAGCGCGTGGACGCCTATCTGCGCGAGAACAAGCTGCCCGCGCGCGATCTGCCCGCCATGTACGTCAAGACCGCGGTGTCGCTGCTGTGGTGGCTGGCGAGCTACCTCCTGCTGCTTCTCGGCGGATTCCCCACGTGGGTCAATCTGATCCTGTGCGTCGTGTTTGCGTTCGCCATTGCGGCGGTCGGGTTCAACGTGATGCACGACGCGAACCATCGCGGCTTCTCGGACAGCCCGCGCGTCAACCGGCTCGTCAGCCTTTCGGCGGAGTTGCTCGGCATCAGCGGGTTCCGGTGGCGCACGAAGCACAACGTGTGGCACCACACGTACACGAACATCGCGGGGTTTGACGACGACATCGAGTCGTACGGGCTGATCCGGTTGTCGCCGCGCGTGCCGTGGCGGCCCATGCACCGGCTCCAGCAGTGGTATTTCCCGCTCGTCTACAGCCTGATCGCCTTCGACTTCATCCTGCGCGATTTCCTGATGGCGTTCTTCGGACGCTCCGACCCGAACCACGTCTACCCGAAGATGCCGGCGGGCGAGAAAGCGACCTTCTGGCTGGGCAAGCTCTTCCACTTCGGCGTGATGATCGGCCTGCCGATGCTCGTCTTCCCGTGGTGGCAGGTGCTGCTCGGCTACGTGTTCATCATGCTGATCGTCGGGCTGCTGCTGGGGATCGTGTTCCAACTGGCGCACATCAGCGGCGACGCGCAGTTCCCTGTCCCTGCGGAGAATCCGTTGCGCATTGAGAACGAGTGGGCCGCGCATCAGGTGGCGACGACGGTCGATTTCGCGCCGCGCAACCGCGCGCTCAACTTCTACATCGGCGGGCTGAACTACCAGATCGAGCACCACCTGCTGCCCCACATCTGCCACATCAACTACCCGCGGCTGGCGCCGATTGTGGAGCGGACGTGCAAGGAGTACGGCCTGCGTTATGTCGCGTACCCCTCGTGGCGCGCGGCGTTCGCCGCGCACTGGCGGCAGTTGCGCGCGTTAGGACAGAAGCCGTAGCCGAACCGCAACAGGCAAGGTGATCACTTGCCGCCCATCTCGACGAGCACCTTCATCCGGCCGGGCTGATCGGCCTCGGCCAGCGCGTCAACGATGCGGGCGAGGGGGTAGCGGCACTCGATCAGCGGCGCAACGTCGACGGCGCGCTGCTCCAACAGGCGCAAGGCCGCGTCCATCGGCCCACAGCGCGAGCCGACCAGCCGCACCTCGTCGACGACAATGCTCGACAGGTTGACGGTCGTGTCGCCCGTGTAGGTGCTCTTGAGGACGATGGTTCCACGCGGGCGGACGGCCTGGCGCGCCAGCTCGAAGCCCTGCGGGTTGCCGCTGCACTCGACCACGATGTCTGCGCGGCCCGGCTGAACCGCGTCGAGGAAGCCGGTGCGGATGCCGCGCCTCGCCAGAAGCTCCAGGGGCGCGGCGCGACGGCCAACGACGAGCAGGTCCGCGCCGGTGAGCGCCAGCACTTGCGCGACGAGGTTGCCGAGTTTGCCGGGGCCGATCACGACGACGCGGTCGGTGGGCGCGATGGGCTGGAGGCCGAGGATGCCGGCGGCTGCGGCGAGCGGCTCGGCGAAGACTGCTTCGTCGTCGGAAACGTGCGGCGGGACGACATGCAGGTTGGCGACGGGCAGGCTGAGGTATTCGGCAAACGCGCCACTACGCGCAACGATGCCGAGAACGGTCCGGCGCTCGCAATGCATCGACCGGCCGGCCAGGCATTGCTCACACTCGCCGCACACCGCGTTGATCTCCCCGCAGACGCGCTTGCCGATCCACGCAGGGTCTTCCGCCTGCTCCACCACGCCGACAAACTCATGGCCGATGACGCCGGTGTACGGATAGTAGCCGCGCATCAGCTCGATGTCGGTGTGGCAGACGCCCGCTTTGACTACGCGAATCAGCGCTTCGCCGGGGCCGGGTTGAGGGACGGGGATGTTCGCGCGGTATTCGGCGCGCAGGTTTTCGAGCCACAGGCCGCGCATGGTTTGTGTTGTCACGGGAATCCTCCACGGTCTTCCGCAGATTACGCAGATTTTCGCCGATTCGCTGCTGATCGGCAGATCGCATGATATCATGGATGCAAACACCTGATGAGGAACACGCTATGTCTGAAAGCGCTAACACCATCGTCTTCCTTGTTTACCCCGGCTTGACCGTGCTCGACCTGATCGGGCCGCTGGAGGTGTTTGCGTCGGCGAATGAGCACATGGCGCAGCCGTTCCGCATCGTCGTGGCCGGCGAAACGCTGTCGGCTGTGGGTACAGACACGCCGGTGAAGCTGACGCCGGATGCCACGCTGGACGACGCGCGGCGGCCGTTCGGCGTGGTTGTGCCCGGCGGCGGCAGACCCGCGCTGGCCGCAATGGGCAATCGCGCGCTGACCGATTACCTGAAGGAGGCGGCGGAGGGGGCGGAGTTTGTTGCGTCCGTCTGCACCGGCGCGCTGATCCTGGGCGCGGCGGGGCTGCTCGAAGGGCGGCGCGCGACGACGCACTGGGCGTACGCATCGGTGCTGGAGAAGCTGGGCGCGACGTATGTAGCTGAGCGGTGGGTGGAGGACGGGAAGGTCATTACGGCGGCGGGGGTGTCGGCAGGGATCGACATGGCGCTGCATCTGCTGGCGCGGCTGGCGGGGGAAGAGGTCGCGAGGCGGACGCAGCTTGGGATCGAGTACGAGCCTGCGCCGCCGCTGGGTGGGCTGGACTGGGGCCTGGTGGATCGGGAGCAGGCGGAGGAGATTCGGCTGGCGCGGGCGCGAGAGGTGCTGGCGGGGGATGCGGAGCTGATGAGGCGACTGCGGTAGCGCAGACTAGGGCAGTTAGCCCATCGCCACCACAAACGCCACCGCCAACCCCTCTTCATGCGTCAGGCTGATCGACCACTCCGTCAGCCCGCGGGCAGCGGCAAGCTCGGCGGCGGCGCCGTGGAGACGCAGGCTGGGGCAGCGGCAGTCGTCGTGGAGCACTTCGATCTCGCGCCAGCCAACATCGCCAATGCCCGTGCCGAGCGCCTTCGCGACCGCCTCTTTCGCGGCCCAGCGCGCGGCGAGCGATTCGATCCGCCCGCCGCAAGCGGTTAGCTCATCAGCAGTGTAGACGCGGCGCAGGAAGCGGTCGCCGTGGCGCTGGATGGCCGCGGCGACGCGCGCGATGGAGATGAGGTCGGCGCCGGTCGCGAGGGGCATGGCGCGCTACGCGCTCTCCGGCCCCGCCAGCGCAAAGACGTAGGCGTCCGGCTTCAGGTACTTGCGCGCCACCTGCTGCACCTGCTCGGCGGTCAGCGAATTGATGATCTGCGGGTAGCGTTCGAGATAGTCCAGCCCCAGGCTGTGCCACTCGATGTCGGCCAGCAGGCTCGCCACGCCGTCGTTCGTCTCCAGTTGCAGCGGCACGGAGCCGGTCAGGTAGCTCTTGCAGTCCTCCAACTCGTCCGCAGGGACCAGCTCGTCCTGCAGGCGCTTGACCTCGTCGAGCATGGCCTGCTGCGCGCGGGAGACGTTGGCCGGGTTGACGCCCGCGATGGCGACCCACGTGCCCGGCTCGCGATCCCCGCTGACGCGCGAGTAGGCGTAGTAGGCCATGCCCTGCCGCTCGCGCACGTTCTCGCCGAGGCGGCCCATCAGCCCGAACACGCCAAGAATGGTATTCGCCAGCCGCGCCGAGTCGAAGTCGGGGTCGAGGCGGCGCATGCCGTGCCAGCCGAGCACCATGTCGGCCTGCGTTTTGTCGGGCATGAGCACGTGGCGCTTGCGCACCTCGTGGATCGGCGGGGCGGGCGGGAGCGGGGCGCGCGGCGGCCGGTCGCCCGCCCAGTCGCCGAACGCGGCCTCGATCTTGCGCACCGCTTCCTCCGCCGGCACCGCGCCGACGACGGTGACGACCATGCCGGCCGGGCGGAAGAAGGTCTCGTAGAACTCGGCGAGCATGTCGCGCTGGATCGTCGTGATCGACTCGCGCGTGCCGAGCATGTCGCGGCCGAGCGGGTGATCGCCGAACATCAGCTCGCGGAACGCGCGGCCGGCCATCTGGCGGGTGTCGTTCTCGCGTTCGGCCAGCGCGGTCATCCGCAGGCCGCGCACCCGGTCGACGTACTGCGCCGGGAATGCGGGCTGCCGCAACTCCTCGGCCAGCACGCCGAGCACCAGGTCGAGGTCTTCGGCGAGCGATTTGGTCGAGAAGTTCGTGATGTGGCGGTCGGAGCTGAAGCCGATGGACGCGCCGACGCTCTCGATGGTCTCGTTGATCTCCGCAAACGCGCGCTGGCGCGTGCCGCGCGAGAGCATGGAGACGGTGAACGAGGCGAGGCCGGGCAGGGTCGCAGGCTCGTCGAGATTGCCCGCGACGAGGTAGCCTTCCACCACGACGGAGGGCGCGGCCCAGTTCTCGCGCGCCAGAACCGTGATGCCGTTGGGCAGCGTGCGGCGGAGCGTGTCGTCGGGGCCGGGGAGCGAGGTCTTCTGCGCCGGTGTTTGCGGCGCGGCGTGCAGCCGCCTGCGCGTGATGTGGTTCATTCGCTCACCCCTTCTGCGCCCTCGGCCACCGGCTCAAGCGCATCCGCTTCCGCCTCACCCTCATCCGCCTGCCCCGCGCCGGTCGGCGCGTACCAGCCGACGTTGCGCAACGACCGCTTGAAATAGGTTTGCGCCACGCGCCGCACGTCCTCGACGGTGACGGCCTCGATGCGATCCATGAAGTTCTCGAACCAACCCACGTCCGCCACGATCTCCGAGAAGCCAAGCCAGTAGCCCTGATCGGTGACGCTCTCGCTGGAATAAGCGAACTGCGCCTTGGTCTGCTTGATCGCCTTCGCCAGCTCCGCCTCGCTGACCGGCTCGTCCATCACCTTCTGGATCTCGGCCAGCATCGCGGCCTCAACTTCGGACAGCGTGCGCCCCTGGCGGACTGTGGCGGAGAAGCTGAACAGGTACGGGTTGATCGTGGAGCTGATCGCGCAGTCGGCGTCGGACGCAAGCTCGGTCTCGACGAGCGCCTTGTAGAGCCGCGAGCTGCGGTTGCTGGTGCCGCCGCCCCACAGCGACATGCCCTTCGCGCCGCCCAGGATGGTGTCGAGGATGACCAGCGCATGGTAGTCGGGGTGCGTGGCCTCGGGCGCGCGATACGCGATTTCGAGGTACTGCGTCATGCCGGGGCCTTCGACCGTGACGCGACGCTCTCCGCGCTGCGGCGGTTCGACCGCGCTGAACCTGGGCAGGGCCGGGCCAGACGGG
>CAZPTI010000129.1:0-13717 GCA_964588925.1 uncultured Anaerolineales bacterium | reverse complement strand
GAATGATTTCAAACCCCGGTATTATAGTCCGCCGGTGCGTTATGGTCAATTTCTGGACACAGACCCGTCGGGCTTCGGACACCTGACGGGGCTCGCATAGCGTCTACCGGCGTCTGAGCCCGACCTTGCCCGCGATGCCGCTGACCAGTTGCGTGACTTCTTCCACGCGCAACAGGCGGAGCGCGCCGATGTAGACGAGGGCGCCGATGCCACCGGCGACGGCGACGATGAGCGCGTAGCCGAGCTTGCCGTCGGGCACGTGGGGCGCGAGCGCGTTGGCGATGACCACGGCGATGGCAGCCATGAGAATCGCGGCCAGCCCGCCGAAGCCGAGCGTGCGGAGGATGCGCTGTCCGCTCAGTCGGTCCACGCTGCGGTAGAGGAGGACGGTCATGATGGTGGCGTGCGCGGCCTGTTTGACCGAATCGGCGAGCACCAGGCCGAGGAAACCGATGCGATCCTTGAGCAGCAGGGCGGCGGCGAAGTAGAAGCCGATGGAGACGACGCCGACGATGGCGGGCGTGCGGGTGTTCTGGCGGGCGTAGAAGGTGTAGTTAAGCAGGTAGTCGACCCCGGCAAAGGGGAGGCCGATCAGGTAGAGGCGCAGCGCGAGCGCGGTCATCTGCGCGTCGTCCGCCGTGAAGTTGCCGTGTTTGAAGATGAGGCCGACGATGGGCAGGGAGAGCGCGAACAGCCCGGCAGTGGCGGGCAGCAGCAGCACCAGCACCAGGCGCAACCCTCGCCCGAAAATGGCGCGGAAGCCGTCCCAGTCGCCTGCGATGGCAAACTGCGCGAGGCTCGGCAGGGCGGCGAGCGAGACCGCGACGGGGATCAGGCCGAGCGGGAGTTGAATGAGCGTCGTCGCAAAACCCATCCACGCGACGCTCTGCTCGCCCGCCGCAGACGCCCAGCGCCCGTCGACAATGATCTGAAACTGCGTGACGATCAGGCCGAGCATGAGCGGCACGTAGAGGCGGCCGATCTGGCGGATGGCGGGATGCCGCCACGCCGCGCTGAACCGGATGCGCACGTCTCGGATGCCGGAACCGACGACGGCGAGTTGCAGGAAGCTGCCCAGGACGATGCCGAGCGGGAGGACGTAGATACGCAGGTCTTCCGGCAGGCGGGGCGCCAGCAGCGGCGTCAGCAGGACGATGCCGAGGTTGAAGACGGCCGCGCTCAGGGCGGTGTAGGAGAAGCGGCGCAGCGCGTAGAGCAGGGCGGTCGCGCCGCCACTGAGGCCGAAGAAGAGGACGGCGGGCGCGATGACGCGCAGGGAATTGCGCAGGACCAGTTGGAGTTGCGGATCGCTGAAGTCCCCCAGCAGATTTGCGAGCGGGCCGGCGAACGCCTCGACCACGAGGACGAGCAGCGCCATGACGAGCGCGATCAGGCTGAGGACCGCGCTGGCGACGCGGGCGAGCTCATTACGCCGTTCGGGCCGCGCATACTCGCTCAACACGGGCACGAGAGCGGCGCTCAACATGCCGCCGACCAGCAGGTCGTAGATCATGGTGGGGACGCGCGCAGCCAGCCGGAATGCGGCCAGCTCGCCGCTGGCGCCGAAGAAGTAGGAGATGACGGCTTCGCGACCCAGGCCGATGACGCGGGATGCGATATTGCCGAGGCCGAGGATGCCTGCGGAGCGCGCGAGGCCGGGGGCGGCAACCTGTCCGGCTGCGCCCGTGGCGGCGTCGGGAGAGGATGGACTCATACGCCTGCTATCGGTTTATGGATCGGGCAAGGAACGAATGCGCTCGATAATCAGGGAGGTGGACCGGTCGGGGACGTAGGGAAGATACGCGACGCGGCCACCGTAACTCGCCACCACCTCCGCCTCAGGCGGGCGAGGCCCATCGGGGCGGCCCCAGTCGCCGCCCTTGACATACACTTCCGGCTTGAGCGCCTGCACGAGGCGGGAAGCCGTGAGATCGCCGAAGATGATGACCACGTCGACGCAGCCGAGGGCAGCGAGCAACTCGGCGCGATCCTCCTGCGGCACGAGGGGCCGGCCGGGCTTGCGGGCCGCGCACGACGCGTCGCTGTTCAGGCCGATGACGAGCGCATCGCCGAGCGCGCGCGCGGCCTGCAAGTAGCGCACATGGCCGACGTGGAGCAGGTCGAAGTGGCCGTTGGTGAAGACGACCGCTCCGGTTTGCTGCGCCCGCCATGTGATCGCGTCGTCAAGGGTCAATACGCTGCCCAAGGGAAGTCCCTCACTCGCTAATTCCTTCTAATCACCGCCCACACGAACTTTGGGAGGGCCAACTGCCGCCGCCAGCGCCACGGCTGGGTGATGAGGCGGTAGAGCCATTCGAGGTTGATGCGGCGAATCCACTGCGGCGCGCGTTTTTGCGCGCCGACGATGAAGTCGAGCGAGCCGCCCACGCCCATCATAGCGGGCACTTGCAGGGCGTCTGCATGCTTCGCGATCCACAGGTCCTGCTTCGGCGCGCCGTAGGCGACGAAGAGGATGTCGGGCTGCGCGGCGCGAATGCGCGCGATGATGCCGGGCGCGTCCGCATCGGACGGGGCGCCGCCATATGCGCCGACAACCTTGAGACCGGGAAAACGGCGTCCGAGTTCCACGCCTGCCGCTTCCGCAATGCCGGGGCCAGCGCCGAGCAGGTAGAGCCGCCAGCCCCTCTCGGCCGCGCGCTGCGCGATCAGCGGGACGCCATCGGAGCCGGTGACGCGTTCGGGGAGGGGCTTGCCCTGCCGCTTTGCCGCCCACAGCAGGCCGATCCCGTCGGCGATGCAGAGGTCCGCCGCTTCTAACACCTGCGCGAACGCCGGGTTGCGGCGGGCGGTCATCACAAATTCGGGGTTGACCGTGCAAATCTGGTGCGGGCCGCCCTCGTCGATCCAGTGGCCGATGCGGTCGAGCAGGCCGTCGAAGGTGATCGCGTCGACGCGCACGCCCAGGATGCGGACGGTATCATGGGTGAGACCCGACGGGTTTGCGTTGAGGACAATCACTTGCGCCTCGCCACGCTCTCCAGCACGGCCAGCGTCTCACGCGCGCACTTTTCCCACGAGAAGCGCTTGACGTTCTCATGACCTCGCCGGGTTAGCTCGGCGGCCAGCTCCGGGTCGGTGACGACGCGGTACATGGCCTCCGCAATCGCGTCGACGTCGTGCGGATCGACGAGGAGCGCCGCGTCGCCGGCCACTTCGGGCAGCGAGGACGTGTTGGATGTGATGACCGGCACGCCGCAACCTCCTGCTTCGAGAACGGGGATGCCGAACCCCTCGTAGAGCGACGGAAAGACGAAGGCCGCCGCCGCGCTCAGCAGCGCAGGCACGTCCTCGTCGGGAATGTAGCCGGGAAAAACGACCCGCTCGCCCAGCCCGGCCGCCTCGACGCGGGCAAACAGGCTGTCGTAGAGCCACCCCTTGCGCCCGGCCAGCACAAGCTGCATGTCGGCCAGCTCCCCTCGTCCGCAGATGGCCTCGAAGGCTTGAACGACGCGCTCGAGGTTTTTGCGGGGCTGGAGCGTGCCCATATATAAGAAGTATCGCTGCGCGAGGTCGTACTTCGCGCGCACCTCGGCCAGCCGCAGTGGATTCGCCACGCGCGTAATGCGCTCGTCACGGCCCAGGTAGACGACATGAATCCTGTCGGAGCGCGCGCCGTATGCGCGAATCAAATCGGCCTTCGTCGCTTCGGAATCGGCGAGCACGGCGGCGGCCTGATGCGCGTTCCAGCGCGTCGACCAGTCCAGATAGCGGCGGTCGGCGTCCCTGTGCGCGTCCGGGTAATAGAGATAGCCCAGATCGTGCACGGTGACGACGCTGCGGCGAGGGTGGATCAGCGGCAGCACGTGCGCGGGCACGAACAGGACGTCCGGCGCGTGGCGCAGCATTTCGGCGCTGAGGCGCGCGTGCGTCCACAGGCGGCGGAACGGGATCGAGCGTACGTCGGCGCCGGGGAATAGCTCCGGCGGCAGCGGGCCGTTGCTGTACAGGCGGACGTCGTGGCGGCCTTCGGTCAGCCGCAGGATGCCCTGCGTGACGCGCAGCGAGTACCACTCCGTGCCGGTGCGGTGGGCGGTGGCGGTGCGGCTGGCGTCGATGCCGATCAGCATGGCGCGACGGGCGCTGAAGCGCCTACTACGAACCGACGATGCGCGCGCATTATAGCACAGCCAGGATGTCCGCCTCGGTGATGGGGCCGGGGCGGAGGATGCGGGGGGTGGGGCCGGTGACGTCGACGACGGTGGAGGCTGCGCCGCCGGGACATGCGCCGCCGTCGAGGATCATGGGGATGCGGCCGGCAAGCTGCGCGGCGACTTCTTCGGCAGTGACGGGAGAGGGGCCGCCGGAGAGGTTTGCGCTGGTGGTGGCGAGGGGCGCGCCGGAGAGCCGGATGAGCGCGCGCGTCAGGTCGTGGTTGGGGATGCGGACGGCTACGGTGTCGCCGCCGGAGGTCACTTCCAGCGGCACGCGCTCGGCTTTCGGGACGACGAGGGTCAGCGCGCCGGGCCAGAACGCGTCGCCTAACTTGATCGCCATTGGCGGCAGGTCGCGCGCGACCAGCGCGAGGTCGGCTGTGTCGGCGAGCAGGATGGGGATGGCCTTGTCGAGGCTGCGCAGCTTGGCCGTGTAGAGTTTCGCCACGGCGGACTCGTTCCAGCAGACTGCGCCGACGCCGTAGACCGTGTCGGTGGGGAAGGCGACGAGCTCGCCGGCGCGCAAAAACTCGGCTGCCCGGCGGAGCGCTTCGTCAGATGCGACCGTTGTTGAGGATGTGGCGTTCGATGACATGGGCCAGCCCGTCCTCCGTCACAGGGGGCGCGACTTCGTCGGCCACGGCGAATACTTCCGGCAGGGCGTTGGCGACGGCGATGCCCAGCCCCGCCCACTCGATCATGGAGGCGTCGTTGCCGGAATCGCCGACCGCAATGGTTTCGGCCTGCGGGATGCCGTAGTGCTCGGCGAGGAAGCGCAGGCCGTGGCCTTTGGACGCGTCGAGCGAGTGAACTTCGACAAAGAGGTCGTGCGAGCGGACCACCGCAAGGCGGTCGCCGAAGCGGGCGCGCAACTCGTCGCGAAACGCGTCGTTGGTCTCAGCCGGGCCGATGAACAGCCCCTTGAGCGGGGTCTTGCCCTCGGCGGCGAAACGGTCGCAAATCTCGGCGTAGCTGCGCGCGAACTCGATCTTCGTGCCGAACCAGCGCTCGTAGAACTCGGCGGGGCGGCCACGGTCGATGACATACATGACATCCTCGCCGTAGACGTTGAGCTCCAGCCTGCGCGCCTCGGCCAGCGCCATGACCTCGCACATGGCGTCAAACGGGGCAGGCTCGACATAGAGCGAGCGCTTCTCGCCGGTCAGTTCGCGCACCATCGCGCCCTGAAAGCAGATGACGGGCGCGTCGAGGTTGAGCGCCGACGCATACCGGGCGGCGGATTCGTAGGGGCGGCCGGTGGCGAGGACGGCGATCACGCCCCTGGCGCGCGCAGCAGTCACGGCGTCGCAGACCCGTTGGGTGGGCAGTTGGCCGTCGATGGCGGCGGTGCCGTCGTAGTCGAAGGCGATGAGGCGGTAGGGCAAGTACTAAATCTCTTCAGAAAAATGGTTCGTAGTAGGCGCTTCAGCGCCCTCGCGTCGCAACACGGAACCTGGCGCTGAAGCGCCTACTACGAACCTCTGTCACGTTGTGATCACTACGACACGATCCAGCCCGGCGTAATCCACCAGCACGCTGCACCCGCAGTTCGGCAGCGTCTCGTTGACGGCGGAGCGGACGCGCGCGCCCTGATCTGCGCCGATCTCCAGGAAGATGACGGCTCCCGGTTTGAGCTTCGCCTTGCCCTGCGGCGAGGCGAGCTGGCGCAGCAGCCTGCGAATCACGTCGCAGCCGTCCGGGCCGCCGTCGAGGGCCAGCACCGGCTCCCACTCGCGCACCTGCGGCGCGAGGGTGGCGAGGTCGGGCGTGGCGACGTAGGGCAGGTTGGCGACGACGATGTCGACCGGCTCGGGCAGGTTGTCCATGAGCGAGCCGGGGACGAGATGCACCTGCTCGCCCACCCCGTAGCGCCAGACGTTCTTCTCGCTGACCTCCATGCACGCAGCCGATACGTCGGTGGCGTACACGGTGGCCTCGGGCAGGTTGATCGCAATGGCGACGGCAATCGCGCCGCTGCCCGTGCCGATGTCGGCAATGACAGGCCGCTGCCCCTCGCGCGCCAGCATCTGCGCGTGACCCAGCGCGCGCTCGACGAGCATCTCGGTTTCGGGCCGGGGGATCAGCACCCGGTTATCGACTGTGATGTCGAGGCCGTAGAAGGGCTTGTAACCGACGAGGTACGCGACGGGTTCGTGACACATCCGCCGGCGGACCAGCTCCTCATACTTCGCGATCTCATGTTCTGTCAACTGGCGGGTGGGATGCGCGTAAAGCCACGCCTTGTTGACGCCCAGGACGGAGCATAACAGCACCGCCGCATCCAACTGGGCCGAGTCGATGTCCGCCTCGCGTAACCGGCGCGTCGCAGCCAGCAACGCTCGTCCAATGTCGCTGGAGCGATCCAATGACCAAACAATCCGCAATCTCGTATCCTCTATACACGGTCGCTCGCGCGTCGCAGCATTGCTGGCGGACTCGGAGGCTCCGTTGCCGTTGACGCCCCATCGCAGGGGCGCTGCCGAGAAAGTATTCATTTGAACCGTTTTCAACTCAATCCTCGCCTATGGCTTGCAGTCGTTCCGTCTGGTCTGTCGATGCCAACTCTTCGATGAAGTCGTCCAGATCGCCGTCGAGAAACCCCACCAGATTATACGTTGTCTTGCCGATGCGGTGATCGGTCACGCGATTCTGCGGGAAGTTGTACGTGCGAATCTTCTCGCTGCGCTCACCGCTGCCGACCTGGCCCCGGCGCGCCTCAGAGCGCTCGTTTGCCAGCCGTTCCTGTTCCATCTGATAGAGCCGGGCGCGCAGGATTTGCATCGCCTTCGCCCGGTTCTGCAACTGCGACTTCTCGTCCTGACAGCTTACCACCAGCCCCGTGGGCAGGTGCGTGACCCGAATGGCCGAATCGGTCGTGTTGACGCTCTGCCCGCCCGGCCCGGACGCCCGGAACACGTCCACCCGCACATCGCCCGGCGCGATCTGGACATCGACCTCGTCCGCCTCCGGCAGGACGGCGACGGTGGCCGTGCTGGTGTGGATGCGCCCCTGCGCCTCGGTGACGGGCACGCGCTGCACACGGTGCACGCCGCTCTCGAACTTGAGCCGGGAGTACGCGCCCCGCCCCTTCACCTGAAAGATGACTTCCTTGAACCCGCCGATGCCCGTCTCCGACTGGCTCATGATCTCGGTTTTCAGCCCGTGACGTTCGGCCCAGCGGGCGTACATGCGAAACAGGTCGCCCGCGAAAAGAGCGGCCTCATCGCCGCCCGTGCCGGCCCGAACTTCCACGATGACGTTTTTGTCGTCCGCCGGGTCTTTCGGGATCAGCAATACGCGTAAACGTTCCTCGCGCCGGGCCTGTTCCGCCGTGAGCCGCTCGACCTCGGCGCGCGCCATCTCGGCCAGTTCGTCCGCTTCGGGCAGCTCGGCGAGCATCTGCTGCGCGCCGTCCAGTTCGGCCTGGTCGGCCAGCCATGCGCGATACTCGTTGACGACCGGCTCGATCTCCGACGCCTCGCGCGCCAGCTCGGACAGGCGGGACGGATCGGTCGCGACCGTCGGGTCGGCCATGAGCTGATTGAGTTCTTCGTAGCGGCGGTCGATGGCCGCAACCTTTTCGATGACCATGCGCCTCGCTGGTTACCCCAGGAACACCGGCAGGTTGGCCGGCGCGATGATATGCTGCCACTTGGCCGGGTCGTTGCCCTCGGTGAAGGCGGCGGCTTCGGCGATGACCTGACCGCCCGCCTCTTCGACGAGCCTGGTCATGCCCTTGAGCGTGCTGCCCGTGGAGATCACGTCGTCGACCAGGACGATGCGTTTGCCCTTGACCAGGTGCAGGTCCTTCCCGTCGAGCCAGAGCAGTTGCGGCGCGCCGGTGGTGATGGAGAGCACTTCGACGCTGAGCGAGCCGAGCATGTAGGGCTTGCGGGTCTTGCGCGCGACGATGTACGGCTTGCGGACGCGCACGGCCAGCGCATGGGCGAGCGGGATGCTCTTGACCTCGGCGGTCATGATCGCGTCGAAGTCGGCCGGAACCTTGTTGGCGAGCCAGTCGGCCAGCGCCTCAACCACCTCGTAATCGCCGAGCATGTTGAAGAGCGCAATGCGGACGCCGGGCGCGACCTCGAAGAGGGGCAGGTCACGGCGCACGCCGCAGATGTCGACGGTATAGAAGTCCTGGGTCATGGGTGTCTCCTGCGTGGAGCGACGAGGGAGCCTCGCGCCGAGGGAGCCTCGCGCAAAACAGGCTCCGGCGTCACAGCCAGAGCCCTTGTAGGGGTTATTATAACGCAGGTGGGCGGAATGGCATAAAGCGGGAGGCCTGCTGTTCAGGCGATAATCGCGACCGTGTCGAGCAGCCGAAGCGCCAACGCCGGATCGCCGGAAAGGCGTGCGGTGGCCTGCGCTTGATCCGGCGTGATGCCACGGGTGAAGAGTTGCCATGCCACGTCGGACGGAAGCGTCACTTCGGCGGCCGGGTGATCGGGGCAGCCAGCGTAGAGCGTCCAGCCGTGTCCCTCGCGCGCCACAGCCCACTCGCTGCCGCCCTCGCCCGTGATGCGCAGGCAGACAACTGCGCCGGGAGCCGCAGCAACGTTGTGATACGTCCGGGGGAGCGCGCGCGCGAAGGTCGCCAGCACGGGCGCAAGGTAGTACGACTTGAGCGCGCCTGGCTTGCCGACCGCCTGCCGGATATGCTGCTGATGGTGCCAGCGCTCGGTGAACTCGCGCGCGATGTCCAGCCAGACGGGCGCCGGATCGGGACCGGCCCAGTTGACCGGCCCGCCGATGGCGTAGGGGTCGAGCTGCGCGAAGTGCGCGTTCGCCTGCGCGCCTGTCGATGCCAGCAGGTCGATGATGACGCGAGGGCTCATCCGGCGCGTTGCCTGAACCCACTCCGCATTGCGTCGGTTGATGAGCGCAACGAGGCTCTCCCAGGAGTCGATTGGCCCCAGTTGCTCATGGAAGCGGTCGCGCTTGCCGGAGAGGATGTTGATCTCGTCGCCCAACAGGTGCTGCGCCAGCTCCTTGACCGACCACGCGCCGGCATGGACCGGCCGATGCCACTCGTCATCGGAGAGGCCGGCGAGCAGGTCGAGCAGGCTTGCCAGGAGGGCCGGAAACCGGTCGGCCACGAGGACGGGTTCGGGCGGTTGCATGCCGTTGCCTCAGCGCGTCGCTTCCATTGAAGGAGCAACCTCAGTATACCCTCCTGCGCGACCGGCTTTCGTAACCAAAGTTGCAAAAATCGCATCCAACTGATTGCGCGATAAACGACACCGTATGTTATGATGCGGGGACGGAAGATAAGTTGCTCCCAACACGAACCCGACGAGGAGGTCCCCTGTGTCGCAGAAGCGCAGCGTGTATGAGAATGTCACCGAGCAGTTCGATCGCGCCGCCACGTTGATGAAGCTCGACCCGGATGTGCGGTCGATCCTGGCGAAGCCGATGAACGAGGTGAGCGTCAGCTTCCCCGTGAAGATGGACGACGAGCATGTCGAGGTGTTCACGGGCTACCGGGTGCAGCACTCCAACGTGCTCGGCCCGTTCAAGGGCGGGCTCCGCTACCACCCCAGCGTCAACATCGACGAGGTGCGCGCGCTGGCGACGTGGATGACGTGGAAGACCGCCATCGCCGACATCCCGATGGGCGGCGCGAAGGGCGGCATCCAGCTTGACCCCCGCAAGTACTCGAAGGCCGAGCTGGAGCGCATCACACGGCGCTTCACCTTTGCGCTGGGCAACAACATCGGCCCCGACTACGACATCCCGGCGCCCGACGTGAACACGAACGCGCAGATTATGGCGTGGATGCTGGACACGTACCTGTCGACCGTACCCCCGGCGGATCGCCACCGTTCGTATCATGTAGTGACCGGCAAGCCCATCGAACTGGGCGGCAGCGTGGGACGCGACAAGGCCACCGGGCAGGGCGTCGTCTACGTCATGGAGCAGTGGGCGGCGGACAACCGTGTCGACCTGGGCAGGAGCACCTACTTCGTCCAGGGGTTCGGCAACGTCGGCTCGTGGACGGCAAGGTTGCTGGCCCCGAAGGGCTCGACCCTGCTGGCGGCGGAGGATCACACCGGCTCGATCTGCAACGACGACGGGATCGATGCGGAGGACCTGAACGTCTACGTCTCAAAGACGAAGGGCGTGGCGGGCTACCCGAAGGCGCAGGCCATCTCGCACGAGCAGTTTTTGCGGACGAAGGCCGACATCTTCATCCCGGCGGCGCTGGAAGGGCAGATCACGGCGGAAACGGCCCCGCTGATCGAGGCGAAGGTCATCTTCGAGGCGGCGAACGGCCCGACCGACCTGGACGGCGACAAGATTTTGCAGGACAAGGGCGTCGAGGTGCTGCCGGACATTTTGTGCAACTCCGGCGGCGTCATCGTGAGCTATTTCGAGTGGCTGCAAAACAAGCGCAGCGAGTTCTGGGACCTGGACGAGGTCGACACGAAGCTCTGCAAGCGGATGGTGTCGGCCTACGAGCGGGTGCGCGATATGCGCAGGCAGTACGGTGACATCGACTGGCGCACGGCGGCCTACATGGTGGCCCTGCGGCGGTTGGAGCGGGTGTATCGGGATCGGGGTATTTTCCCGTAAGCCTGGAGCGTGGGGGGACGGCGCGCGAACGGTTTGTAGTGCGCGCTTTAGCGCGCCCCCTCCCCTGCGCGACAAATCCTATTTTCGGGTGATGCGCGTTGCGTAAAAAGCTGATAATTGCTGCTGGCAGCCTGGCGATGCTCGTCGTGGCGGCCGGCCTTGTGTTGACAACCCTGGCGTTGTACCGGTACGGCGGGCCGCAGGGCGTGGCGGATCGCGTGCGGATGCAGTTTGCGGTTGAGCAGTTGCCGGATGAGCTGTATGTGCCGACGCCGGAGTCAACCGCAGATTTAGCAGATTTGGCAGATTTAGCAGATTTGACGGATTCGCCTGATGCTCCGTTGGCATCTGCGGAATCGGCGGAAAAGCCCCAATCTGCGGAATCTGCGGAATCTGCGGAATCTGCGGTAGAAACGCACGCGCCGGCGGGACAACTGGCCTCGCTTGGAGACAAAAACCTGACGGGTCTCGACCCTGAACGGAGTTCAGGCGACCCGTCAGGTTTAGACGAGGCGACACCGACTCCTGCGCCCACCGCCACGCCCACGCCGACCTTCGCGCCCTCGATGCGGCTGGACGGGCTGGCGCACTACTGGCAGACGTGGAACAACTGCGGGCCGGCGACGCTGTCAACCAACCTGAGCTACTTCGGCATCAATATCGCCCAGAACAAAATCGGGCCGATCCTCAAGCCGGAGCGCGACGACAAGAACGTCGGGCCGGAGCAGTTGGCGCAGTTCGCGACCGAGCAGGGGCTGCGCGCTGCGGTGTTTGTCCAGGGCGACGCGAACCGGCTCAAGGCGCTGCTGGCGGCGGGCATCCCCGTGCTGGTGGAGACGTGGTACGAGCCGAAGCCGAACGACGGCATGGGGCATTACCGGCTGATCGTGGGCTATGACGATGCCTCCGCCGGTAACGGCGCGGGACACTGGATCGCGTACGATTCGTACGAGTCGCACGGGCTGGACCGCAAAGCGCCGTATCAGGGCATCAGGCTGCCGTACAAGCAGTTCGACCAGCTCTGGAAGGTGTTCAACCGGACGTACGTGCCGATCTACGACGATGCGCGCGCCGGGGCGGTTGAGGCGGTGTTGGGCGCAGACATGGACGCGCAGGCCATGCATGAGCGGAGCCTGGCGCTCAACCTGGCGGCGGTGAAATTCAACCCGAAGGACAACTTCGCCTGGTTCAACCTGGGCAGCGACTACGTGGCGCTCGGTGAGTACGAGGCGGCGGCGAAGGCGTACGACACGGCGCGCAAGCTCAAGCTGCCCTGGCGCATGCTGTGGTACCAGTTCGGCCCGTTCGAGGCGTACTACAACGTGGGGCGGCACAAGGAAGTCATCAGCCTGGCCGACGCGACGATCAAGACTGCCGTGAACGACGAGGAGCTGTTCTACTGGAAGGGGCTGGCGCAGCAGGCGCTGGGTGACACGGCGGGCGCAAGGGCCTCGCTCAGTCATGCGGTCAAGCTGCGGCCGAGCTATGGGGAAGCGGTGGATGCGCTGAAAGCCCTGCCGTAAATCCATGACGCAAACCTCCACCCGCCGCCACATCGCGCGCAACGTGCTCGTTGTGGCGGCTTCGTTTGGGCTGGCAGCGGCGGCCGGGCTGTTCCGCAACCGGGTGATCGGCGCGACCTTCGGCATCGGCGCATCGCTCGACGCGTACTATGCCGCCTTCAAGCTGCCCGACCTGCTCTTCACCATCGTCGCAGGCGGCGCGCTCGCCACGGCGTTCATCCCCGTCTTTGCCGACTATGCCTCGACCGGCGACCGGCGCTCGGCGTGGCGGCTGACCGCTGCCGTCTTGAACTGGGTCGTCATCATCGTGGCGCTGCTGGCCCTGCTGGCCGCCCTGGTTGCCCCGCTCCTCGTCCGCACATTGATCGCGCCCGGCTTCCCCCCCGAACAACAGGCGGAGACGGTCGACGTGATGCGGATCGTGCTCCTCTCCACCGTGGTCTTCGGCATGTCGGCCGTGCTTGGCAGCGCGCTCAACGGGTTCAAGCACTTCCTGCTGCCCGCCCTGGCGCCCGTGGTGTACCCGCTCGGCGTGGCGCTCGGCGCATTGCTGCTGGCCCCCACGATGGGGGTGCGGGGCATGGCGGTTGGCGCTGTGATCGGCGCGCTGCTGCACCTGCTCATCAAGGTCCCGGCGCTCGTCAGGTACGGGTTCCGGTGGGAGCCGGTGCTGCGGCTGGGGACGGGCGACGTGCGGCGCGTGGCTCTGCTGATGGGGCCGCGCGTGATCGACCTGGGCGTCTTCCACCTGACCCTGCTCGCCACGACGAACCTCGCCTCGCGCCTGGGGCCGGGCGGGGTGAGCAGCCTGGAATGGGGGTGGGACGCCATGCAACTGCCCGAGACGATCATCGGGACGGCGTTCGGGCTGGTGGCGTTCCCCACGCTGGCGGAGCTGGCGGCGAAGGGCGACCGGGACGGGCTGCGGCGGACACTGGGCGAGTCGCTGCGGACGGTGCTGGCGCTGGCGGTTCCGGCGGCGGCGGGGTTGATCCTGCTCGGCAGGCCGCTGCTGGCGCTGCTGTATCAGGGCGGCGAGTTCGACGAGGCGGCGACGGCGGCGGTGTACGCCACGCTCCAGATGTACGCGCTCGGGCTGACGGCGCACGTGTGCCTCGAACTGGCGGCGCGCGCCTACTTCGCGCAGAAGGACACGATCACGCCGCTGCTGCTGGCGGTGGCGTCCGCCGTGCTGAACGTGGCGCTCGGCCTGCTGCTGATGCGCTCACTCGGCGCGCCGGGGCTGGCGCTGGCGAACTCGGTGGCGGTCACGCTGGAGGTGCTGGCGTTGCTCTTCTTCCTGCGGCCCCGGTTGGGCGGCGTGGAGGGGCGCGAGACGGCGGGGCAACTGCTCCGTGTGCTGCTTGCCACCCTTGCGATGACCGCTGCGATGAGCGGCGCGCTGGTCGCCGGGGAGCGGATGGGGCTGGGGAACCTGCTGCT
>CAZPTI010000128.1:0-13772 GCA_964588925.1 uncultured Anaerolineales bacterium | reverse complement strand
CAGACCTCTACGGCAGCGAGGGTTGGCAAGATTACGGCGTGAAGGCTTACGGTAGGGGCTGCACGCTCGACATAGGATGGAAGGACTGCTCGAACGGAAAGGAAATGATGTCATGATGCGCGCCAGGCTCGGCCTGTTTCTTCTGATATTGTCCGTCGCTCTCACTGCGTGTCGCCCCGCGGCCGGGCCAACGCCGACTGTTCCCGTTGCGCCAACTGTCGCCGCGCCCACGACTGCGCCTGCTACGGCCGCGCCCACCGCCGCGCTGACGGTTGAGCCGACGGCTGCCCCAACCACCGCGCCAACCGTTGCGTTTACGCTCAGGCCGCTCCCCCAAGGCGCGGAGGGGCTGCCGTGGTGGAACAACACCGTGTTCTACGAGGTGTTCGTTCGCTCATTTGCGGATTCGACGACCGGGCCGCTGGCGAACGACGGCATCGGGGATTTGCAAGGGCTGATCGAGCGGCTGGACTACCTGCAGGAGCTTGGCGTCGGCGGCATCTGGCTCATGCCCATCATGGAGGCGGCTTCGTACCACGGCTACGACGCAACCGACTATTACACGGTCGAGAGGGATTACGGGACGAACGAGGATTTCAAGCGGCTGATCGACGAGGCGCACAAGCGCGGCATCCGCGTCATCATTGACCTCGTCCTTAACCACACCTCCAACCAGCACCCGTGGTTCATCGACGCGAAGACGCCGGGGACCGAGCACCGCGACTGGTATATCTGGTCGGAGAGCGATCCGGGGACGCCGGGGCCGTGGGGCGAGAAGGCGTGGCACCCGGCCGGGAACCAGTGGTACTACGGCGTGTTCTGGGACGGCATGCCCGACCTGAACTATAAGAATCCGGCTGTGACCGATGAGATGTTGAAGGTGACGCGCTACTGGCTGGAGGAGATGGGCGCGGACGGCTACCGGCTGGACGCGATCCCCTACCTGCTCGAAAAGGACCAGGTGTTGCAGAACACTGAGGAGACGCACCAGTGGCTGCGCAACTTCCATCAGACGGTGCGGGAGGCGAACCCGGATGCGTTCACCGTGGGCGAGGTGTGGCAGCCGACGAACGTGATTGCAAGATACGTGCCGGACCAGGTCGACACCGCGTTCACGTTCGACCTTGCCGAGGGGATCATCAACGGGGTCAACACACGGCGGCGCGGGCCGATCACGGGGCAGATGCAGGCGCTCCTCGACCTGTTCCCGCCGGGGCAATACGCGCCCTTCCTGACCAACCACGACCAGAACCGGGTGATGAGCGAGCTGGGCAAGCAGCCGGAGCGGGCCAAGCTGGCCGCCACCATCCTGCTGACCCTGCCAGGTGTTCCGTTCCTGTATTACGGCGAAGAGATCGGGATGACGGGCGCGAAGCCTGACGAGTTGATCCGCACGCCGATGCAGTGGACGGCGGGTGAGAATGCGGGCTTCTCGACGGCTGCGCCGTGGCAGGCGGTCAATGCTGATTTCGCGCAGACAAACGTGGAGACGCAGACCGCGGACCCGAACTCGCTGCTCAACCACTACCGCAAGCTGATCGCGCTGCGCAACGAGCATCCCGCGCTGCGCGTGGGCGAGACCGCGCTGCTGGAAGGGGAGCAGACGCGGGTGCTGGCGTTCCTGCGGCAGTCGGCCGACGAAGCGCTGCTGGTCGTGATCAACATGGATCAGGAACCGATGACGGAGTACAGCCTGTCACTGGCGAGCAGCAAACTGCGCGGCGCGCTTAAGGCGACCGAGTTGCTGAACGGCGCGCAGGCGTCCGCGCCGACACTCAACGCGCAGGGCGGGTTTGAGAGTTACACGCCCATCCCTGAACTGGCGCCCCGCACCGGATACGTGATCAAGCTGGAGCAATAGAGGATGGAAGAGTTTACCTTCGGCACGCTGGCGACGGACGAACTCAAGCTGCTGCATCACCGCGTCGCGACCAGCGGGCTCCAGCACGACCACATGCTGGAGCCGCGCGATCCGCTGCCGGGTGAGCCGGTGACGGTGACGGTGCGCGTCGGCGCGGACCTCAGCGCGGATGCGGTCGCGTGCTACTACACGACGGATGGCAGCGAGCCAGCGGGCAGTCGGGGCGAGGCTGCGAACGGGAGCGCCGTGCCCTTGACCCAAACAGGCGTCACGTGGGACACGATCCGCTGGGGGTATGTGGCGCAGTGGAGCGGCGTCATTCCCGGCCAACCCGAAGGAACGCAGGTGCGCTACCGCATCGGAGCGTGGGCGGGCCATAGGCCCCAGAGCGACGGGCCGGAGTATTTTGCGGACTTCCCGACCGTGCTGGACGCGCTCGAAAGGGCCTCGCGCGCCTTCTTCAAGGGGCAGCCCGTCCCGACGACGTTTGACGCGATCCCCGGCCGCGGCGCGACCTTCACCTACTTCGCAGACCGCGTCACGCCGCCGGAGTGGGCGCGGCGCGCGGTGATCTACCAGATTTTCGTCGACCGGTTTGCGCCGGGACAGGGGCGGGACTGGCTGCAAACGACCAACCTGCGCGCGGCGATGGGCGGGACGCTGTGGGGGGTGCGCGACCATCTTGACCACGTGTCAGAGCTGGGCGCGGATTGCATCTGGCTGACGCCTATCTTCACGAGCAACACGCACCACGGGTACGACGCGCTCGACCTGATGCGCGTAGAGCCGCGGTTCGGCGGGGAGGAGGCGCTGGCCGCGGTGATCGAAGAGGCGCACGCGCGCGGCATCCGCGTCATCCTCGACGTCGCGCTCAACCACATCTCGCACCAGCACCCGATTTTCCTGGCGGCGGCAGAAGGCGCGGGCAGCCCCTACCGCGACTGGTTCACCTTCGACGATTCGCCCATCGGCTACCGCACGTTTGCAGAGGTGAAGACGATGCCGCAGGTGAACGTCGCGAACGCGGAAGCGCGGCAGTGGCTGATCGACGTGGGGCGTTTCTGGCTGCGCGAGTTCGACATCGACGGCTACCGGCTGGATTACGCCAACGGGCCGGGGCCGGATTTCTGGGGCGAGTTCAATCTGGCGTGCAAGGCGGTCAAGCCCGACTGCTTCTGCTTCGGAGAAATCATCGACGCGCCCGACCACATGCGGCAGTACGTGGGACGGCTGGACGGCTGCCTGGACTTCCACGCGTGCGAGATGCTGCGGCGGACGTATGCGCTCGGCACGCGGACGGAGGAAGACCTGGCGCGCTTCGTCGAGCGGCACACCGCGTACTTCCCGCGCAACTTCATCATGCCGACTTTCATCGACAACCACGACATGGATCGCTTCCTGTTCCTCGCGCGCGGGGACAAGGAGGCGCTGCGCCGCGCGGCCGCCGCGCAGATGCGCCTGCCGGGGCCGCCAATCGTCTACTACGGGACGGAGGTGGGGCTGGAGCAGACGGTGAGCAAGACGCCGGCGCTGGGGCTGGACGTGTGTCGCGTGCCGATGCAGTGGGACGGCGGGCCGGATCGCAGCCTGTTCGCGTTTTATCAGGAGTTGATCCGGGAGCGGCGGGCGCGCGGCCTTCGGTGATCGCCGGAAATGCGCCCAGCCGAGTCTTTGCGCGCGGCTTTGGGCAGTGCTAGAATTAAGCTTATGCACATCTACCGGGCCGATCTGCGCGATCTGACCGGCTGCCTTCAACTGGATGCCTCGTACGAGACCGAATACGTCTGGCAGATTACGCAGCAGCAGGAGGGCAGCCAGGTCGTCACGCGCTTTCAGGTGACGCGGCTGCCGCGGGTGATGCAGGTGCAGTATCCGGGCTGGAGCGAGGCGCTGCTGGCGCACCAGCAGCGCGGCGACCTGATCCTTGTCGCGGCGACCGCGATGCAGGTGCACGGCTACATCGACCAGGAGACGCAGCCGGATCAGAGCCTGGCGTGGATTCATCACCTCGTAGTTGCGCCGGAGCATCGACGGCAGGGCATCGGCTCGCAGTTGCTCGGCCGCGGGCTGCAACATGCGCGGCAGCAGGCCATGACGCAGGTGATGACCGCGGTGCAGAGCAAGAACTATCCGGCCATCCAGTTTTTGCAGAAACACGGTTTTAAGTTTTCCGGTTATAACGAGCGGTACTATCGTAGCAGAGACATCGCCCTGTATTTCGTGCGCGGGTTGTAAGGAATGATCGAGTCCTCGGGCCTGACGTGGCCCGTGATCCTGACGTTTGCGAACCTCCTCTTATCCTCGGCTATCGTCATCACGGCCTTTTCGCTGCTCGGGTTCATGTTGACCCGCAACCTGCGAAGCGAGGTCGCCCAGACGTTTAGCGTGTTGCTCGCCTGCGTGCTGATCGTGTTCGCGATAGACATCGTCGTGCCGCGCGTGGAGAGCGCGCCCGCGGCCGACGTGTGGCTGCGCGTGCAGTGGATCGGGATTGCGATGGTGCCTGCGGGCTACCTGCACTTCTCCGACGCGGTGCTGCGCACGACGGGGCACTGGTCGCTGCGCCGCCGCGCGGTTGTGGTCGCGACCTACTTCTTCAGCGGCACGCTGGTCCTCATGGCGCTCTTCACCGACGTGCTCGTCCAGGATGTGCCCTATACGCCGCCGGTGGCGCATCTGGGCGCGGGGCCGCTCTTTCCGCTGTTTGTGGCGTACTTCGTGTTCACGGCAGTTTACGGCGCGTACAACGTCTACCGCGCGCGGCGGCGCTGCCTGACGCCCACGTCGCGGCGACGGATGACCTATCTGACGTTCTCGTTCTTTGCGCCGGGCCTCGGCGTGTTCCCGTACCTGCTCACGTCCGCCTCGGCCGCCAGCCTGCCGCCCACGCTCATCCTGATCCTGGCGATGGCCGCGAATTTCGCGGTCGGCACGATGCTTGTGGTCATGGCCTACGCGGTGACTTATCTCGGCGTGCTGTCGCCGGAGCGCGTCATCAAGTACGACCTGCTCCATTACCTGCTGCGCGGGCCGATTGTCGGCACGATCGTCATCGTCGTCATGCTGGTCATGCCGCGCGTCGAGTTGATCCTGGGCCTGCCCCGCGAAACGGCCATGATCTTCGCGGTGATGGGCGTCATCGTTATCGGGCAGTTGGCCGTGACGCTGGCGAAACCGTGGATCGACCGCCTGCTCTACCCGGAGGACCGCGAGGAAATCGCCTGGATTCAGACGCTCGACCGGCGGTTGCTCACATCAAGCGATCTGCGCCAGTTTTTGTCGAATATCCTGATCACCCTGTGCGAGCTGCTGCGCGTCTCGAACGGGTTCGTGATCGTCCAGACGGATGAAGGGATGCGCGTGGAGGCGGTGGCTGGCGATCCGCAGATGCCGACGGCTTTTGTCGCTTCGCCGGACGCCGCGGCGGCCTGGGAGCGTTTTGCGCGCGTCTCCAACGGCGAAAACGGCGACCGGCGCAACGGCCACAGCGAGACGGAGCCGACCTTCCACGGCGACGGCGACTTCTGGTACTGCCCACTGCGCTCGGCCGACGGCGGGAAGTTGCTCGGGCTGCTGGCCGTCGTGGCGCGCACGCCCGAAGTGACGATGGACCCGGACGAGCAGGCCGAGTCCGAAGCGCTGCTGACGCAGGCCGCGGCGGCGATGGCCGATCGCTACGTGCAGGAGGGCGTGTTCGCCACGCTGCAAAGCATCCTGCCCGACCTGGAGCGCATCCAGGAGTGGCGCAGCGCGGTCCGCTACGCGCCGCCGCTGCCCGCGCCGGAGACGGTCGCCGCGGAGCCGACGAGCGACCCGACGCAAATGCTGGCGCAGGCGCAGTGGCAGCAGTGGGTCAAGGACGCGCTCAGCCACTACTGGGGCGGACCGAAGCTGACGGAAAGTCCGCTGATGGACCTCAAGCTGGTGCGCCGCCAGCTCAAGGCTACAGACGGGAATCTTACCGCGGCCCTGCGCTCGGTGCTCAAGGAGGCGATCGAGCGACAGCGGCCACCGGGCGAACGCAAGCTTACGGCTTCTGAATGGTTGGTGTACAATATACTCGATATGCGCTTCGTCCAGGGCCAGCGCGTCCTGGACATCTCCCGGCGGTTATCAATGAGTGAATCGGATCTTTATCGAAAGCAGCGTGTGGCTGTGGCTGCGGTAGCGCGCACGCTGGCCGAGATGGAAGCTGCCGATGCCTGTACGGGCGACAGCGTGGCGGGCGGCACGTTGCCGGGCGACGAATAGAGCTGCTGGTGACGGACGGCAGATCGCCGGCAAGCGGTGGTGATGCGCGAGATTATCGGTTACAGGAGTCTTGAGATGGATGATGGATATTGGGCAGCGCTCCTGAAGGATGTGGAGGAAGAGCCCGATAGCGCGAAGACCCCGGTGGAGGGGGAAGAGGGCAACGGCGCGGCCGCGGCGGCGCGTCGCTGGCCCGGCACGGCCGGATCGGACAGCGAGGCGGACTGGCAACGGGCCGAGGGGCTGCTCGCCAGCTCGGAACTGGCCGAGGTGCGCGTTTCGGGCTTCAACCGGGGCGGGCTGCTGGCCGACTTTGGCGCGTTGCAAGGGTTCATCCCCGCGTCGCACCTGCTGACGCCGCTGCCGGGGCAGTCGCAGGAGCAACGCGCGGCGGGGCTGGCTGCGCGAATCAACGAGAAGCTGCAAGTGCGCGTGGTCGAGATCGACCGGAGCCGCTGCCGGCTGATCCTCTCCGAGCGCATGGCGCGCGACAACAGCAAGGAAGTGGAGCTGCTCGCCAGCCTCCAGCCGGGGCAGGTGCGTATGGGAGCAGTCACCAGTCTCTGCCCGTTCGGCGCGTTTGTCGATCTGGGGGGGTTCGAGGGGCTGATCCACATCTCGGAACTCTCGTGGGGTCGCGTTGGCGCGCCGGGGGATGTCGTCAACCCGGGCGACAAAGTGCGCGTGCTGGTGCTGGAGACGAACCCCGGCGAACAGAAAGTCGCGCTGAGCCTGAAGCGGCTGCAACCGGACCCGTGGCAGGGCGTCGAGGAGCGGTATCACGTCGGGCAGGTCGTCGAGGCGATTGTGACCAACGTGGTTAATTTCGGCGCGTTTGCGCGCGTGGAGGAAGGGCTGGAGGGCCTGATCCACGTATCCGAGCTGGCGGAAGGCAGCTTCATGCACCCGCGCAATGTGATCCGCGAGGGCGACAAGGTGCGCGCCCGCGTGATCGCAGTCGACGGGGCGAAGCGCAGGATCGCGCTCACGCTGCGCGCGCAGGACAGCCTGTCGCGCTCAAGTCACGAAATGCAGGGACCGCTTTCCTGGGATCAGACGGCCTAGCGCGCCCGCAGTTGCGGCGAACGCAGGCGTGACGGAGGAGTCGGGCGCGTGGCGGCCTTTTGGTCAGGCAATTTGCGCGTCCTCCTCGTTTCCGGGACTGGCGATTTGAAACGCAGCGTTTTGGAATGGACCGGCCGGGCTCTTGCGGGATTATCGCTGGCAGCCCTGCCACTGCTCGTCCTCGATTTCGGCCTGGGCGCGCCCCTGCTGCGGATTCTATTCGGTTGGGGCGCCTACCTGCTCATCCCCGGCCTGCTTGCGGGCGGACTTGCGCTGGCAACCAGCGAGCGCCGCGGCTGGCAGGTGCGCTGGCGGGCCATCCTCGCGCTGGAAGTCCTCTTTCTCGGCCTGCTGGCTCTATCGCATGCGGGCGCGCAGTTCGGCCTGGCCGACGCTATGCTTGGAAGGCGTGGCGGGCTGATCGGGTGGGGCATCAACGAGTTTCTCCGCATCGTCCTGCCGCAGAGTCTCATCTGGCTGCTGCTGATCGCCCTCACGCTCGGCGCGCTGGTTGCGCTGGCGCTCACGCTGCCGCCGTCCTGGACCGCCAAACCGCGCGCGCTTCTGGCGATGGCTTTTGCGCGGCTGACAAAGCGCGCCCCTGCCGATCCTCCCCTCGAAGTTCCCGCGCTCGATCCGCTGCCCACCCCACCAACGAAAGCGCCCGGCAAGGACCTGTCGCGACGGCGCAAGCCGCGCGCGTCGCAGGCGAAGCGGCCCGACTGGCTGCCGCCGATGGACTTGCTCAAGCCCGACCCGGCGGTTAGCGGCGCGGCGGCGAACAGCGCGTACTCCGCCAACTCACGCCAGCGCGCGCAGCTTATCAAGCAGACATTGGCCGATTTCGGCGTGCCGGTCGAAGTGGTGAGCATCAAGGAAGGGCCGACCGTGACGCAGTTCGGGCTGGAGCCGGGCGAGATCGTGAAGGAGCGCGACGGCGAGGTGATCCGGCGCCGCGTCTCGGTGCAGAGCATCCTGCGGCTGCGCGACGACCTGGCGCTCGAACTGGCCGCGGCGTCGCTGCGCATCGAAGCGCCCGTTCCCGGCCGCCCGTATGTGGGCATCGAAGTGCCGAACACTGCCAAGACGCTGGTCAGTCTGCGCGGGGTGCTCGAATCGGAAGCCTTCCTTGCCGCGTCGTCGCCGCTGGCCGTGGCGCTCGGCCGCGATGTGTCGGGCGATCCGGTGGTTGCGGACCTGGCGCGCATGCCGCACCTGCTCATCGCCGGCGCGACCGGCTCGGGCAAGTCCGTCTGCGTCAATGCGATTGTGTGCAGCCTGCTGATGAGCAACGGGCCGGAGACGGTGCGCTTCGTCATGGTCGACCCAAAGATGGTCGAGTTGCCCGGCTACAACGGCATCCCGCACCTGATGGGGCCGGTCATCACCGACCCAAATCAGGCGACTGCGGCTCTGTCGTGGCTGATGCTCCAAATGGATGACCGCTACCGGCTGTTCGCAGACGCGGGCGTGCGTAACGTGGAGGACTATAACCGCAAGGCGCGCAAGTCGCACGAGTTGCGGCCATTGCCCTACCTGATTCTGATCATCGACGAATTGGCCGATCTGATGATGACCGCGGCGAACGACGTGGAGCGACAGTTGTGCCGGCTCGGGCAGATGGCGCGCGCAACCGGCATTCACCTGGTGCTCGCCACGCAGCGCCCCAGCGTGGACGTCATCACAGGATTGATCAAGGCGAACTTCCCCGCGCGCATCGCGTTCGCCGTGACCACGCAGATCGACAGCCGCGTTATCCTTGACATCCCCGGCGCGGAGAAGCTGCTCGGCCGCGGGGACATGCTCTTCATGGCGCCCGACTCGGCCAAGCTGTCGCGCATCCAGGGCTGCTTTGTGTCGGATCGCGAGATCGAGAAGGTGGTCGAGTTCTGGCAGACGCGGCCGGAGGGCGAGGCGGACGCGCCGGCGGAGGAAGCGCCGTGGGCCGCGCTGCTGAACGCGGAGCAGACCGACCAACTGCTGCACCAGGCGCTCAAGCTTATCTCCACGCGCACGCACGTCTCCACGAGCCTGCTCCAGCGGCAACTGCGCATCGGCTTCCCGCGGGCGGCGCGCCTGATGGACCAGTTGGAGGAGATGGGCGCGGTCGCGCCGGACGAGGGCGGCGGGCGCTCGCGCGAGGTGCTCTACCGCCCCGAATCGGCGGAAGACGCAATTCTTTGAGAATGCCCCTGTCCGAGGTATAATGATCATGTTCGGGCGAATAGCTCAGCCGGTTAGAGCGCCTCGCTTACACCGAGGAGGTCAGGGGTTCGAGCCCCTTTTCGCCCACCTGTCAACCTGGTCCCGCCCACTTTGTTTCGGCGCGACCAGGTTTTGCGTTTTTGTGGAGCCTTGATGCCTGAATCAAACGCGTCCGGCGACGGACGCCGATATTTGCCCAGCGTCGACCGGCTGCTCGCCGAGCCCGCGCTCGTCGCCCTTGCTGAGGCGGAGGGTCGCGCGGTCGCGCTGGACGCTGCGCGGGCTGCGTTGGCCGATGCCCGCGCGCGCATTGCGCAGGGCGAGCCTGCGCCCGACGTGGCCGCGCTTGTCGCCGAAGCCCAGGCGCGCGCGGAAGAAGAAACCGCCGGCACGCTCATTCCGGTCATCAACGCGACCGGCATCATCGTTCACACGAACCTGGGCCGCGCGCCACTGTCGAAGGCCGCGCGCGGCGCGATGGACGCGGTCGCGGCCGGTTACTCAAACCTGGAGTATGACCTTGAGACGGGCAGCCGCGGCTCGCGCTACGTCCATGCGGAGGCGTTGCTGCGCAAGCTGACCGGCGCGGAGGCTGCGCTCGTGGTCAACAATAACGCGGCGGCGATCCTGCTGGCGCTCTCCGCACTGGCTAAGGACCGCGAGGTCATTATCTCGCGCGGGCAGTTGGTGGAGATCGGCGGGGGCTTCCGCGTGCCCGACGTGCTGCGGCAGAGCGGCGCGCGGCTGGTGGAGGTCGGCACGACGAACCGCACGCACCTGCGCGACTTTGAAGGTGCGATTGATACGGATACGGCGCTGTTGCTGCGCGTCCACTCGTCCAACTTCAAGCAGGTCGGCTTCACGGCAGAAGTGCCTCTCGCGGACATGGCCGCGCTGGCGCACACGCGCGGCATCTGGCTGATCGACGACCTCGGCAGCGGCACGCTGCTCGACACCGCGCCGTACGGCCTCGCGTCGGAGCCGATGGCGCAGGAGAGCGTCGCGGCGGGCGCGGACCTTGTCACGTTCAGCGGCGACAAGTTGCTCGGCGGGCCGCAGGCCGGGCTGATCGTCGGGCGGGCGGACCTGGTGGAGCGGCTGCGGCGGCACCCGTTAACACGCGCGCTGCGCGTCGATAAGGCGACGCTCGCCGCGTTGCAGGCCACGCTGCTGCACTACGTGCGCGGCGAGGCGCTGCGCGAGATACCCGTCTGGCGCATGATCAGCGCGCCGCTGGACGCGCTGGAGCGGCGCGCGTCTGCGCTCTCTGCTGCGCTGGCGGAACACGGCATGGCGGTGCGCATTGCGTCCGCGCAGAGCGCGGTCGGCGGCGGGTCGCTGCCTGGCGAGACGATGCCGAGCGTGGGGCTGGCAATCAAGGTTTCCGCGCCCAACGCAGTAAGCGCGCGCCTGCGCGCAGGACGGCCGCCGGTTGTGGCGCGCGTGGCGGAGGGCGAGCTGTTGTGCGACCTGCGCACGGTGCAGCCGGAGGAAGATGCGACGTTGCTGGCGGCTCTGACCGCTGCGGTTGGCGGCAAGTGAGGTGAGAAGGTGACAGAGACGCTCACGTTTAAGGCGCGCACGATTAAAGCCGGTCGTGCGGAAGGGCCGGCGCTCGTTTCACCCGCGCCCATCGGCTTCCTGGGGGGCGTCGACCCGGATACGGGTGTCGTGCTCGAGTCCGGCCATCCGCTGCAGGGGCGCTCGGTCAAGGGGTCCGTCCTCGTCTTCCCCACGGGCAAGGGCAGCACGGTCGGCTCGTACACAATTTTGCGGCTGGCGAAGAGCGGCGCAGGGCCAGTCGCGATAGTCAACGCGGAGAGCGAGGCGATTGTCGCAGTGGGCGCGATCATCAGCGACATCCCGATGGTTGATCGCGTGGACATCAGCCAGATTAATGAAGGCGACTGGATCGTCGTCGACGGCGACACGGTGACTGTGACGCCCCGTCAGACCGAACAGTCATGAGCGACCTGCTCTTTCTCAAGCTCGGCGGTTCGCTGATTACGGACAAGACGCGGGCGCAGGCGCTGCGCGGAGATGTGTTAGCGCGGCTGGCGCGCGAAATCGCTGAGGCGCGCGCTGAAAACCCGAACTTGCGAGTGCTGCTCGGACATGGCAGCGGCTCCTTCGGGCATGTGACCGCAAAACGGTATGGGACGCGCGCAGGCGTTCAAACTGCCGAGCAGTGGCGCGGCTTTGCGGAGACCGGCAAGGTGGCGGCAGAGCTTAACAGGCTGGTGGTGGAGGCGCTGTGGGGCGCTGGCGTGTCCGCGCTACGCATCCAACCCTCGGCGTCGGCCCTGTGCCGCGACGGGGAACTGCGCTCTCTGGCTGACCGTCCCATTGTTGAGGCAGTTGAGCATGGACTGTTGCCCGTCGTCCACGGCGACGTGGCGTTTGACGAGGCGCGCGGCGGCACGATCGTTTCCACAGAGGAGATCTTCGCTTACCTGGCGCAGCGGCTGCGCCCGGCGCGCATTATTCTGGCGGGCGAGGTGGACGGGGTGCTGACTGCGGACCCGGCCAGCGGCGTGAGAGGCGAGGTAATCCCGCTGATTACGCCTGCGAACCGGGCCGAAGTGGAGGACGCGCTCGGCGGCTCGCGCGGGGTGGACGTGACCGGCGGGATGGTGGCAAAGGTGCGCGAGATGCTGGCGCTGGCGCAGAGCGCGGAAGGGTTGCGCGAAATCCACATTGTTTCGGGGTTGCGGTCCGGGCTGGTGCGCGATGCGCTGCTGCGAGAGGATGTGGCTGAGGGAACGCGGATTAAGGGGAAAGCGTAGGAATGCGCCCGGCCATCTCGAATAAGCGAATGACGGCGAATAAACGAATAGCCTTCCCCGCGCGATTATTCGCTTATTCGACCATGTTCGTTTATTCGAGATGGCCGCGCTCCCCCCACCATAACGAAACGGGGAATGCGCCCACGGAAACGCGGGCGTTTGTCAATTAAGCTGAGACGGGTTACAATAAGAGTCCGCATGCGTTCGCGCGCGAGCGTAGCGGAGCGCACGAGAGGTCTTGATGCTACTAACGATTGTTTCGTTCATCCTCGTGATGGGCGTTGTGGTTTTCGTCCACGAACTGGGCCACCTGATCGCCGCCAAGCGCAACCGCATTATCGTCGAGGAATTCGGCCTGGGGTATCCCCCGCGCCTGTTTAAGATCATGGAACGCGGCGGGACCGAATACACAATCAATGCGATCCCCTTCGGCGGCTTCGCCCGTATGCGCGGGGAGGACGATCCGACCGATCCGGGCAGCTTTGCCGCGGCTTCGCGCGGCGCGCGCTTCGTCACGCTGGCCGCCGGCCCGGCGATGAACTTCCTGCTGGCGTTCATCCTCTTCGCGATCCTCAGCCTTGTTCAGGGGATGCCGGATGCGAACAAGCCGGGCGCGATAATCGAGGGCCTTGTCGCGGGCGCGCCGGCGGAGCAGGCAGGCTTGCGCGTAGGCGACCGCGTCGTTGCGGCTGACGGGCAGGCGATCAAGACGGTGCAGGATCTGCAGACGTACACGTCGGCGAACCTCGGCAAGCCGATTGTCTACACGGTTGTGCGGGCTGACGGGCAGACCGTGGACGTTACTGCGACGCCGCGGCAGAATCCGCCGGAGAACGAAGGCGCGCTCGGCATTCGCATCGGGCAGGCGCTTCGCCCCACGCAGGTTCACGAGGCGCTCGGGGCTGGCGCGCGGTCGCTCGGCACGATCGTTTACATGACCTTTGCGATCCCGGCGAACCTGATCCGCGAGGGCCGGCCGATCAGCGAGGCCGGGTTCATGGGGCCGGTCGGCATCGCGGCGACCACCGGACAGTTCGTCCGCCTGGGCATCAGCACCGATTCGCTCGTCCCGACCCTGTTGTATTTCGTTGCCGTGATCAGCGCGGCGCTCGGCCTGACGAACCTGCTGCCCATTCCGGCGTTGGATGGCGGGCGCATCCTGTTCCTGATTATCGAGACGATTCGCGGGCGCCGCGTCGAACCGGCGCGCGAGGGCATGGTGCACCTGATCGGCTTCGGGCTGCTCCTGCTGCTGGTCGGTCTGCTCACCGTGCGCGAGGTTAGCTCGCTCATCAACGGCACCTTCCCCACGATCGGGTTGCCGTAAACTTTCAACATCTGCGCGGCTGCGCTCGTCCTATCGCGCAGCCGCGCGATAACCTCCCTTCGAGGAAATCGCATGTACTGTAGACGCTGCGGGGCTTCGCTGCACCAGGGTGTAGCGATTTGCCCTGAGTGCGGGGCGCGACAGCGCCGGGGTTTGAGCGCGGTGCGTTGCGCTCGCTGCAGCGGGCGCGTTCCCCTTGGCCTGACGGTTTGCCCCCATTGCGGCCGCGACGTCCACCCGGCCGGGCCGCGCTGGGGGCTTTGGATTGCCGGGTTCG
>CAZPTI010000127.1:626-13882 GCA_964588925.1 uncultured Anaerolineales bacterium | reverse complement strand
TATGTCGATGGTCTTCCAGAGCTACGCCATCTTCCCGCACCTGAACGTGGCCGAGAACATCGCCTATGGCCTGAACGTGCAGCATAAGTCGCGGCAGGAGATCGGCAGCCGGGTCGCGAAGGTGATGGAGCTGGTCGAGCTGACCGGCTACGAGAAGCGGCAGCCGAATCAGCTTTCGGGCGGGCAGCAGCAGCGGGTGGCGCTGGCGCGCGCGCTCGTCATGGAGCCGAAGGTGCTGCTGATGGACGAGCCGCTCTCGAACCTCGACGCGAAGCTGCGCGAGGAGATGCGCACCGAGATCCGCCGCATCCAGCAGCGGCTGGGCATCACGAGCGTCTACGTGACGCACGACCAGGTGGAGGCGATGACGCTCTCCGACAAGGTGGTCGTGATGAACGAGGGGCGCATCGAGCAGGCCGGCCCGCCCGCGGAGGTGTACCGCAAGCCAGCCACGCGCTTCGTGGCCGACTTCATCGGCCGCGCCAACTTCGTGCCCGCCACCGTGCGCGACCGGCGCAATGGCATTGTCACGCTGGACGCGCTCGGCGCGGCGCTGACCGTCCCCGCGCCTGACGCGGCCGTGGCGGTGGGGCAGGGCGTCACGCTCGTCGTGCGGCCGGAAATGGTCTCGGTCGATGCGCCCGCGCCGCACGCAAGGGGCATCGTGCGCCGCTCCGCGTTCCTCGGCAACGCGGTCGAGTACGACCTGGAGATCGCCGGGCAACTGCTGACCGTTGCCGACCATGACCCCGGCCACGGGCAGGTGCACCCGGAGGGGAGCGAAGTGCCGGTGCGCCTGCGCGAGGATGTGCTGTACGTGCTGCCGGAGTGAACGCAGCGCGTTTTGCCCTCAGACCTGTCAGCTTTCCGAAACCTGACAGGTCTTATTCTGACCAGGACTTTTCCATGCGCCTCAATCTTCTCATGTTCGGTCATTTCGCGGTCGACAAGGTCATCGTCGACGGCGTGCCCGAAACGGTCTCCGGCGGCGGGGTGTACTACGGCGCGGTGGCCGCGCGGCGGCTGGGCGCGACGGTCGGCGTGGTCACGCGGCTGCGCGAGGCGGACTTTCCCCGGCTGGACGAGGTGCGCGGCGAGGGCATTCCCGTGTGGGCCGCGCCCGCGGCGGAGACGACCGGCATCGCGAATTACTACCAGTCGAGCGACATGGAGCGCCGCGTCTGCATCCCCATCGGCTTTGCGGGCGCGATCCGGCCCGAGGACGCGCCGGGCGATGTGACCGCGGACGTGTACGTCATCGCGCCGATCATGGCGGGTGAGGTGGAGCTGCCGCTGCTGCTTGACCTGGCGCGGCGCGGGCCGGTGGCGATGGACGCGCAGGGGTTCGTGCGGGTGCGCGTGGGGGATGAGTTGCTCTTCCGCGTGCTGCCGGGGTTCGACGAGGCGCTGGCGCATACGACGTATCTCAAGGTGGACCGGGCGGAGGCCGAGGCGCTGACCAGGGAGACGGACCTGGCGAAGGCCGGCGCGCTGCTGGCTGCGCGGGGGCCGCGCGAGGTCGCGCTGACGGAGTCCGCCGGGGTGACGGTTTATGCGGAGGGTCACGCGTACCAGGCGCCGTTCACCCCGCGCTCGCTGGCCGGCCGCACGGGGCGCGGCGACACCTGCTTCGCGACCTACCTGACCATGCGGTTGCAGGGGAAGTCCCCGCGCGAGGCGTGCGCCTGGGCGGCTGCGGTGACGACGGTCAAGCAGGAGACGCCGGGGCCGTGGCGGGGGAGGCCGGAGGAGGTCGCGCTGCCGGAGGCGCGGGAGATTCCGACTTGACCCTGGGTGCGCACGTAATTATAATGTGATTACATTTACAGGAGGTCGGAAGATGGTGGCGATGAGAGCGCGGGTCATCCGCATCGGCAATTCGCAAGGCGTGCGCATTCCTAAGCCGTTGCTGCGGCAGGCTGGCATCGACGATCACGTCGAGTTAGAGGTGTTGGAAGGGCAGATTGCCATTCGTCCGGCCCGCACCGTTCGCGCAGGATGGGGCGAGCAGTTCGAGGCGATGGCGGCGGCGGGCGACGATCGGCTGCTCGATGGCGATGCTGGCGGCACTGGTTGGGATGCGGAGGAGTGGGAGTGGTGATTCGCGCGGTCAACCGCTTTGACGTGTGCCTGGTCGCGCTCGATCCCACGGTTGGCAGCGAAATTCAGAAGACGCGGCCGTGCGTGGTTGTTTCGCCTGACGAGATGAACCACTACATCGCGACCGTGATCATTGCGCCGATGACGACGAAGGGCCGGCCTTACCCGACGCGCGTGCAATGCGTGTTTCAGGAGAAGGAGGGGCAGATCGCGCTGGATCAGTTGCGCACCGTGGACAAGGCGCGCCTGGTGCGGCGGCTGGGCAGGCTCGACGAGGAAGCGCAGGAGGCGGTGTTCGCCGTGCTTGGGGAGATGTTTGCGCCGTAAGGAAGGCTACGCCCCGGCTCCACGTCAACAAAATATCGACGTAACTGTCCAGTCGGGCGACGCCGCGCCAATGAAAAGTCCATTGCTCCCTCCAGCGCGCCTTGTGGTAATATTCCCCCGTCGCCTCCGCCGCATCTCTCATCAAGAAGAGGACTCAATGACTGAACGCCCCTTCCCCTGGACGCGCACCTTCATCCTCGGTTTCGGCTTTTTCGGCATCAGCATCATCTGGCCGCTGTTCAACAGCCTCGTCCCGCCCATGTTGGAGGACCTCGGCCTGTCCGCATTCTGGACCGGGTTTATCCTCACGTGGGATAACATCATTAACATGTTCTTCCAGCCCGTCATCGGCTCCATGTCCGACCGCACGCGCTCCCGCTTCGGCCGCCGCAAGCCGTTCCTCATGCTCGGCGCGCCGCTGGCCGCGGTGTTCTTCATCCTCGTGCCGTTCGTGCGGGAGAACTTCCTGCTGATCGCGCTCGCCATCCTCGGCACGAACGTCGCAATGGCGATCTTCCGTTCGCCGACCATCGCGTTCCTCGGCGACCTGTTCCGTCCGACCGAGCGCAGCAAGGCCAACGGCGTGATTAACCTGATGGGCGGCGTGGGCGGCGCAGTGGCGCTCTTCGCCGGCGGCGCGCTCTACCGCATTGGCGTGCCGGTCCCCTTCATCGTGGGCGCGGGCATCATGCTCGTCGCGATCATCATCGTGATCCTGTTCGTGCGCGACGATCCGACCGCGGGCGAGGGCGCGGCTGTGGCGGAGGAGGCGGGGCCGGGCGTGCTTGCCAACCTCAAGCAGGTTGCCACGGACCGCAACCGCAGCGGCCTCTTCCTGCTGGCAGCCATCTTCTCGTGGTTCGTCGGCTGGAACGCGACGGAAGCCTTCTTCACCCTCTACGCGCGCAACATCCTCGGCATGGAAGTGGGCCGCGCCACGCAGATGCTCACCGTGTTCGCAGCCGCGTTGATCCTCTTCTCGATTCCGAGCGGCCTGATCGCCACGCGCATTGGCCGCAAGCCGACCATCATCACCGGGCTGATCGGTATGGCCGCGGGCGTCATCGTGGCGACCACGCTCCGCAACCCCACCGTGCTGCTGGCCGTGCTCGGCGTCATGGGCGCGTTCTGGGCGCTGGTCAACATCAACTCGCTGCCGATGGTGTACGACCTGGCGAAATCGGGCAGCATCGGCGCGTACACGGGGCTGTACTACTTCGCGTCGTCGCTGGCGGCCATCGTCGGGCCGACCGTGGCCGGCGGGTTGATCGACCTGACCGACCATCGCGTGATCTGGCCGTTCACTGCCATTTTCCTGCTGCTGGCGGTGTTCTTTATGAGCCGGGTGCGCATCCAGCCGGCCCGCGTGAGCTAACGGCGCATGGCGCTTTGGACGCTGGCGCTGGCGTGGCTCGCATTGATGGCCGTGCGCCTTGTGTTCCTCGCGTTCCACTTCGCCAATCTCGACCGCCTCTGGTACGATTTTGAGCGCCGCGGGCTGCTGTTCCAACTGGCCCGCGGCCTGGACGCGCTCACGCTGCTCGCGTTCGGCGCTGTGGCCGTCCGGGCGCTGTGGGGCATCGACGCGCAGACGCCCGACCGGCTGCTGCGCGTCTTCTTCGCGTGGCTCGGCTTCTTCCTGCTCGAACGGCTGCCCGTCCACCGCTTCCCGCGCGCCAACGTCCCCGGCGCGCTGGGCGACGCGCAGGTTGGACTCGCGGTCAACCTCCTCCTTTCCTTCCTCGGCGCGGCTACGGCCACGCTGCTCGCCGCGCTCTACTTCCACTGGCGCGGATAGGGCCGTTCACCTAAAAGCTATCCTGCAATCAAATCGCAAATACGAGACAAAAGTCGAAGACGCGCGGTCCGCTCATCGGTACAATCTTCGTGCGCGGCCAGTACTTAGCCAGCGCAAGTAACGGGATTCCAACGTCAGAGGAGCGATTTATGGCAACGGCTCAGCCTCAACATCTGGACGCAACCCGCAGCGTGGGCGAGTGGGTGGCGGCGGATTATCGCCTCGCAAGCGTCTTCACGCGGTACGGCATTGATTTTTGCTGTGGCGGCGGCAAGGCAGTCGACCGCGCGTGCGCGGAGCAGGGCATCACGGTCGATGACCTGCTGCAGGAGGCGCGCGCCGCGTCCGATACGCCCGCGATCGGCGAGCAGTACAACCAGTGGCCGGTCGACTTCCTGGCCGACTACATCGTCAACCAGTTCCACACCTACACGCGCGAGATGCTCGACCACATCGGCCGCTACGCGGAGAAGGTGGCCGCCGCGCACGGCGCGCATCACCCGGAGACGGTCGAGATTGCCGAGCGGTGGGGGACGCTGCGCGGGGCGATGCTGGCGCACCTGCGCGACGAAGAGGAGCTGCTCTTTCCCTACATCAAGCAGCTTGCCGGCCGGCCGGTCGACCCCGCGCAGCCCGCGCCGGATGCCGCCGCGCTCATGGCGCAGATGGGCGACGAGCACGAGGAAGTGGGCGCAACGCTGGCGGAGCTTGCGCGCTTGAGCGGCAACTACGCCTTACCGGACGATGCGTGCAACACGTTCCGCGCGCTCTACGGCTTCCTGCCCGAATTTGAGGCGACGACGAAGAAGCACATCCACCTGGAGAACAACATCCTCTTCCCCAAGACACTGAAGCTTCTATAGCCGTCGAGGACACGGAGAGGCGAGGCGGCCTTGTTTTCTCCGTGTCCTCTGCGTCCTCTGTGGCTAACAAGTTTCCAGCTTGTGATGCTATACTGTCCCCATGAACCTCGAATTTAGCGGCCCGATCTGGTACTGGCGCGGCCCCGCGCCCTGGTATTTTGTCACCATCCCGCCGGAGCAGAGCGACGCGATCAAGGCAATGTCGCGCGTGCTCACCTACGGCTGGGGCTGCATCCCCGTGCGCGTGCGCATCGGCGGGACGGAGTACACGACATCGCTCTTCCCGAAGGACGACGGCTACATCGTGCCGGTCAAGGCGAGCGTGCGGAAGGCGGAGGGGGTGAGCGAGGGCGAGACGGTGTTGATCCGGCTGAGCATGGGATAGGGTGGAGGGGCGATGGGCGTCGTGGACAACGGGATGCTGTGGCGGGTGGCGCGCAGGCGAAGGAGTGAGATCAACCGCAAGCCGCGCGCGAACAGCAACCCCGCGCAAAGGCAACGCAATGCTGGTTCTACCCGCTCGTTTGCGCGCAGCGCGCGAGGATAATATCGCCCTCGACGGTTGAATGCAAAGTCGGCGTCTGGCTGAGGTTCCGCTGGCTGGCCCACAGCTTGACGCCGTTGACCACGTGCCGCTTCGCGTCGTCAACCGTAACGAACCCCTTGCCGTCCCGGTCGGCTTGCCCCTGCAATGCCTCGAGCAGGAAGTGAGTAAAGACGCTCCGCTCTCTGGCCTGCCATTCAAAGCTCAACTGCCCCTGCGCGCACGAGGCCAGGATGGCGAGCCCGGCGGCCTGCTCGAAAACCCGGCGGATGAATTCCGCAGACATGGGCTTCGGCCCTTTCTGGCCGGGGATGTCCGCGCCGGAATGGCACGCGTCGAGGATGATCACTTTCGCGCGCGCCGGCGCATTTTCCATGATCTCCTTCACGCGCCCCACCCGCACCGCGGTGTCGCTCAACAAGAGCCGCTTGCCATTACGCGCGACCAGGTACGACTCTTTCTTGTCTTCGTCGCCGTGGCCGCTGTAATAGAACAGCAACAGATCATCCGGCTCGGTGGCGTCCCCAACCGCCTGAAGCGCGAGGAGGATGTTGTCGCGTATGGGTGGCTCGGGCGCATCGTCGGTCAGCAGGCGGACGCGCGCCGGATCAAAGCCACCCGTGATGAGCTGCTCTCGCACGGCGTGGACATCCTTGCCGCACACGCTCAGGTGGCCGTAGTTGGCTTTGTCCTCATACTCGTTGACGCCCACCAGCACGGCCCAACGGTTGCCCGTGCCGTAGAGGGTGGCCGGGCCGGCGGAGCTGCCCTGGCCTTTGGGTTGAACGGGAGCGGCGCCGAACGTTTCCGCGCGCGCAGGCGGCTGCTTTCCGGCGCAAAGGTCGTTGAAGCTGACGCCGCAGTGCGCCAGCGCCAGCTCGTTGAGCGCGTAAATAATCTGCGCATGCTCATGGCGCGTGGCCGGGGCATCGCCGAAAATCCGCTCCGCGCGTTCGTTCTTGCGATAGCGATCCTCCAGCGTCGCAAGGACGCTCAGCATCTCCGGCGCGCTCCGGGCCAAGCATTCTTTGAGACGCGTGAAGCCGGTGTGATAGTTCATGGTTTGCGCTCCTGATGAGTCGATCAGCGTAATCAGCATGACGGGCGCCAGGCGCGCCTCGAGCTGGCGTTCGCGCCCGTCCAACGGCGCTCAGCGGCAGTGGGCCAGAAATTCAAGCGGTTCGCCGGGCGGTTGCAGCCAGACCGCCACCTTCGTCGGCCGGAGTTCGGGTCGGACGAGGCTTTGCAGTGGACTGCAATCGCTTGCTCCAAGTATAGCCACAGCTACCAGTTGCCGCCCTTACTCATAAGATGCAGCAGGGTCTTCATCCCTGCCTTTCTCATCAGCCAGATTACGGAAAACAAATGACGCGCCTCTTCGATAGCCTGGATGAGGGTGCGGCCACCTCGAAGGCCGCGCCACCGCTCTCACGCCCCAAACACCTGATAAATCGTCCCTTCCCCCAACTCATCAAACAGCTTCGCCAGCACGCGCGCATCCGGGCTTTCGATGAACAGCCCGTCGGTCGAGGTTGCGATGCGATCCAGCAGCCGGGTGTTCGGGATCCACCCCACGTTGGTGGTCTTCGCGTCGACGTAGCGGCGGAAAGCCGTTTCGTTGCTGATTGCGACCGTGTGGACGCGCACCTCCCCATCGTGGTGCAGGCTGTCAGCCAGCACCGCAGGATCATGCGCGGTCGTAATAATCTCGCCGTCCGCTTCTTTCTCCTCCTTCTCCTCCCAGTGCGCGCCGTCCGACAGCAGCACGATCGCGCGCTCGTTGCCCTCTTCCGAGAAGTAATTCAGCAGCTCCGCCGCGTACTGGATAGCCTGCGAAATGTTCGTATGATTGCGGTCGACCCTCAGGCGTTCCAGCCCGATGCGGCTGAGATCGCGCACGCTGGCGCGCATGGCTGTTAACTGCGTCTCCTGCCGCAGCTCCACCATTTCGGCCTTTTGCAGTGGATACAGCATCTGCGTATCGCCGCCAAAGACCACCGCGGCGATGCGCGACACGCGCGTGCCCGACATCAGCCGCCGTTGGAACAGCGTATCCAGCGCATCGCGCACACCTTCCAGCCGCGAGTGTGGCCGGCCATCCTGCCCCACGTAATCCTGATGATCCATCGAGCCGCTGCCGTCGATCAGGATCACCATGTCCACCGCGCCCTTGCGATGTGGCACAAACAGGTTCAGCCGCGTGTTCTCATCGAAAACCAGCACCGCGCGCGACCGGAGCGCGTCCAGCGCGGGCGAAATCGCGCGAAAGTTGAAATAGCCGCGGTTGGACATGGGCAGCGCCAGATTCTTGACCGTCTGCCCCGGCTCCACCAGCAGGCACCGGCCCACCAGCAACTCGCGGCGCTGGCGGCGCAGGTTCTCGATCTCGCGGCTGATATGATCCTGCTCCGTCACCGATTCGATTACGGTCTCCTGCACCGGCAGGACGACTGGCGCGCGGCGCACCAACCAGAAGCGTTCATCGTCGGGGCGCAATCCCGCGCTATCCAGAAAGCCGAGATTGACGCGTACCGTCCCCGGCTCGATGTCGCGATCCACGGCGATGCGCACCGCGAACTCCTGCTCCTGCGGCCCCGGGAAGAGCGGCTGGATTGCCAGGAGGCCGAACTGCCCCTCCTCGCTGATCCCGGCTACACGCGCATCGGATGGCGAAATAAACAGCTCCTCGCGATACAGCGGCGATATCTCGGGTTGCAGGCGAAAACGATCGGAGGCGAAAAGCTCATCCATGCGGTCCTCCACGGTCCTTATAGATCGACTTCAAGGTTCAACTCCTGGCGCAGCCGGTTGATCGTCGCGCCGCCGCTGCCAATAAACGGCCCCTTGCTGGCCGCGCTGAGCAACACGCGCACGCGGTAGCGCGGCGGCTGCCCCGGCTTATAGTAGCAGTCGGTGATTTCGAGGCCCGCGATCTGCTGGCTGGCAGACCAGCCCACGGCCCGGCTGTAGAAGTCGCGAATCTGGGTCAGAAGGATCGCTTCCTGCGCGCCGAGGTTGCCTGCGGTGTCGAAGTAGTTCTTTGCGAAATACCGGTAATTCTCGCTCACGCGCTTGTGCCAGCCGGCCGCCGGGCCCTCCAGCGAACGCAGTGACTGTCCGATCTGGCTGAACGAGAGCGCGGCCGGCCGATTGCGGTTCAGGATGCGGCGCAGGCGGAACGGGTTGGGCAGCGATGCGCGGCGGTCGCGCCGCGCGTAGGGCGGCCGCGCATGAAGCATCATGAAGAGCAGGTTCGCCGCATCGGTGGTGGGGATCAGGTTCTTGTGCTGCTCGCACACGGTCACGCCGCGGTTGTGCGGCCCCCAGATCTTCCACTGGAAGCTGTGCTCCGGGCACAACGGCTTCCCGCACGGCTGCGACATGGCCTGCGTCTGAAACGCGCACTTGGCGCGCCCGAGATTTCGGCACCCCGGGCCAACGCAGCGTTCAAACAGCGCCCGGTAGCACGCGTGGCAGTAGTCCACCGTCGTATCGTTCGGATGTTGCCGGTGGTAGTGATCGCCGAACAGCCGATGGCATCGACGGCAGCGAAACAAGGCTGTCGCCGCGCACCCTGCCTGGCACTCGCACCGCGGCAGGTGCTCCGGGCAGTACGCTTTCAGCTCATCCTTGATGGTGTGCGCGTGAATCGAGCAGAGACGGGTGTCGCGTTTGGTCTCGTCGCAGACAACGCAGCGCAGCGGCCCGTACTCGTTGCACACCGCGCACCGGTACAGCAGCCTCGGCAGGCGCACAACGTCCACGATGCGGAACACCGTATCAGCCTGCGCGCGCGCCACGCCGCGCGGGTTGCAGATCCAGAAGGTGACATCCCCGGCCGGCAGACTCACGCTGTGTCGCGCTGCCGGCGCCAGCTCCTTGCCGATGAGCTGGCCGGCCGCGCTTTGCCAGAGTTGTTCCATCGACCCCACATCACTCACGTTTGCGCTATAGCCGCGCAGGTCGCAAATGATGTCAACAGTTGCCGCACGTGAGTTTTCAGCCATGTTCGTTATCCCTCCTCCACTACACGGATCCGCACCGCGCGTGGACCCTTCGGGTCTTCTCTGAGCTCGAATGTCACCGCCTGGTTGCTGCGAAGCGTCGCCACCCCTTCCAGGCTGGCCCGCTGCGCGTGGGCATCTCCGTTCCCTTCCACCGCGATGAAGCCGTACCCTTTTTCGGCGTTGAACCACTTCACCTTGCCGCGGTGGCGCGTTTGCTCACGCACCTCGACCCACAGCGCGCGCGGCCCCCTGACATCCTGAATGGCCTCGAACGTCACCATATCTCCCGGAACCGGCGCGCGGGGGCCGGAAATGACAGAGCGGTGGAAGAACACGTTCTTCATGCCGGGAGCGTTAATGAAGCCGATGCCTTTGCCTTCGTCGTAGCTGATCACCTCGCCGCTCTTCCGCTCCAGCGTTTCAAGCCGCACGCGCACGGCAAACTGCCCGCTCTTGCGTTCCAACAACTCAAAGGTGACAGGATAACCCGGTTGCGCATGCTCCGCGCCCTCAATGTCTCGTTGCTGAAACGGCGCCTCAACGCCCTGTTCCCCGACGATGCCGCCTTCGCGGCGGCGCGTGTCATACCATTTGACAATCCCTCGGTAACGCGGTCGCGGCGTCAGCTTCTCCGTCCATGCCAGCGCGATCTCCTCCGCCACCGCCGGGTATGTGCGTATGTTGTAGTCCGAGATCGGATCCGCGGACTGCGACAGGGTCATTTGGTCGACCTGCTGCTGAAAGACGGTGGCGAAGCGGTCGCCGTACTGGTAGCGCAAGTACTTCTGATACTCGGCGTAGTTGGCAAAGCACTGCCGGCCCCGGCGGCGAATCTCCGCGCCCAGCGTGACTGGCGCAAGCTCGGCGTACTGGCAGCCAAGATCGCGCAGATAGGGCAGCAACAGCCCGTCGAGGACGGTTAACAGGGCGGTGGTGGCCCGCTCTGACATGCCCCGGTCGTGATACCAGAAGCCGCCGCGGCCGTCTTCCTTTTTGAACTTGGGATCGGGTTGGAGCACTGCGCCTGGGCCCGCCTGGATTGCCAGCGCCTTGTTCGCGTCGATGGACTCGTCGCGCATGTATGGGAGCCGTTTCCCCTCGCGCGCCAGCGCTCGGCCATACATCGCGATGGCCTGAAAGAGGATGATCTGGGCGCGAATGAACGGGTAGGCGGGCTGGGCATCCACGAACCGCAGCTCGATCGCGGCCGGCGCGACGGTCAGCAGGTCGGGCGTGGGCAGCGACAGCCGGTCCGGGTCTCCCGCCAGCGGGTTCACGTCCATCTGGCGCAGGTCGGCCAGGCCGTAATCCTTGCGCATCATCCCGCGCAGCTTGTCGAGATGCTTGATATTGAACTGCGAGATATAGCGCGGCAGAAAACTGGCCGGGTTGGCGCGCATGCGTAGCGAGAAGTCGCGTTGCAGCGCCAGGCCATGCACCGCGGAGTGGGTGGAAACGGCCAGCAATTCGGCCAGGAACTGCCGGAACAGATTGTGCGTGCGCTCAATCTCGCCGTCATCCAGCACTTCAACCTGATGATAGTCCGCGCAGAGCGCCAGCGGCTGCCCCTCCGGCTCGGCAACGAAGGGGTTGACCCCGGCCGGGATGAGCCTGCACCCGTTGCGCTGCGCCTCTTCGGCCAGCCGCGCGGCCGCGCGGGCCAGACATGCGATGAAGCGTTCTCGCTGCTCAAAATCGTAAACGGGGAGAAACGGGGTGGCGAGGCCGACCAGCGTCGTATGCTCGGGGCGGGCCTCAACCGCAAAGCCTGCGAGCATGGTTTCGCCGCCCAACGCCCGGTTCGCGGCCAAAACCACCCGGTCGCGGCCCTCGGGCGTCACCGGCCGGCCGGCGTAGTCCAATAACAGGTACCCTTTGTTCAGCCGGTGCCGGGACGCGCCATTCAGCACGACCTTCTGAAGCGTAGGAACCATTCTTGCACCTCATTGTGTGAGTGGACAGCAGCAACGAAATCCCAGATAAGCATCCGCCTGGTTTTCGGGCCAACTGCTGCTCCAATCGGGCCGGCAGTATTCTCTGGGTGAGAAGCAAGCTCCGCCTTTGATGACGCGAGAAACTCCCACACGTCCGGGAGCCAGGTCGGCGCACCATTCCCAAACATTGCCGAGCAACTGAATGCAGCCCGCCGCGCTGCCGCCGATTTCCAGGCTATCAACCGGCAATGGACGAGTAAGCCGGTAGACGGACGGCAACTGGGCCCACGACTGCTGCCAGTCCATTTGTGTCCCGACCTCATAGCCGGCCCAGAAGCCGGCATAATTCACCCGTTCCCTTTCCCAGATGTCGCCCCACGGATAGCGGCGCCAGCTTTCGGCCGAGGGATCCCAGGATGCCGCCGCGCGCCACGCGTCTGCGGTGGGCAGGTAGAGCGGCGCAGCCGTGTCAGCCGCGAGCCACTGCCCGTGCGCCCACAGGCCATACAGGCACGCGCCCAACCAGGTCACATGGGTTGCGGGGAGGAGGTCTGCGCCCGGCGTCGGCTGCCAGCGCCCGTTGCTCAGGCTCATCCCCCACGGCGCCGCGGCGTAGAGCCAGGGCTGCTGCGCGCCGGGGCCGCGTTGCCAGCAGTCGAGCGCATCGAAAGCCAGGGGGCGATTGCGGGCATCGAGACACGCCTTGACGTTATCCGTGGGCCGGCGAGCGACGCGCGCCTCGCCGCGGTCGAGGAGATCGTTCAGAAAATCGCTGAACTGGCGCGCGGTGATGGCGGTCCGATCAAACAAGTGTGGCCCCGGCAGCCCCGGCGCGCCAGCCAGCAGCACCGCGACCTGTCCATCGCGGGCGCGCGCGTACTGCTCGGCCCCTGTCTCCGCCTGCGGGCCCAGATAGCGGTACGTCGCGGGCGCGGCCGCGGGCGGGGTGCGCGCCGACGCATCCGGCTCGCGCGACCGGCACAGCTCAGCAAAGCTGGCGCCAAGGGCTGACAGGGCAAGGCGGTTCAGTTCGCGAATCAGGCGCGCTCGCGCGGCGCGTGTGTTCTCGGTCGGGCCGTACAGCCGCTCGGCGCTGATATTCTCGTTTAGCTGGCTCTGGAGGGTAACGGCGTCGAGGTACTCGGCCTGCTCTTTGTCCAGCCGTTTCAGCAGTTGCTCCACGCCTCTGGTGTAGCTGTCCAGCATATCAGTCATACTACCCGACTGCCCCGCGCTCCACCAACCACTCGCCCAACGCCTTCACCCCATCCGGCGCGCGCTCATCCAGGCCCGTCGCGCCCTTGATTCGCGCTCCGCGGCAGTTCATCACGATCCGCAGGCAGTCCAGTCGCTTGCCGAAACCGGTCGAGCGCGGGTCCGCATCCCAGACACTGACCACCCCGTCCATCCCGCCGCTCACAAGCTGTTTCCCGTCGGCCGTGTACACCAGCGACCGCACCGTCGAGTCGTGGCCGCGCCACCCCCGCACCACCTTGCGAGTGTCCAGGTCCCATACAGTGATCTCCCCCTTGACGTCACCTGCGGCCAGCAGCGGACTGGAAGGGCAGTAAGCAATGTCGTAGACATAACTCCAGGTCGATAGGGAAGGCTGCCCCTGGAGCCTATCTGCTGTGACCTGCCACTCTTTGATCAGACGCCGATCACCACACGCAGCAACGTTTC
>CAZPTI010000127.1:0-616 GCA_964588925.1 uncultured Anaerolineales bacterium | reverse complement strand
GGGCTGCAAGGGCAGTAAGCAATGTCGTAGACATAACTGCGGGCCGGCAAAGAACGCCATGGAACCCCGTCAACGACCTGCCATTCTTTGATCTGACGCAGATCGCCGCACGCAGCAAAGTTTCGTCCGTCAGGGCTGAATTCAACCTTGTTAACTACTGCGCCGAAAGGAAACGCCTGAAACCGCACCTTTTGATTGAAATCCCAGAGCATCACCATACCATCATAGCTGCCGCTTGCCAGCAGTTGACCATCGCGGCTGAAGTTCACCGTTGATACATAGCCCCGGTGGCCGCGAAGCGCAGCTTGTGACCAGCCGTCCTCGATGCGCACAATATGCACGCCGTAAATCACGTCGCCAAGAGCCATGAACCGGCCAGATGGATCGATCGCAATCCGGTGCACCGCATCCGGCGTCATTGTGGTTCCCCAGAACGTGTAGTAGGCTGCCCTCACGTCCCACACGTTGACGGACCCGTCCACGCCACTGCTGACCAGTCGGTTCCCGTCCTGCGGGTGGTAGCGCACACTGCGCACATAGCCTAAATGCCCGCGCAGCACAATGATGCGCTGCGGATTGCGGTTATGCCAGATCCGCACGCTGCCGTCGTCGCACG
>CAZPTI010000126.1:7699-13891 GCA_964588925.1 uncultured Anaerolineales bacterium | reverse complement strand
GCCCTCCACGCAGGAGGGCGACGTGATGGGTTTCATCCGTGCTGCCTCCGATGGTCTAAAGTTACGTCCGCTAATGATTAGGGTAGGACCGCTAATTTTCGGCGGAGCGTTTTTTTTTTGATCCATCGGTGGCCGTGCGGCCTGTGTGTGATGCGGGGAGGGATCGGGGGCTGCACGGATAGGCTTGTAGGCCTATCCGTGCGGAGTGTGGGCGAGCAGGGACTCGAACCCAGGACCTCACGGATGTGAACCGTGCGCTCTAACCAGCTGAGCTACTCACCCGACGGAACGAAGTATAGCACAGGGGCGTCATCTACGCAAACCCGACGCCCTGCGTTACAATGGGCGCGTTGGTTCGCGAGTTATAAAAACCCGTCAGGTCTCATTTATCGGAGAGTCCATGCAACGCAACGTCTACATCGCCCTCTTCGTCATCATCCTGCTCATCGCCTGCGTCGGCGGCTTCATCGGCGCGCGTGTGCTCTTCCAGCGTATGCAGGCCGACTTCATGCCGCGCGACCCCGAGGCCACCGCAACGACCGGCGGCGCCACACCCATCGCGGCAGTCGACACACCTGCGCCCGTTGCCACCGAGCCGCCCGCCACAGACGGCCCGCAGCCCACGAAAACCGTCATGGTCGTCCCCGCGCCCGTTACGGATCAGCCGCCCGTGCTGGGAGTCACCCCTGAACCGACCTGGACGCCCGGCGTCGCGCTGCCCACGACAGATTTCGCGCTGCCCACCGGCACGCCTGAGTTCCTCCCTATCGACGGGACCCCGTTCGACGTGACCCCGCTGCCCAGCGCGACCCCTGTCGGCGCATTCCCGTTCAGCGCGCGGCCGGTGCGCTACACCAGCGGCGACTGCCCCGGCACGTACGCGCTCGGCCTTGTCACCGACCGCGACGGCAACCCGCTGCCCAACGTCCGGCTGAGCCTTGTGGACGAGTTCGGCAATGCGGCCACCGCCGTCACCAAGCCCGGCCCCGGCGACACCGGCCGCTATGACTTCCCGATGGGCGGCCCCGCGCGCAGGTTCTACCTGACCATCGTCGACGACGCCGGCCGCGCGCTCAGCCCGCGCGTCGAAATCCTGCACGAACTCCCGCCGCAGGAAGGCAAGGGCTGCCGCTGGGTGGACTGGACCCGGCGCTAACTGACGTGATAAGCTGCGCGTCGGCCGCGGCGCGCAGCCCACGCCCAGGTTGCCAGCATCAGCGCGGCGGCCAGAACGCTCACCGCCAGCCCGCCCCACTCCGGCCACCCCTCTTCATAGGTCAAAGTCACGGTGTACGGCCCGCCCGCTGGCAGCGCGATCCGTTGCAGCCCGTTCTCGTCCGCCGTGATGCTCAGCGGCTGCCCGTCTGCGCGCGCCCGCCACAGGGGGTAGACCGCCTGCTTCGCGCGCAGCGTCGCGCCCTCCGTCGCCGCACCCACCCGGATTTCCCACCGCCGCGCGCCCCGGCTGACCAGTTGGACCGTTGCGCCCTGCGCGTCCACCCACTGCGAGGTTGCGCCGCGCGGCCGGTACATCGTGAACGCGCCGTTGTCCCAGGCGCGCTCGAAGCTCGGCGCAAAGTCGAGCATCCCCTTCGCGTTCACATCGTCCGCGTCGGCCACAATCGTCGTGATGTTCAGCGCCTGCGTGAGGGCCAGAAGCTGCGCGTCGGTCAGCTCCTTCCACGGGACGCCGAAGATGCGCTGATCGTCCTCCGCCTCCACCTGCGCGGGCAGGAGCCGCGCCCACGGATCGCCCACCCACAGCAGCCGCGCGCCCGGCGACCAGTGCGAGAACGTCCCGCCGATGATCTCGCGGCCCGTCAGCATCGGCGTCATCGACTTGATCGCGGTGGGGGAGGAGGCGCCGTTCGGCCAGCGCGCGACATAATAGTAGGACGTGTAGAGGACGCGGCCGTCTGCGGCGGGATCGTTGCGCAGCGCATCCCACAGGCCGGCGAACGAGGGATTCGCGTTGATGCCCGGCAGGGTCGACTCGAACGGCACGGACATGGGCGCGCGGCCGTAATCCGCGAATGCCCTGCCCATCGGAACCAACGCGGCCACGAGGAAGAAGCCCATCAGGAGCGCCAGCGGGGGGATGCGCCACAGGAAGCGCGAGGTCACCGCGCCCGCAGCCGCGCCGGTCAGCAGGATGAAGGCCAGGTAGTACTCGGCGATGAAGCGGATGGGGTCGAGCGCCGTGATGCCGAGCCGCGCAATCAGCACCGCGTGATCGAACAGCACGATCAGCACCAGCGTGGGGATGAGCAGCGCCAGCGCAGCGACCGTGGCGCGGACGCGCGTGTCGCGGTGCGCCAGCAGGGGCAGCGCCAGCAGCGCGCCGGCCAGCAACCCCGGCACGACCGGCTGCAACTTGAACCAGTCGAGCGTTTGCGGCAGGCTGGCCCGCATCAGCGCGGCGGCGTACGGGCTCTGGCGCAGGGCCAGCGGCAGCAGCCACCAGGCGGTGAGGGCGACGGCCAGGCTGACCCAGGCGACCAGCCACGCCGCTGTTCGGCCCAGGTTTATCTGCGCGCCCGCCTCGCGACGCAGCGCCCCGTGCCGGATCAGCGCGAACAGGGCGACCGCGATGACGACGGCGGGCGCATGGAACGGGTGCAGCAGCACCATCGCCGAAAGGAGCGCCGCCGCCGCCGCCAGCCGCCCGTAACCCGGCCGCTCGACCAGCTTCCACCCGGCCAGCAGGGCCAGCGGCGCCACGCCGAACGCCAGCCGCTCGCCCATCAGCCCGATCTGCGCCGCAAATGTGCCGCCCCACATGGGCATGAAGGCCAGGGTCAGCAGGCCCGCAGCCATGCCCGCGACGCGCGCCGCGCCACGGCCCAGCCCGGCCAGCGCATAGCGGAGGAACGCGTAGCAGGTGAAGACGGGCAGCGCCAGCGCGATGGCCGGGATCAGGTTGTAGGCGCGTTCGGGCGAAAGGCTGCCGAGCGACAGCCACCGCAAGACCACGCCCAGCAGGGCATGGCCGGGGGGATAGAATTGCAGCTCAGGGTAACCCGCGTACCACAGCGGATTCCAGTCCACGAACCGGCCGTACTGGGGCAGCGAGACGGCGGTCGGGTACCAGAAGCGCATGAACTGGCCGGGATGATCGCCCCAGATGATGAGGTCGCTCAGGACGTAGTTTCTGGCCGCCAGCCAGGCGACGGCGGCCAGAAACGCAGCGATCAGGAGAGAGGTCCCGCGCTCGCGCAGCCAGGTGGATTGCGTCTGTGACCCGGTTAGCGCCTCATGGGCCCGGGTCATTCCAGCACCGCTTGCCGGCCAGCTCGTTCAGGTAGGAGCAGACGACCACATACGACGCGCGCATGAAGAGATCCGGGTAGCCGGGGCCGATGATGGACCAGTAATACTGCTCGGTGTCTTTCGTCCATTCGACGTCGGGCATGTAGATGAGGACCATGAGGCCGATCCAGGGCTGCCAGTTCTGCCGCGCCCACTCGAACGCGCCCGCGATGTGCTTGCCCTTCGTCACCTCGTCGATCCCCGCGCCCGCGCCGTGCCAGTAGTAGGGCGAATCGGGCCGGTTGTCGGTCGTCCAGCCGAATTCGAGGATGGCGATGCGCTTATCTGTATCGCCGTTCTTCTCCATGACCTTGCGGACGTCCTCGACGTGGCGGAAGGCGAAGAACCGCTCGCCGCCGTAGGGCACCTTCTTCGCGGCCGTCTCGTCCGGGCTGACTTCGGGCGCAGCCGCAAAACCGGCCGCATGCGCGCCGAGCATGTCGAAGTAGCCGTCCGAGTCGCCGCCCATCGCCTTGTACATCTGCTCGTAGAACTTGATGTCGGGCATGGCCTCGTTGGTGTCGGTGCCGGTGGGCGCCATGCCTGCGCTGATGACGATCGCGTCCGGGTCGATGGCCTTGATCGCCGTGTAGCACATCTTCAACATGCGCGCGTAGCCGGCCGGGTCGGGCCGCTGCTTGCCCCACTCGCGCGCCAGGTTCGGCTCGTTCCAGATTTGATACGCGGCGATCCGGCCCTTATAGCGGCTGGCAACGGCGGCGACGAACTCCGCAAAGTCGCCCGCATTGCCCGGCGGGCTGCCCGCCCAGAAGGGCCGGTCCGGGTCTTCGCTCAGGCGGACGACGAGCTTCAAGCCGTACTTCTCCACCTGGTCGAGGATGCGATCCGGCTTGCTCCAGTCGTACTGACCCTTGCCCGCGCCTTCGATGTCCTGCCACGAGAAGAGCTGCTTGACCCAGTGGAAGCCCGCGTCCTGGATGAGTTTCAGGTCGCGGTCCGCCACCTCTTCGCGCCACCACAGGAACGCCTGCACCCCGTAATCGGGGGAGGACATGGCCGCCGTGGGGTCGCTTCCGGCGGGTTTGGACGGCCTGGGCGTGGCCTTTGCGGGCGCAGCCGTCGCGCTGCCGCCGCCGGCCGACGCTTCGCCGGCTGCCGTCGCGTTCGGCTCAGGCGTGTCCGCAGCGTCCGTGGCCGCGTCGGTTGGGGGCGTTTCGGCGGTCGGCGCGGTCTCGCCCGTCGCCTCCGGCGTGCCGGTCATCTCCGGCCGCGGCGTCTTCGTCGGAGTTGGCGTGGCCGCAGGCGTGGAGGGGGCGCATGCCGCCAGCACCGGCCCGAACGCCAGCGCAAGGAGGATCAACAGCCACGGTAGCAGGTGGCGCGATCGAAGTCGTCGAGAGGTCATGAAAGTTGGGTCTCCACAGGGATGTTACTTGGCAATTCCTTTGATCATGCCGTAAGCGGCGCGGTCCCTGATCCTGAACGCGGCCAGCTCACCGTTGTTATAGTTCAACTGCCACAAGAACGCAACTCCCACCCAGCCCCAGCCGCGCATGATCTCATACGCGCGCACGATGTACTCGCCCTGCTGCTGTTCGGAGTTGTAGAGGGCGTACTCATAGCCGGGGTGGGGGCTGCCGGTCGAAGCCCAGCCAAACTCGGTGGGCCACAGCCGCTTGCCGCCGTCACCGTATTTCACCATGATGTTGCGATACATTTCCATTGTGTTGCGGAAATAGAACGATGGATCACTGACGTGCGACGGTCGCGAGTAGTTCCCCGCCTGCCAGTCCTGGAAGCGCGCGTCCGGCGGGTTGCCGAAGCCGCTGGGGTGGACGCCAATCGCGTCCGAGTAGTTCTTCAGCCCGTTCTTGTACATCTGCTCGAGATAGGTGGTATCGCGGATCGCCGCCGGGGGGAGCGCGCCCGTGGGGGTCGGCGCGCCGCTGACCACGATCATGCTCGGACACGCGCGCTTGATCGCCACGTAAGCGGACTTGAGCAGTTGCATGTAGCGGGCCGCGCTCAGCGGCTCGTTGCCCCATTCGTAGTGCAGGTTCTGCTCGTTCCACACTTCGATGGCCTGCACACGGCCGCAGTAGCGCGCCGCAAACTCGCCCACGTACGAGGCGTAGGTGTTCGGGTCGGCCGGCGGGCCTTCGACGCCCAGATCCGTGTTGCCCGGCCGCGCCCACGCCGGCGCCTTCACGATGCTCGCCAGCAGCTTGATGCCGGCCCCGTTGAACGCATTCACGAGGTCGTCCGGGAATCCGCGCTGGCCCGGCGCGCCTTCCCAGTCCTTCCACTGGACCTGCCACTTGACCCACCGCATGCCCAGATCGGCCGCGCCCGCCACCGAGCCGCCGATGTCGCCGGGGTCAACCTGGATGCCGTAATCGAAGAAGCCCGCTGCGGCAGTGGAGCGCGGGGCAGCCGGCGCCTTCGCAGCGGGTTTGGCCGCAGCCTTCGGGGGCGGCGCGACCTGCGCGACAGGCAGCCCGGCCACCGCGCCGGCCGTCCTCACCAGACCGGCTGAAATCCAGCCCTGCTTGCCCTTCACCGTGACCTGCAACCAGGACGCGTCGCCGTTCTTGCCTGTGACCGCCAGCTTCTCACCCTCAGTCGCCCGGCCGACCACGCCGTAAGCGGTCCCAGGTCCGCTGCGCAGGTTCACAATGCTACCCGTAACAGTTGCTGTCACCCCGTCCTGCAGGAGGGGAGACGCCGCGGCCGGAGCTGTGGGGGTCAGCCAGCCGAGCGCCAGCACCAGCGCAAGGAAAAGGACGGCGCCGCGCGCCAGACGGGATGTTGGTGCGTGTTGATGCGACATGGTTTCCTCGATGAGTCTGGTTTGGACAGCGTCGGCGCCGCCTGCGCCGGCCGCGTTGGGTGCTAGATGGTTGGTTTGTCTGGACGTGTGGC
>CAZPTI010000126.1:0-7689 GCA_964588925.1 uncultured Anaerolineales bacterium | reverse complement strand
CCTGCGGTCAGGGTTCCTGCGGGCGAGATCGAATAAACGAATACGATTCCCCGGCGCCATTCGCTTATTCGTTTCATATTCGCTTATTCGAGATGGCCGCGCTCACCCCCTCCCACGCTCCCGCCACACGCCGCCGCTTACTTCACCACCGGCAAACTCGCGCCCGCCGGCAACCCCGCCAGCTCGCCCGCCACCCACACCGGCGCGTCGTTCACGCAGCACAGCCGCAGCCACGCGCCGTCCGCCGACTGCCCGGTGGCCGCAAACGTCTCGCCTTCGTTCGCCACACGCGCGACGCCGAAGTCGCGCCCCGGCCCCGAGCGCAGGTTGGCCGGGCCTTGCAGGATGCGCGCGACAGGCGCTGTGTCAGCGGACGCGGCAGAGCTGGCGGTCGGGGTGGCGGACGGCGCGCGCACCGGAGTCGGAGGGATGCGGGTTGGTGTGGCCGTTGGCGCAGCAGTGGCAGTTGCCGTCGGCGCAGGTGTCGGCGTTGCGGTCGGCTCAGACATGGCCGCGACCGCCGTCGGGGCAGGGGGCGTCCAACTTAACGTCTCGGCGCTCCCGCGTCCGCCGCCGTTGATCGCGATCACCGCGCCCGCCAGGATGGACAGCGCGAGCGCGGCAATCGTCAGGATGAGCGACGTCTTTGTTTGCTCCCGTAGGGGCATGGATGGCCCTCAGTTGAGAAACCGGGTCTGGTTCCCGGATGAAGCGTGATTACTTGGGCATGGCCCGCAGCGCAGCCTCAGCCGGCCGGCCCTGAATGCCGAACGCCGCCAGTTCCTTGTCGGGCGCCGTGAGGTTGTAGTTCAGGTTCCACAGGAACGCCGGGCCAACCCAGCCCCAGTTCTTCATCATCTGATACGCCTGGACAATGAACTGAGCCTGTTCCTCCGCGCTGTTCTGCGCCGCATACTCGTAGCCGGGGTGCGGGCTGCCGGTTGACGCCCAGCCGAACTCGGTCGGCCAGATGCGCTTGCCGCCGTCGCCGTTCGCCACCATGACCGCGCGATACCGTTCCATCGTGTCACGGAAGAAGAAGCTCGGATGGTTCTTGAAGCTCGGTTCGGCGGGGTTCGAGTAGCCGAACCTGGCGTCGGGCGGGTTGTTGTAGCCGCTCGGATGCGCGCCCACCGCGTCAAAGCACCGCTTCGCGCCCGCCGCGTACATGCGCTGGAGATACACCAGGTCGTCGATGGCCGTGGAGCCGTCGTTCAGGCCGGTCGGCGTCATCGCGCCGGAGACGACCACGATGCTGGGGTCGGCCGCCTTGATGGCCGAGTACGCCTTGCACAAGAGGTCGACGTAGCGGTTGACATCGAGCGGCTCGCGGCCCCACTCGTACCACAGGTTCTGCTCGTTCCAGACTTCGATGGCCCCGATGCGCCCCTTCATGTGCCCGGCCAGCGCGCCCACGTAAGCGGCGTAGGTGTTCGGGTCGGCCGGCGGCCCTTCGACCGAGAAGTCGGTGTTGCCCGGCCGCGCCCAGTTCGGCGCCTTCACGACGCTCAGCAGCACCTTGATGCCCGCGCCGTTGATCTGGTTCACCGCATCATCCGGGAAGCCGCGCTGGCCCGGCGCGCCCTCGTAATCCTTCCACGGCAACTGGAACTTGATCCAGTTGAAGCCCATCGCCTTCGTGGCGGCAATCGCGCCAGCCCGGTCGCCCCAGGGGTCGATCTGGATGCCGTAGCCGAACGCGCCCGGCGCAGTGGGGTAGCTCTTGGCCGGGGCAGCGGCAGCCGGGGCGGGCGCAGCAGCAGCGGGCGCAGCGGCCACCGGCGCAGGCGTGGGCGGCGGGGCCACTTCGACCACCGCAACCGCTTCCGCATTGCCCGTCACGTCGACCAGGTCGGAGGAAACCCAGCCCTGCTTGCCGCCAACCTCAAGCTGCCACCACGTGCCGTCGTTGTTCTGGCCGACCACGCGATAGGTGTTCCCCGCCGCGAGCTGGCCGATGCGGCCATAGGCGGTGGAGGGGCCGGAGCGGACATTCGCGTTGTTCTTCGCGCGCGCCTGCGCGAATTCAGGCGTCGGGCTGGGGGAAGGGGTGGGCGTGAATTCCGGCGTGGGGGTGGGGGTCGGCGTGTAGGTTGCCACCGCCACCGCATCCGAGTTGACGCGCGCCAGCACCTGCCCGCGATCCTTCAGCACGGCTTCGACCGAGAGCGCGCCCGGCTGGCCCGGCGCCGCAATGGACAGCGCAGCGGTCGCCAGCGGCAGCACCTCGCTCACCGTCTGGCCGTTCGCGTCCTTGATGGTCCACTCGACCAGAAAGTTGCTCTTGATGTCCTGGAGCGCGCCCTGCTGGAAGTTCCGCATCAGCGGCCACAGGTCGGTGTCCAGCCCGTCGCCGGGCAGGGTCTCCAGCGTGATGCCCTGCACGTTGTACTTCTGGAGCGTTTCGAGCTTGTGGTTCAGGCTGGCCGCGTTTTCGAGCCACACCGTGCGGTCGTTGCCCTGATCGTCGCGATAGCGGTAGACGTACGTGCCGATGTTCGGGTCGTACACGAGGCCGCTGGTGGGGCGGGTGGAGACAAGCGCCAGGTTGAGCGGCTTGCCCGGCTCGACGACCGACGTGTCGGACGCGATGCGGCCCATGAGCGGCTGGAGCGCGTCCTCGAACTTTTTGGGCAGCAGGTAGTTGCCCGCCAGCTCGGTGCTCTGCCCGCCGAACAGGATGCGCAGCTTGAAGCGGTCGATGTTGCCCACTGCGTAGCGCAGCAGCGCATCGAACTGCCCGCCGGTGACGTACGCGCGCGGGTCGACCGGCGCCGGCACCTTGACCGTGTCCGCGATCATGCCGATGGCCGGCCAGTCGTACGCGCCCGTGTCGAAGCGATCTTCCGCCGTCTGGCTGGCCGGCTCCACGCGCACGCTCAGCGTCTTGCCCTGCGCGCGCAGCTTGTCGGCCAGCTCATTGAGGAATTGCAGGTACTCGCCCCGCAGGTTGCGGTCGAGGCCCTTGTAGTCGATGTCCACGCCCTTGTACAGGTTGCCGACGGCCAGGTTGACCAGCGCGTCAATGTGCGTCGCGCGCAGGTTGGCATCGACCAGCATGTTGTTGAACAGGTCGGTGCGGACAATCGGGCCTTCGTAGTTGCGGACGACCGGGATCACGGCAAAGGAGGAGCCGAGGTCGTCGAAGGTCGCGTCGATCGCGCCCGTGATGGTCCCGTCGGCGGCCAGTTGCAGGCCGGTCGGGTGAACCTCAGCCAGCGCGTTGCGGCCATCGGAAGTCAGGCTCCGCGCCTCCGCCAGGTCGACCGACGCCAGCGCAGGCTGCGGGTTGGTCTGCATGACCATGACCGACAGCGGCACGGCGGGCGCGCTGCTCTCGATGATGTCGTCCTCGCCGATGATCTTGTGGGGCAGCCACTGCCACTGCTGCGTCGCGCGCTCCCACGAGTAGATGTCGAGCGTCTCATACGGCTCGCTGTCGTTGGGGATCGGCACGACCCACGTCGAGGCGGACGGCGTTGCGCCGCGCAGCGTCAACTGATAGAAGGGGCTTTTGGCGACGAGGCGCTCCGAGGGGATCGCTTCGGCCGCTGGCTTGAGGTCGCGCCCGGCCGAGCCGGAGAGGAAGTCGACGCGCGGCACGGAGGAAATCTCGGCGCGCACTGGCTCGACGAGGGCGCCGGGCGGGAAGATAACTTGCGTGCCATCCGGGTCGGCGATCACGCCCCCTTCCAGCGGGACCTGCGTTGCGCCCATGTCGCGAATGCGCTGAGCGATGGAGAACGGAGGCAGGAGAAGGGCTGCGATCAGCAGGATGGGGATCACCACGAAGGTGAGGACCCGGCCAAGGCGTTTATCTTCCAGCCAGCTTGTTTGGGTCTGCCTGGGATAGTCGCGTACTGCCATGATTTGGATGCGCTCCTAAGTTTTCGATTGATCGGCCGGGGCTGTCCCGGCCACGATACCCGCCACAGAGGGGCGGCCCCGGCGTTCCTCACGCGGCGCAAAGGCCGCGCGCGCAACGTCCGGCCCGAAGACACATAGCTAGGGAACGGCCTGGGAGGGTAAAGACCGGGTCCATGAGAACGGGACCGCCAGGAACTGGTTGGGTGCGACGGTCATATGCCGGCGTACTCCAGGGTTTGGGACGTGCGACAGGAATGGGCTGAACCGGTGCGGCTTCCCACCGGCGCAATTCAAGCACCGCCCCGGCGGGTCTCGCGCCAGGGCAGCAGTACGGGGAGTGTAGCATACGGCGCAGGAAATGGCAAACGGCGCGCTAAAGCGCGCACTACCAACCCGCCACCCACGCCACGCCCGCCTCGATCCGCTCCTTCCGCCCGGCCATGTACATCGCGCACCACTCGTCCGTGATCGCCGCCAGCCCGCCATGCTCGATGTCGAACTCGCGATGGAGCTGCGCGAACAACTCGATCTCCCGCAGCTTGAGGAACGCCGGCAACTCATCCAGCCACCAGTCCGCCGGCGCGTTCTCCTCGCGATACCCCCGCATGAAGTGCGTCATGAACGCGCGCGCCCGCTCCGCCGTGTTCCACCGGCCCACCGTCATGTAGAAGAGACACATGGCGATGTCGTTGGCGAAGTAGTGGTAGCCGCAGTCGTCGAAGTCGAACAGGGTCAACCGGCCCGCCTCGTCCACGTGCAGGTTCGCGCCGTGCGCGTCCTGGTGCGTCAGGCCGTAGTTGTCGCGCCCCCGTGGCAGCGCCTTCACGCGGCCCAGCGCCTCGCGATACCGTTCCAGCGCGACCGTCTCGCCCGCCGGAAGGTACATGGCGACATAGTCAAAGACAGGGTCGTCCCACTCCGGCCGCCGCCACTCCGGTTTCGGGGGTTCGTAGTCCTTCGTCAGCGCGTGCGTCCGGCCGATCAGCCGCCCGTATGCGTGATACAGTTCCGGCGTCCACCCGGCTTCCCACGGCATCACGCCCGCCGCCTTGACGAACGCCGTCGCCAGGAACTGCCCGCCAGCGCCATCGTCAATCGGCTCGACCAGCTCGCCCCCCGGCGATTCGAGCGCAGCCGCCACCCCCGCCCCGCCACGCGCCAGGTGGTTGATCCAGTCCACCTCGCCGTGGATCAGCTCCGGCGTGCGTCGCGACGAATGGCTCAGCCGCAGGATGAACGCTTCGCCGTCGCGCTCAAACTCCAGGATGTGGCTCTCGAAGCCGTCCAGCAGGCGGATCGCGTCGGGCGCAATGCCGTAGCGTTGACGCACGGTTGAAAGGACGGCGGGCGTGAAGCGGTCGCGAATGAGTTGGTCCATGCGCAGTATTGTACCGCACCACCTGACGTGATTCCGAATCCCGTGCGCAGCGCGCGCGCACGCGCGCGCAGAAAACGGAGGGGCTCCACACAATTTTTTATTTCCGCAACGGCTGGAGCGCGTGCGCGCGTGCGCAGGATTTGGAGGGGATAGAGACAATATTTTCTCTGCTGTCGTTAGAACACTGATAGTTCCTTACTTGCGCGCGAAAACCGAATTTCAGGGTTGTGAGCGCGCCTTCATCAGATGCTGCGCTAAAATAAAAAATCGTGTGGAGCCCCTCCGTTTTCTGCGCGCGCGTGCGCGCGCGCTGCGTATGGCGCAAATAAAAAATCGTGTGGAGCCCCTCCGTTTTCTGCGCGCGCGTGCGCGCGCCGCATTATCGGGTACAATGTCTCCATGCCACCGACACCCGACCTCGCCCGACTCGCTGCGCTGGCGTCCGATCCCGACGCGCAGGCCGCATACGCGCTCACGCTGCTGACGCCCACCGCCGGGCGCGCGACGCACGATGCTGCGCTCAACGTCCTCCGCAAGGTCGCGATCCTGCGGGAATCGCTGGCGTTGTTCGATCTCGGCCCGGCCGGGGGCGAGCTGACGCGCAGGCTGGCGAAACGCGCAGGGACGCAGCGGCCCTGATTTCCGAACGGCGCGCCCGCTGTGCTATACTGTCTCATCCGTATGAAGCAACTCCGCACCTCACCCCAAACCGGACTCATCGTCGCCGTCGTCGTCCTGGCCGTTGCGGGCCTTGCGCTGATCGGCGCGTATTTTTACCTCTCGCGCCAGCCCGCCGTGGCCGATTCCGGCTGGGTCGATCCGCAGGCGCTGGTGCGCGGGAGCAACATCGCGCCCGACCTGGCCGTCCTCACCCTCGCCGGTGAGCCGGATGACCGCATCATTCGCGCCAGCCTCGACGCCAACGAGCGCGAGACCGCCTACGCCACGCTGGCCTACAGCATGTTGCTGCCTGACGCGGTGCGCGGGGGGCAGTGGCTGGTCATGGCAAACGCCTTCGCCGACGATCCGGGGCGCGCGTCCGTCTCCTACCAGGCCGCAATGGACATCGCTGCGCTCGGCCCCACGCTGAACGATCAGGGGCGGGCGAACATTTCGTTGCAGGCCAGCCGGGGCTATCAGAACCTCGAACAGCCGACGCTGGCGGCGCTGGCCGTCGCGCAGGCGGAGAACATCGCGCGCTACAGCCTCACCCTGCTCCCGGCGCAGCGGCGCGATCTGCTGAACCAGGTGGCCGCCGCCTACGAGCGTCTCCAACAGCCCGCCGAGGCGACGCGCATCCGCAGCAACCTGTCCGCATACAGCGCGGGGCCGGGCGTGGTGGTCGAGCCGTCCCCGCCGCTCCTGCCGACGTTGCGCGGGGCCGTGGTGCTCCCCGCCGACCTGACCGCTGCGCTGGCCGAACGTCAGCAGGCCGCCGCCCGCCTTGCTGCGCAGTGGCTCAGCGCGCAACCGGCCGAGCGTGACGCGCTCGCGCAGCAGCTTGGCGATGCGCTCGTTGCCGAGGATGCCGCACGCGCCGCCTTCTACGCCACCGCCGACGCGCGCCCCCTGGCCGACCGCCTCGCGCTGCTGCACGACAAAATCAACTGGCTCTCGATCAAGCTGCGCGCGCTCAAGGGCGGCTACGGCGTGACCCTCGTGCCGGAGTGGGAGCAGGCGCGCGCCGAGATTGAGGCGGAGTTGTCGCAGGCTTATACGGACCTTGTGAACGGCTACGGCCAGCAGCTTGACACCCTCGATCCGGTGGATGCGCTCACGGCGCGCGTGGAGCTGCTGCGGGGGTCGATGCAGTGGGTGCGGCTGGGCCTCTTCGGCGATCAAACCGTCGAGGAGTCGCTGCGGGGTCAGTTGACCGAGGCGTCGAAGGAGTTGTGGCAGCGGCAGGGCGGCGCAGGGCTGACGATTGTCAGCCAGGACGAGGGGGGCCTGACGCTGTACCTGCTGGCGGGGGCCGGTTCGTAGCAGGCGCTTTAGCGCCCCCCGACGAGCGCTAAAGCGCTTACTGCGAACCCTTAGCTCCCGCTCGTCGCGCAGTCGACCGTCACTTCATACATCTGCTGGTTCAGCGGCACGTTGCACTCGCTGATGGGCTTGTCGGCCGGGCAGCTTACCGCCGGTCCCGGATTCCAGTCCGCCGCAATCAGGCACACCTTATCGCCGCTGCGGAAGCCGGTGGCCGTGCCGGTCGGCCCGTCGGCGATCAGGTTCATGTCCTCCGTCCAGCCGCCCGCCGCCAGCACCTTCGTGATCGCCTGCACGGTGTCGATCGGGCTCTTGAACGTCTCGCCCGTCCCCGTCGCCAGCGCGCGACACGCCGTCCCGCTGACGCCCCTTGCCACATCGTTGATCGCCACCGGCTCGCTGGCCTGCGTCACCTCCACGCCGGGCAGCGCCTGCATCATGACCTGGGCCATGCCGTTGCA